>JBCCOH010000040.1:0-38540 GCA_039111275.1 Cyanobacteria bacterium P01_D01_bin.1 | reverse complement strand
CGTGATAGGTCAATATCAGATCTGCGCCCGATCTTTTGAAGCTAGTCATCGTTTCCATCACAACTTTCTCTTCATCAATCCAGCCGTTTAGAGCGGCGGCCTTGACCATCGAGTATTCACCAGAGACGTTGTAGGCAGCGACGGGCAAGTTGGTCGCTGCTTTTACCCGCCAGATGATGTCCATATAGGCCAGTGCGGGTTTGACCATCAGCATGTCTGCGCCTTCGGCAATGTCTAGCTCAATCTCTTTAAGCGCTTCGGTGCCATTACCAGGGTCCATCTGATAGGTGCGGCGATCGCCAAACTGTGGGGCGGATTCGGCGGCGTCTCGAAACGGACCGTAGTAGGCAGAAGAGTACTTGGCAGCGTAGGAAAGGATAGGCAGATCTTCAAAGCCACCGCTGTCTAGTCCGCTGCGGATAGCCTGCACAAAGCCATCCATCATCCCCGAAGGAGCAATGACATCAGCGCCAGCATTGGCCTGGGAGAGGGCAGTTTTCTTGAGCAGTTCTAAGGTGGGATCGTTAAGAACGCGGCCTGAGAGATCGCCGACTTCTAGGTAGCCACAGTGGCCGTGATTGGTATATTCGCAGAGGCAGGTATCGACGATAACAACTAGATCGGGAACGGCTTGCTTGATCGCTTCGGTGGCTTTTTGGACGATGCCGTGGTCGTGCCACGCGCCAGTCGCCTCGGTGTCTTTTTCGTTGGGAATGCCAAAGAGAATGACCGCCGGAATGCCCAAATCGTAGACTTCTTTGGCTTCTTCGACGATTTTGTCGACAGAGAGCTGATAGACCCCAGGCATGGATTTGACTTCTTGGGCGAAGGTATCACCGGGGACAGCGAACAGGGGATAGACCAGATCGCTAGTGGTGACGATGTTTTCGCGGACCATGCGACGGATTTGCGAGTGCGATCGCAGCCTACGCGGACGATGAGAAGGAAACATACTAGCGGCTAGGAGAACTAAGAGAGCATTGCAACCAAGTGTAAAGCTTGCTTCAGATTGAATTAGGCGGAACTGCGCAAAAGTAATCTTCTGTAAGAAACGGCTTCTGGAGAAAATGCCTTAAGATCGCTGTATTGAGATTGTTTTGTTGCGATTACTTTTTGAGCAGTGATTCGAGCAGTGAGCTGAAACAAGGGATGGATTGTGTTTTCGCCTGCTGAGCTACTTTGGGCGCTAGTTGGCCTGATTTTGACAATTGGCTGCACGTGGCTAGAGGCGTTCGTGTTTGAGCTGCCTGTTAACGATTGGCTACAAGGTACGGGCGGCGGTATCGAGATTGCTTCGCTAGGGGTGTCTTTTCAGGTGGGAGCGGTGCTATTCACTGGCTGCATGGGCGGCAAGAATGCGGCGGCGCTGTCTCAGGTTGCCTATGTAATGCTAGGCATTTTGCTGTTTGAGCGCTTTGGATTCGAGGTATTTTCTCAAGGAGCTGGGTTGGGCTACTTGCGAGAGCCTAGTTTTGGGTATCTGCTAGGGTTTATTCCGGCAGGATGGCTGTGCGGGCTGCTGGCCTTCCGCCGGAAGCGGTCGCTAGAGCGGCTAGGCTTTGCGGCGATTAGCGGACTAGTGCCTGTGCATCTGTGTGGAATTGTTTACCTGGTTTTGGGTCATCTATTTCGCTGGTTGCCTGCTTCGCCGGGGCTAGGGGCTGCGATAATGAGCTACTCGGTCGGGCAAATTCCAGGGCAGGTGATGGTGAGCTGTGCGATCGCGCTGATTGCCTTTGGTCTGCGCAAACTACTATTTTATTAGCCTGCTGTTTTAATTAGCGTATGAAGCCCAAAAACGGACTGTTTTGGCTAGTAGCCATCGTCGGCGTGATTCTCGATCAGCTAACGAAGTACTGGGTCGTGCAAAATTTTGAGCTAGGTGAGAGTATTCCAATCTTGTCGGGAATCTTGCACTTCACCTATGTGACAAACCCAGGCGCAGCGTGGAGCTTGTTTAGCGAAAACGGCGAATGGCTTAAATGGCTGTCGATGGCAGTCAGCGCCGGACTAGCCCTCTACGGCTGGTTTGTGCGCATGCCCAATCGCTGGGAGTCGGCGGGCTACGGGTTTATCCTCAGCGGCGCGTTTGGCAACGGGATTGACCGAGTCCTGTTCGGTGAGGTGGTTGATTTCTTGCAAGTATTCCCGGTCACCAGATTTCCGGTATTCAACCTGGCCGACGTCTGGATCAACGTGGGCATCATCTGCTTATTGATTGTGGCGATATTCTTTCCCGACCCGCGTACTGATAAGCGTTAGCAGGCTAGAGCATTCTTCCGAAATCTCTTACATTTTTTGTGTGGGTTCCTATACTGTAAACACTTCAGAAATCAAGCTCATCTTTTGCGCTTATGACTTCGCCACCGCCCAAGCCACCCTCACAGAAGCCGCCTAAGACATTTCTAGGATCGATAACCCAGGCGTTTCACACGGTTCAGGCGAATGTGGACTTTTCTAAGATTCCGCTGAAGCCGGATGCGCGGGTGCCAAAGCTGGTGGTAGAAGCTGATGCCAATGGTAAGACCCAAGAATATCCTTTGATAGGGGAGCATTATCTACTGGGCCGCTCGTCCAAGAGCGACATTGTGGTGCGATCGCCGATCGTCAGCCAAACGCATCTGACTCTGACCCGCGACCACAATCTCCCTGGTCGTCCCTTCGTCGTCAGAGATAAAGGATCGACCAACGGCATCTACCGAAACAAAAGACGCTTTTCAAAGCGACCGCTCCGTCATGGCGATGTGCTCACACTGGGCCCGGAAGAGCTAGCCGATGCAGTCACCGTTCGCTATATCGATCCGCCGCCCTGGTACATCACGACGATGCGCTACGGGGTGTACGGTGCGACTGGATTGTCCAGCCTATTCGCACTTTGGATGGTCGGCATAGAATGGCCCAAAATTTCTATCAATCCGCTACCGGAGTCTGTGCAGGGTCCAGTACTGGTCACAGCAGAAGGTGAAGACGGTCGCCGCACGCCGTTAAACGAGCTACCCAACATCACTCATCGAGAAAACAATCAACTGCAAGACTATTCTGCTTTTTTACCAAAGGCAGTGGTGGCTTCAGAAGATACCCGGTTTTACTGGCACCCCGGCGTAGATCCGTGGGGCATTGCCCGCGCGCTTAGGACAAATGTAAGAGAAGGGGGCATCAGAGAAGGGGCAAGTACGCTAACGCAGCAGCTCGCTCGTAATACCTTCCGCGACTATGTGGGCACTGAGGATAATGCTGGCCGCAAGATTCGAGAAGCGATTGTGGCGCTCAAGCTAGAGACCTTTTACAGCAAAGATGCGTTAATGCTGCTGTACTTGAATCGGGTGTATCTGGGTAACAACCTGTACGGATTTGAGGATGCCTCGCAGTTTTACTTTGACAAGGACGCAAAAGATCTCAGCATCGGAGAAGCGGCGACACTGGTGGGCATTTTGCCTGCACCGAATGCGTTTAACCCAGTGCGGGACTATCAGGCGGCGGTGGAGTATCGCGATCGCGTGATCGAACGCATGGTCGGTCTAGGCATGATCAGCGCCGAAGACGGCAGACGGGAAAGGCGATCACGCATCGAAATTAGCCCCAAAGCCCGCGAGCAGCTCAAAAGCGCCACAGCTCCCTACTTCTACAGCTATATCTTCGATGAGCTCAACAGCGTTCTAGGAGAAGGACTGGCGCGCGAAGGCAACTTCATTGTAGAAACTAGCATCGACTTAGAGGCTCAAGCTGCGGCTGAAAGTGCTCTGCGCGAAACCGTCAACATTCAGGGGGCAGCGGCTGGATTCTCTCAAGGGGCGGTAGTCACACTCAATACTCAAAACGGCGAAATCGAGGCGCTTGTGGGCGGCGTAGACTATGCCCAAAGCCAGTTCAACCGCGCGAGTCAAGCCGAACGTCAGCCGGGGTCTACTTTCAAGGCGTTTGCCTATGCCGCTGCCCTAGAGCAAGGCATCTCACCCGCAGAGAGCTTTGCCTGTGGCGATTTGAACTGGGGTGGCCAGTACTATTCGGGCTGTCGATCCGGCAGTGGTGCGCTCGATATGTATGCGGGCATGGCGCGCTCAGAAAACGTGGTTGCACTCAGAATCGCTCAGGCAGTCGGACTGAGCCCGGTAATAGATCTGGCTCAACAGATGGGCATAACCTCCGAACTGAGGGCGGAACCGGGTCTGATCCTGGGGCAAAGCGAAGTGACCCCGTTGGAAATTACCGGTGCATTTGCCGCGTTTGCCAATCAGGGTGTGTGGAATCGACCGCATGGTATCCAGCGGGTACTTGATAGCGGCGACTGCGCGGACTTTGACGACCCCTCTACTTGCCGGGTGATCTATGACTTTGCTCAGTCAGCGGATGCTGGGGTACAGGTGTTGGACCCGGCAGTAGCCGATGAGATGGTGAGCCTAATGCGCGGTGTGGTAGAAGGCGGCACCGGGCGAAATGCCTACATCGGGCGGGGTGAAGCGGGCAAGACCGGGACCACGAACGACAACGTTGATATGTGGTTTGTCGGCTTTGTGCCCCGTGATGCGGTAGTCACTGGTGTGTGGCTAGGCAATGATGACAACAGCCCGACTAGTGGTAGCAGCGCTCAGGCCGCAGCGCTTTGGGGCAGCTACATGGGCCGAGTATTGCGCTAATGGTTCACCAAGCGAGTCTTACAGCTCGGCTTCGACTGACCTTTGAATAGCTTCAATGCTAGGAGTAAGGTCTTCTAGCGTTTGCGCATCGCCGACAGCTAGCATTCTAATGTAGAAGTTGTTGGGCAAAATCCTGACGTACTGAAATGCCATGGAGTCAGACAGGTCCATGCTTGTGAAATAGCCTTCACCGCCAGCGAACTCGATGGGTGACTGGCTGGTGATCGTGCCATCCGAGAAATCTTCGCTGTTTTGCAATAGCTGGGCTGAGAAGGTGGGCAAATCAACAGCTAGCACCGGACTCACCGAACTGGCAATGACAACAAGCGGCGTTCCTTCCGAGGGACTTGTGTCTTCAAGCGTGAGCAAGACTGCAGAGCCGACCAATACATCAGATACTCGAAAAGGCGCTTCCGTCTCAAAGCGAAAGGGTAGCTCAGCAACCTTTTGCTCAATAGAAAGCACGGGCGCAATCTGGATTGATCTGATGGTTTCAACGACTGTTTCTTCGCTTAGCTCTGCCGATTTGGTGACGTTGAAAGTCAGCAGCAACGTACTTTCGGCAGCGAATAGCGTAAAGTACTTGGTGACTTGGATGCCATTGATGGTCTGAGTTCCTACGACTAAGGGAACCTGATTCTCTCCTACCACGAGGCTAGATATGCTCTCAACCTCGAGCTCGACTCCTCGTTCTGCGAAAGCGGCAGTGACGGCCGCTGGCGTAGAAGAGAGGATGTCTGTCATCTCTGCATGGGCTTCTAAGGGAAGTTCGGCAACGACGATGCTAGACGAATTATCTATGTTGATAAATCCTGAGAACTGATTGGAGAGGACAAACCCAGTCGGGGCGACTAGCGATACGCTGCTGCCTGGTATTGGGGTGGGCGTCTGTGCTGATGTGGTCCTGTCGGTGGGTGCGGATGAGCCCTGGACAAGCTGACTGGAACTGCTGCGGTGAGCTACGTAGCCTGCGCGAGCAGGGGGGACTGTAGCTGTCGTGGTGCTAAGGGTAACCAGGGTGATCGCAGCTGTCAAGCGTAGGCTTAGTCTCTCTAGCATTCTGTTTGAAATATTGTGCATTTAAAGTCGCGCATCTAAGTCAATTAGACGTTCTAGCCGTGAAAGTTTTAGCCGGGAGTTTAAGCGGAAAGTTTCAGTTGGGATTTCTATTCAGTCACTTCACTGCAGCGTATCGGACGCCAGCGTATATAGCTCTGAAGTTTCTTGACGCCCTCGCAGCGCTGTTGAAGAGACTCGCTTAAGGGGAAAATGTGTATAGATATAGTCGGCTGTAGTGGAGCTTAGCAACAGCTGAATAGGCGCTGTTGCAGGCAAGGTTTTGGTCAGCTTTTCGATGCGGGCAGCAACGTTGACCGTATCGCCGAACAGTGAATAGTTGAGCCGATAGCGATTGCCTACCGTACCGGCAACTAGCTGACCGGTATGGATGCCAATGCCAAACCTGATAGCAGGCAGTCCCTGCTGAACTAGCTTGCGGTTGAGTACGCTAAGGCGCTGCTGCATTTCGATGGCGGCTTCGACAGCGGCGATCGCATCCGATTTGATCTCCGCTGGACGCATGCGAGGCACAGGCGCACCAAATACCGCCATGATCGCATCACCAATGTACTTATCCACCATGCCTCCGTGCTCCATAATGCAGTCAGTCATGGTCTCGAAGTACTGATTGAGCCACGGCAAAAGCTGCTGGGAAGGCAGCGTCTCTGCAATGGTCGTAAATCCTCGAATATCCATGAACAGCACAGTTGCCGTCAGGTCTTGAGCGGCTAGATCGCCCTGGTTTAGGATTTCGCTCTTGCGCTGCCAAATCAGCTCTGCCGTCTCTGGAGACACATTCATCGAGAATAACGCCATCAGCTGCTGCTTTTCTCTTTGCTCTTGTAGCTGAACCGCTAGCGCACTGAACATCACCGTGCTAACAGGCGCGGCGACTGGCACCCACCAACCAACCCAAAAGCAACCTAGCGCCACAGCGCACCAAAACAGCGGAAACCCTATGACTATAGCGAGCCGCCGCCGTAAGCTCTGCCGCCACAGCCAGTAGCTGCTAACCAGCGCCAAACAGGCCAGGAGCAGCATCTCTTGCCACCGGAAAAGCTTCTGCAGATAGCTTCCTGTGAGCAAATTATCAATAGCCGCAGCATACAGATAAACCCCGCTCACTGGCGGATTGATGTGAAAAGGCGTGCGCAGTGCATCAACGCCCGTGAGTGAAACTCCAACCAAGACAATTTTGTTCTGTAGTTGGCTAACGTCAATTCTTCCGCTGACAACATCAATGAAAGAGTAAATTTGAAGCTCTCCCGGTTGCATAGCTGATTGATTAGCTGCATCCTTAAACAAAGCGACTTCACCTGGCCAGCTGATCCAGATCGGCTTTTTAGTCGGCCAGTCGTCGGCTGCTAGCAGCTGGTCAGGCTGCTGAGTAGCCGCTAGACGAGAAGCTTCTACAGACGTGGAGGTAGGAGACGCCTTGGCGGTGGCCGCAAGCGTTTCTGCGTAGACCTGTAGTGTGGCTACCGCCAGCGGTAGAGTGACGGCATCTTCGCTGTAGAGCCGCAGCCGTCTGCTAATTCCGTCCTTATCGGGGTTGTTATTGAATTCGCCTGTCAAGAAGAATCCATCAGCAGGAACAGCAATGCTAGGCGTGACATTGAGCCGATTGCCCGCACTGTCTACGCCGACAGCGAGGACCACATTAGCGCTGTTGACAATAGATTGAGCTAGCTGAGCGTCTTGGGCTGTCGATTCAGAAAATAGGATATCGAGGGCGACTACGGCGGGCTGAGCAGGGGATAGTCGATCGAGTAGTTCAGCATAGCGCGATCTAGGCCACGGAAATCTACCTAGTGCTTTCACACTGGCTTCGTCAATAGCGACTACAGCAACCTGATCGCTCCAGCTAGGGGTGCCAACTAGCACTTGTTTGACTTGATGCAACAGGTTGTAGCTTTGCTGCTCTAGTAACTGCCAGGTGCCGACTGACAAAAATCCAATCGCTACGGCCGCTACGATTAGACCTGACCATAGGCTGGGTCTAATTGTTGAAACGCGCCGTTTAATCCTTTTGCCTTTTCTTTTTGCCTTCTCTATGCCTAGCAATCCTGGTTTCCTATCCTCTACGTCTGGCTTTGCTTTTCATCTTTTGGGACAGGCTGAGCTGTAGCTGCTCTTGGGCGGCCCAGTCTTGCAGAATGCGGTAGAAGATTTGGCGATCGCGGCTCTGCAAAACGGCGGTCTGATCAGCAGTTTCGATCGCGTAAGGATAGCCATTGCCAACGACGACTTCGGCGCGAACCTGGTCGATCACCGTTTCGACTAGACCAGCTTCCCAGATCCATTTTGGTAGGTCAAGCCGAGTGGGATAGCCAGCGTTAGTTTTTATGTAGGTGAAGGTGAGGCGATCACTCATCTCTCTGTATTCGGTGAGGATGCCTCCGCGATCGCAAGTCATCAAAGGCGTGCGATCGCCCCACCGCATCAGCGGACTCAGCAGCTTCGCATCATGAATAGCCCGAGACTTCCCCAAATCGTGAAAAATCTTCAGTAGCGTAATCACATCGTTTGACTCAGCCGTGTCAACATAGCCGACCAGCGGCACCTGATGCTTTTCGCTCACCTGCAATAGCGTCAGCACCCGCTCCACATAGGGCGCACGGATATTCTCTTCGAGCATAGAAGCAAAAGACAGCACCAGCGAACCATCACAAAAGACTAGGCACTTCTCTGGATCGCGCCCCTGCTGAAGCGCTCTGTCCTTAGCTGTCTTGATGTAATCGATCAGTCGCTGCACCTCCATCGAGAAGCGGCGCATATTGATCCACCGATCCATTGGTTGCGAGCGATCGGCGACCAGATCCTTTGGTGTCATCACATCGAGCAAGATGTCCTTCTCATACGTACCCGCTGCCGAATGATGATTTTCGAACCAGCCAATCTGAACTAGGGCGATCGGAATTGAGAAATCTTTTTGAGGAAAGACCTGTGAGCCATCGACCGCAAACGTCGTCACGTCTCTGAGCTGCTGGCTTACCCATGCTAGGCTTTGCTCTCTATTCTCCCACTGTAGATGGCTACGAATGATGCCGTGATTCTCGGCGCTGATTGGCTCTAGAGGGCACGCGCCAAGATCGCCAGATTGAGATTGAGCCCAGCGGTCGCGCTTGGCAGGCGACAGCATCGACCATTCTTCCCATGCCGTTCGATACTGACTCAAGTAGCCAGAAGTGCTGGCATCGAAGCTAGAAAAATCTGCCCGCTTACTGTTAAGCACCGACTGAATCTGAGAAGGTTTAATAGCCATACGACACGTTAATAGCCAAGTACTGCAATCATTAATAAGATAGAACGCGCATACTAGCTATCTTAGTAGAGGCTGAGATCATCTCACATACCCACAAGGAACTGACTCTGTCGCTGACTGCACCGACGGAAACAGCAGAACACCTAAGCCCTGTAGTTGCACAAATGATCCTGGTAGCGCTGCCCGAGCCAGTGCGAGAAGCCTTTGGAAGACGCGCAGCAGATATCAACTATCCAGTCGAAGCAGTCTTAGAAATGGCACTAGCCGGATTTCTGGATAGCGAGGCACTGAGCTTTTCTGACTGCAAGCCCAGATATTGACATGCGTGCCTCTTTTTCACAATGTAAACCAGTGTTGCAATCTGCTTAACATTGACGGGGTTTTGGTCCTTTGGCACAAGCGACGGTGATACGATTCTTCCCATAGGTTTTTTATTACGTGGAGCATAAGCCCTTGGCACTTCGGGTTGCGGTTGTAGGCGGTGGTCCGGCGGGTTCTTCCGCTGCGGAGACACTTGTAAAAGCTGGCATTGAAACGTTTTTGTTCGAGCGCAAGCTGGATAATGCCAAGCCGTGCGGCGGCGCGATTCCGCTGTGCATGGTGGACGAGTTCGATCTGCCTCCAGAGATTATCGACCGCCGGGTTCGCAAGATGAAGATGATCTCGCCCTCAAATGTTGAAGTCAACATCGGCGAGACATTGCACAACGATGAGTACATTGGCATGTGCCGCCGTGAAATTCTCGATGGTTTCCTTAGAGACCGAGCTGAAAGGCTAGGCACTAAGGTGATCAACGGGACTGTGCATAAGCTAGAGATTCCTGGAAACGTCAAAGACCCTTATGTCCTTCACTACGCTGATCACTCGAACGGTGGTTTGCAGGGTGAGGCGAAGACGCTCAAAGTAGATATGGTGATTGGCGCGGATGGTGCTAATTCCCGCGTGGCTAGAGCGATCGATGCAGGTGATTATAACTACGCAATAGCATTTCAAGAGCGCATCCGCCTGCCCGAAGACAAAATGGCCTACTACGAAGAGCTCGCCGAGATGTACGTCGGCGACGATGTCTCCCCCGACTTCTACGCCTGGGTCTTCCCTAAATACGATCACGTGGCGGTGGGCACCGGCACCATGCGCCCCAACCAAGCGCGGATCAAAGCGCTACAGCGCGGCATTCGTCAGCGTGCAGCCAAGCGGTTAGAAGGCGGCGAAATCATCAAGGTAGAAGCGCATCCCATTCCAGAGCACCCCAGACCGCGGCGCGTCGTTGGCCGAGTAGCGCTCGTCGGTGATGCGGCGGGTACGGTGACCAAATCTTCGGGAGAAGGCATCTACTTTGCGGCTAAGTCTGCCCGGATGTGCGCCGAGACGATTGTTGAATTTTCCAACAGCGGCGAAAGGGCGCTGGCAGAAGATGAGCTGAAGCTCTACATCAAGCGTTGGGATAAGGAATACGGCCTGACTTACAAAGTGCTCGACATCCTTCAGCGGGTGTTCTATCGCAGCGATGCATCTCGCGAGGCATTCGTCGAAATGTGCTCCGATATTGATGTACAAAAGCTCACTTTTGATAGCTACTTGTACAAAACTGTCGTCCCAGCAAATCCCATCACCCAGATGAAGATCACTGCTAAGACTGTTGGCAGCTTACTGCGTGGCTATGCGCTAGCTCCCTAGCGATTCGTCACAGTCAACTGTTCTTGACCATTGCGTTATTCTCTTTGTTTGAAGCGTCTTCTGATTATTCAGAAGGCGCTTTTTCTCAATTTGTGTAGACAGCGTGGCGTAATAGTAGGAGTTCTTTAAACTGACGAAATCTGATGCTGTTAACGCTCAGGATCGTATAACTCGACTAGTATGGCAAACGAAATCAGATCGGCTATTATTTTTCTTCTCGAAAAGGACTACCTTCTTTTCATCGTGTTAGGAATACTACTTCTAACTCTGTTTTCTACACAGGCAGTAACTATAGGGGCTTGCCCGATTGAGATTGCTGAAAGAGGAAAGATAGTTTTGGGATTGTTAGGTTTTGGGCTTCTAACCTTTGGTACAGTTCAATATATCAGAGCCTCAAACGCTCCTCATAATGTAAGTCGAGAGCTCTCTGAATCTACTTATGAAACAAGACTCATTAAACAAAGGGAAGAAATAAAATCTCTTAGGCACGTACTTCTAGATGTCAAGGAGATCGCAACAAGAGAACGAAACCATACTTCGGATCAGATTCTTGAAGCTTTATCTCGTATGCATTTTGCGACTTGGGAATATAGTGAGTCTTTGAACAGCTCAGTAATTGTTGTCCAGTGGGTAGAGGCTAGAATACCCAAATGGCTATCTCAATTGAGTAGAAATGATTTTAAAGTTACTAAAAAAGGAGAAACACTAGCTAAGTTTAAAGAAGATATCAATGATTTGCTAGGACTTCTCTGTGAGAATCTTCGCAGGGGGGTATACGCTACTCCTAAAAGCGCATCCATAAAGTTAAGGATAGCTTATTTAATTTCATATAGGAAAACACTGTTAAAAATTCGCTCTGAGATCGTTGCAGAGTTGGATAGGCAAGAATTTCCTGACTTAGGTGAAAGCATGCGCGGAGAGCTAATAGCATGCTTAAATGAGTTGATTGAATCTATACAACTTTAGATAGCATCTGTACTTTTGCTATGACTAGTGAAGTCTGTCAGAGATCTGTCGATTGTAACGTTCAAACTAGCTTACAACAGGCCGCTGCGTCATGTAAGTCTTTTCCATGTTTTCGGAATTTTTCCTGTTCTTTCTTCTTCGAGCTTCCGATTGAGCATGTCTAGTACTTCACATAGCGCATTGTGAGCTTTAGCTAGATCTTCATCTTGTGAGGCATGCCTTCTAACTACTCTAACTGACTGCTCAATTGCTTTAGCTAGTTTTCTAACCGGAGAGTCCATCTGTTTACTCCTCAATAATTCTGCGTACGTCAATTTCGGAATCTTGTTCCCTACTACGCACATCTGAATAGGAGTCAGGAATTCTCCTCAGTACAAAAGTCTTCTTGCAAATGATCAATCGCCGCGTCAATCGCCGCGATAGCAGCGTCTATCTTTGTAATCGGCTGAGTATCGGCCTTCTCATGCATAAAGTATTGGCGAGAATCACTCATGTAATTTCTGAGAGATAGCAAGGAAATTGCAATATCTTTTCTGCTTTTCACGTCAAGTTCGTTTTTTTGATGAGAGATTTCTACCACAACTAAAAGTCCATGTTAGTAGTACTAAAGTACTTTCTGTATTCCCTGTAACTACTTTTTACATATCAACCAGAAGACCACCAGGAAACTTTTTTCTGAAGTATCCTTTGCAAACCCTACAGCTATGCATAGAAGGTTAAGTCCCCGATACAATAGCCAGAAGACGAGTTCAAAGAAGCACATGGCAGATCAGTTAATTAGAGCAACGGCGGCAGAGGGCGGTATTCGCGTTGTCGGCGTTACCACGACCGACTTGGTCAGCGTTGCTCGCTCGCGTCACAATCTTTCTTATGTGGCGACAGCGGCGCTGGGTAGAGCCATGACAGCCGGGCTACTGCTAGTGTCTAGTATGAAGCGGGCTGAGTCGCGCATCAGCATTCGGATAAAAGGCAATGGTCCGCTGCAAGGACTGATGGTGGATGCTGGGCTCAATGGCACCGTGCGTGGCTATGTAGAAAAGCCACAGGTAGAGATTCCACCGAGCCCAGATGGCAAGCTGAATGTAGGTGCGGCAGTAGGGCGAGAGGGCTATGTCAATGTCATGCGAGATGTGGGCTATGGTCAGCCACATGCCAGTACGGTGGAGTTGGTGACGGGTGAAATTGGTGACGATTTGACTCACTACCTAGCGACTTCTGAGCAGACGCCTTCGGCACTGGTGCTAGGGGTATTTGTCGGCGCGGATGGTGTAGAAGCAGCGGGCGGACTGCTGCTGCAGGTGCTGCCAAAGGCGGCTCGTGATGAGGTGCTGATATCACAGCTAGAGTCTCGGCTGACGAGTTTGACGGGCTTTACGCCGCTGCTGCGGGCGGGAAAGACACTGCCAGAAATCTTTGAAGAGCTGGTGGGCGATATGGGCCTGACGATCTTGCCAGATGCGCAGGATGTGAGGTTTTACTGTCCGTGCAGCCGCGATCGCATGATGGGTGCGCTAAAGCTGCTCGGCCCGGACGAGCTCAATGACATGATCGAAGTCGATGGCGGCGCAGAGGCCACCTGCCAGTTTTGCAATGAGGTTTACCACGCAGACAGCGCTCAGCTACAAACCCTAATTGATGAGCTTCAGACCGAGACTTCGACTTCGCTCAGCCTATCCCCAGGGCAGCAGTAAGCTAGTCATGACGTAGCTGATCAGCGTGCAGATCAGGATTGAAGCGACGTTAAACAGCCGAGAAAGCTGCTTGCGCAAAATGGGATTGTATTCTAGTGAGTCGCCAACAATATCTAGCGTGGGTCGGTAGTTTTTACTATCGGTGGCTTCCGCGTCGGCAGTGAGCTGTTGGGTATGGAGCGCCAAGTCTTTGAGCAGGTGGCGTAGCCAGAAGGTGAGACCGATGGTGCCGACCAACGCCAGCATGGAGACTAGCACCGGATGGATAATGACGTTGATGATGGCGATCGCCCGCTCGGACACCTGATGGCGTACTAGCCTGAGCACTGCCCAGACCAAACCAGAGACCGCTGTCTTGTACAGCAAAGATAGATAGGCGCTGCGGTCTTCTTCTAAAAAGCGACGGGCGATCGCCTCCTCAGCCGTCTCAGGTTCCGTTTGAGCTGCGCTAGAAGCTTTAGCAGCCTTAGCCTTGCTAGCCGCCTGTGCCTTCTTCCCTTTTCGGGGTACTTTTGCGGTTGAAGTCTTGCTAGCTGAAGATTTGCTGGCTGAAGATCTGCTAGAAGTTCTCGACTTTCTCTTGGTTGTCGCTTTGCCTGCGTCCACTGTTTCTGTGTCCGCAAGATCGGCTATCTGCTCGGAGGACACGCTGGGAACAGTCCAAGCTGGCGGAGATAGGCTGCTTTGTTCTGCACCTGCTTTTGGCTTCTGTTCTTTTTCCGTAGCAGGCTGGCTAGCCGCTTCATCGTTCGGCGTTGGGACATTGCCAAATGGGCTCTGGCCGTAGGTTTTAGAGTCGTATGACATGCTCTATTAGGATGACGGACTGGACTTTAGCCGGGTGGTGGCTTCCTCGAATACTTCTAGGGGCGTGTTGCCAGGGAACAGAAAGCTGGTGCCTGTGTTGGTCACTAGAAAGTTCGGGGTACCGCGTACATCCAAAGCCTCTGCTAGCGCTATGTCTTGCTTGATAGCGGCATCTGCTTCTGGGCTATTGCGGTCCTGATTGAACTGCTCAATATCTAACCCAATCTGCTCAGCCAGCTCTACGTAATAGTCTTCGCCTAGCTCGTTTTGAAAAGCAAATAGGCCGTCATGATACAGCCAAAACTGGCCTTGCCGTTCAGCGGCCCAGCTCGCTTTGGCAGCGGGTTCGGCCTCGGGATGAATGCTAACTAGTGGCAGTTGCTTGTAGACGTAGAGCACATCGTCGGTATGGTCTGCGGTGAAGTCTTTCATACTGGCAGAGGCGATCACACAGTAAGGGCACTGAAAATCGGAAAACTTCAGGACTATCACCTCTGCATCGCTCGGCCCTTTGGTCGGAGAGGTGCCAATTAGCTGATCGCGCGGCGTCGCATCTACGACCGACTGAACTTTTGCCATCCGAGCATCCCACTCAGCTCGCATCGCCGCAATTTCCGCTTCGGTTGGGGCTTCCTCTGCCAGTCCTTCGGCCAGTTCTTCAGTTGGAACAGACTGAACAGTAGGCTCTTCAGCGACTGGATTCCCACAGGCAGCCAGAGAGATCAGGCTAAGCGCAATTGCCCATCGCCATATCGGCATCGCCCAACGCCAAGAATTCGCCAAATAATAAGCCATCATAAACAACGTCTCTAGACTAAAGGGTCTCTACCATCCTAGTGCAGCCTAAAAGTAAGCGATCGCTCCTTCCGCCCCAATCCCCTAAGTCCAAACTCCCCATGCCCCCACAGCCACCAATCCTAATCAACCCAACCAATATCATCATCATTCAGCATGCTATTGTTCTGCCCACCCACAGGCGTACCTCTTTGGATGGCATATTCGGGGATAGATTTATAGCTGGAGTAGGGTCGCCTGAAACTAAGCCTCTTCTTTTGCTTTTCGGCCTCTTCGGCAGCCTTCTGCTTTTCGGCCTCTTCGGCAGCCTTCTGCTTTTCGGCCTCTTCAGCAGCCTTTTGTTGGGCAGCCTTTTCGGCAGCTTGCCTTTCAGCCTCAGCGATTCTCTCTTTCTCTGCGTTCTGATTCTCGCTAATTTTTAGGATGGTTTGCCTTGCTTCTTTGAGCTGCGCACTAATTTTTTTGAGGTCAGCATCTTTTGTTTTGCTCTCGCTTTCGGCTTTCTCCAGGCTGTCTTTCAACTCAAAGATACGATTTTGATGTGTGTCAACGTCATCTTGTAAAGCGCTGATCTGCGATTCTGCCTTGATTAAGGCTGCTTCTAGCGTCTCGATTTTTTTGTTCAGCGCAGCTGCGTTTGTATCGGCACTTGTGGATCTAGCAGATTTCGCTGTCGTCTTGGTTCCCGATGATTTTGACGCGGCGGCTCTATCCGCTGCTGTCTTGCTGGTGGCTGTTTTATTGGCCGTCTTGTCGACTGCTGTTTTACTAGCTGCTGTCTTATCGGCTGATGCTTTGCGAGCTGTCGTTTTGCGAGCTGTCGTTTTACGGGTGCTGGCTTTGGTGCTGGCTTTGGCTCTTGCCGTTGCAGGCTTGTCTGTCCTGCTCTCAGCCTCTAAGGCTGGCTTTTCGACTTCTTCTTTGAGCAGGTCGGCAATCCGCTTTTTGGTCATGAGTCTTTCCAGTCCCTTTTAATTTCGTTAGCAACTCGGTTGTAATCGGCTTTGGCTTCGGCGGCGTTTTTGCCTTTGAGCTGGGTAATTGATACACCCTCTAGCGCGGCTCTTTCATGCGCTTTATAGGTTCTAACAAAGGCATGGCAGGCGGGAATATCTAGCTCCATTAGCATCGTTTGGGCTTCTAGCGCCTCGCCAAGAGAGCGAGAGTCTACTTTGGTCAGCAGCACTCGGTGGGCCACGCCGGAGGGAACAATGGATTTTTTGACGGTTTGCACCAGGGCGGCAATATCCATAGGTGCAGGCGGCGTCGGCAATAGCAGATAGTCGGCCAAGGGGATAACAGCGGCAAGGACAGCTGAGTTAAGCGCAGGCGGGGTGTCTACTACGATTAGATCGTAGCTGTCTATCTCTTTTAGTTTACCAAGCAATGACGGATCGCTTTCTTGACTAACGTCGTAGCCGAGCGTGCGATCGCCCCTATCTGCCCACCAAGCAGCCGATCCCTGAGTGTCGGCGTCAACTAGCAAAACGGACTGAGTCTGCGCAAAAATAGCAGCTAGATTGACAGCGGTAGTCGTTTTGCCAACGCCGCCTTTGCCGTTGAAGACGACTAAAATCTTAGGAGACATAGGAACATAAACTAAGGAGGGCGCTAGTTTGGATTAGCCGACGTGTTAAGAATAAAGGCTATTGCCACAATCTGCTGATTTTGTATAGTTCCTGTTACGACGCCAATAATTCGAGACTCGACAACGGGTTAGACTGAGTGACATCTGATGCAGATATGACCTCATTGTCGGGAAGTAGAGTATAGCTTTCTGGCTTTTTAACTACGAATGCTAAAACAATGACCGCCCAAACGCTAACGCCTCCTGCCAAATCACTTTCTCTGACAGAACTTGCTCAGCAAACTCAGCAAGCCGCTCGTAAACTGGCTCAGCTCTCTGGTGAGCAGAAGAATGAGATTATTAGCGCGATCGCCCGCTCCCTAGAAGCTGCCGCCCCTCAAATCACCGCTGCCAACCAGGAAGATCTTGACGCCGCTGTCAAAAGCAACCTTGCCAAACCCCTCTACGGTCGCCTGAAGCTAGACGAAACGAAGCTAAAAGGGGCCATTCAAGGGGTTCGCAGCGTTGCCAGCTTGAGCGATCCCACAGGCGCGGTTACCCTCCACCGCGAACTCGATCAGGGGTTGGTCCTTAAACGTATCGGCGTCCCCCTTGGCGTGCTTGGCATTATCTTCGAGTCTCGCCCCGACGCTGTCATGCAAATCTCCACCCTCGCCATCAAATCTGGCAATGGCGTCATCCTCAAAGGGGGCCACGAAGCTATTCACTCCTGCACCGCCCTCGTCCAGGCCATTCGTCAGGGCATCACTAACGCCGGGCACGATCCTAACGCTGTACAACTGCTGACCACCCGCGAAGAGACCAACGCTTTGCTGGCTCTGGATAAATACGTCGATCTAATCATCCCACGTGGCTCTAACCAGTTCGTTCAATACGTACAGACAAACACGAAAATTCCTGTTCTTGGCCATGCTGACGGCATCTGTCATCTATATATAGACAGCGCCGCCGATATCGAACAGGCTATCAGTATCGCAGTCGATGCAAAAGTTGGCTATCCTTCTGCTTGCAATGCGATCGAGACTTTGTTAGTTCACGAAGAGATCGCTGATAGTGCCTTGCCTTTATTGGCAAAAGCACTTCAATCAGAAATCGTAGAACTGCGCGGAGATAGCAAAACTCGTCAGATTCTGCCAGAGATCAGCGCGGCGACTGAGGCGGACTGGTCGACGGAGTACAGTGACTTGATTTTGGCTGTGCGGGTAGTGGATTCGGTGGAGAGTGCGATCGCGCATATCAACACCTATGGCTCGCGGCATACGGAGGCGATCGCCACCACCAATCAGACCGCCGCCGACACCTTCATGAGCCAAGTTGATGCCGCAGGCGTCTACCACAACTGCTCTACCCGCTTTGCCGACGGCTTCCGCTACGGCTTCGGCGCAGAAGTCGGCATCAGCACCCAGAAAATGCCCCCTCGCGGCCCAGTCGGACTAGAAGGACTGGTGACTTACAAGTATCAGCTTGTCGGGAATGGTCATGTTGTTGCAACTTATACAGGTGCGGATGCAAAAGCGTTCACCCACAGAGATATTTAATGGATATTATTCATATCAACGACATCAAAGCCTTCGGCTATCTGGGTGTTTTACCAGAGGAGAACGTACTTGGCCAATGGTTTCACGTCGATCTCAAAATCTTCATCGATCTCTCGAAAGCTGGACAGACCGACGCCTTAGAAGACACTCACAGCTACGTAGAGATTGTTCAAGAGACAAAGCGGCTGATTCAGACCAAGAAGTACAAGCTCATTGAGAGTCTTGCCAGTGCCGTAGCATCTCATGCGCTATCTAGCGACAACCGTATTCGAAAGATCAACGTCAAAGTTACTAAACCGACTCCTCCCATTCCTGGCTTCGGTGGTACCGTTAGCGTCGAAATTACAAGAGAACAAAACAAATAGTCGTTTTATACTTTTCTTTCATCACCAGTTTACATCTGGATCTACATAGGAGGATGTGTAAGAACCTGAATCTATCGCTTTCGCAAGCTTGCGCGATAATTTTCCTCTTTGAACTTCAGACAAAGTTCTTTCGCCGGATCCTTCATTCACTTCCACTATGTGAACAACAGAAGGAACGGAACTTTCAGAACCGCCGCTTTCAGCAGAATCAATGAGCTCTAAAAGGATTGAACGAGAGAACGCCCAAAATTCACCATCCTTCTGAACACCAACAACCGTATAGTTGGTTCGACTGGAAGGCAGCTCTATTTGTGTTCCTTCACTCATACCTTTCACCTTTTCAATAGCTCTTTTAACAACTAGTTCTTCTAGCGTAGGGGGAGGTGGAACAATAGTAGGATTGTTACCGTCGATAGAAAATGAGCCTGAACTATCCTCGACGGTGCTTTCTATAGTGTGGGCAGATCTATCCACTCTTGCACCTACCTCACCGACATCCATACCGCTATCTTCAAGCGCACTCGTCGGTACATCCGTTGCTCCTTCAGTCTCTGGTGCGGACACTGAAGATTCGGACCCTTCTCTTACAAGTTTAATTATCTCAGGCATAATCTCAATACAGACAACAACAACAGAAACGATAGCTGTTAGCCATATTGTCCAGGGCCGACTGTGATTAGAAGGATCATTCATCATCTTCTAGAGTGAATTTGGTTTTATCAATTAACGAAGTTTTTGAGAAGCTACCGGATTACTTATTCTTGCTCGGCAAGAAAGTAGACATGAAACTGTCTGCAACAAGAAGGCAAGAACGCCTAGAAAACCTTATGCAGTTTGCTCTTTAGACAATTTACAAGTAGTCGCGGAAAGCTCTGCTACACGTAGAGCTTTCCATTATCTTCGATTAAGCCTCTTCGAACGCAAAAGCACAAACGAAGGACTAATATGTGTCAAAACCCGAGAATTCTTCTAATACCTTCTATCTCTTCGACACCTTCTCTGACGAGACCAAGCGTCTCGTTGATATTTTCTATACGGTCCTTGGGATCGATCTCTTCGTTGGGGACAAAAGGTGAACCAAGGCTTTCCGGAGGGGAATCTTCAACGTTTAAACCTAAGTAGAGATTGTTGCTTTGAGCGTTAGAAAGAAAAGTATTAGAAGGGATACCGATGTTGAAGCCAACACTCCGGGCTGTCGAAATCAGGTCATCACTACCGGTTTGAATGATTGGCTCTGATTCGCCGATTATTCCTTCAATATCTGCACCTTCGGCGAGTCCGTGAATACCGATTAAACGACCACTAGTATCGAAAACCGGACCGCCGCTCATGCCTACTCTCGTTACGTTCGTGTATACTATCTGATAGCCGTCATTAAGTGGCTCTTCAGGTAGTCCAGATATTTCCCCGGTCGTGAACTGTCGAATTCTTGTATCGATAGAACTACCGGGATCGGGCCAGCCAGATACAAAGACAGTCTGACCTTCTCGTAGATGATTACTCCTTGCAATAGTTACTGTCGGATATGATTTTTGGGTACTCTCAAATTCGACAACAGCAAGATCTATTCCTCGTAATGGGGTAATTCCCTTTACCTCAT
This sequence comes from Cyanobacteria bacterium P01_D01_bin.1, assembly GCA_039111275.1. Taxonomy (GTDB): domain Bacteria; phylum Cyanobacteriota; class Cyanobacteriia; order Phormidesmidales; family Phormidesmidaceae; genus Phormidesmis. Next base: position 18,555 of record JBCCOH010000040.1, on the reverse strand, counting down.
ACCCCTTGTCGTCGCCTGTGTGTACAGAGTAATTGTCGTTCGAGTTCACAACATGGTCAGCGGTTAGAACATAATGCGTATCACCATTTCTAGCAATGATGACACCAGAGCCTGGGTTCGCAGATCTGATTAGCACGGTTGTCTCGCGCGCTAAGTCGTTTATCTCTTCTCCAGTAAGTGCATATGCCGCCTGCGACATCAATACGACTAATGTACTGGAAACAGAAGCCCCTACTATCATAGAGGAAATAGAACGTTTTAGCATGGCTTTGAAATCCCTTCTAGTATTTCGCTTGTTGAAGTATTAAGAATGACTTTGAGACAAAGCTGATATTGGGCCAACAATCACATTGTATGAGAAGCATAGTATCAAACTCTTCTGCGTCGAAACATAGAGCGTATCGAACGCTATTGCTTATACTGGAAATTCTCATTCTGTCGATGTTAGAAGCTGGAAGAGCAAAGATGAAGGGACAGACCAGCTATATTGCTCCATTTGCGCGCGCGCCTCTTCGCTTGGTGTGGTTCCGTCAATAAAGACATAAGGATTACCCCACAGAGGATACGAGTGCATTCCGTTGATCCCAACGACTTCACCTCTAGTGTTAAAAAGGGGACCGCCACTCATTCCCCTGTCAAGTTCTAGATTGGCTCCAATCTGGTAACCTCCTTCAATGAACGCATCAGAAAGCATTTCTATCTGCCCCGAGATGAAAGTGAACTTGGGAGAGCCAGAAGAGTCTGCTTCTGCTGGATAACCGGCAGCATAGACGGTGTCTCCTGCAGCCAAATTATTCAACGAAGCTTTGTAATCAGCAACAAAATATCGGTTATCTGAAGTAAACTGCAATATTGCTAGGTCCAACCCTTCCGGATTGTCTATATCTAATTTATTAACATTATGAATTTCTCCGTCATGCGTGACAATTTTGATACTCTCTCCCGCAAAAACAACATGCTCGTTCGTCATCACAGTATATCGACTTTCGTACAAAGCGATAATTACTCCTGATCCATACTTTCTACCCTCCGAAATCACTTCGACTGTAACCTCGTTTGCTATCTGCCGAATGGTACTTTCGTTTAGGTTTTTGCTTGTTGTTTTCGCTGTTTTGTTTTCCTTGTACTGCTGACATGCAGAGTCTATACAGTAGCTCTGCGCTCGCAGACCAACCACGTTCCACATAAATAAAAGAACAAGAAGTGATTGCAGAACTGTATTGACTCTCATGAGCTTTGTCCTTTTGTAGGTAGCGAGAGTGCGCTGCAATGGTTACCAGTTACGATCATCATCGTCTAATCGCTCACTTTGTCCTCCACTGTAAGATGGTGTCGTAGAACCAGTCCGATGTCTTGATGCAGAACGAGATTCTATCAAAACGTCAACATCGATAAAAACTCTACGTCCACTCTGGACTATAGGCCCACTATTTACGCGCCCACGAGTGTTGGTTAATTCCATTAGTACGGTATCTGGACTTGCATCAGGGTGGAGAGTGATCAGAACATTACCATCTTCGCAACGGCCACCCAAATAAGAAGCCGCGCATATGACTGGATATCGATTCACTGCTCCTGTTGCTAGATACTCTAGTCTCCCAGACTCATCGAAAGCTTGAAACCGTGCTGATACCTCGTTGCATCTACGTTCCGCAGTCCAACCTGAGCCACCAAAGAAGTCGGACCTCCAAGTTACTATAGGGACATTGCCTTTTCCTCGATTGGCATATGTAGTATGTTCACCATTAGCATCTTCACCACAAAAGAATCTTGTGTCTTGCTGGGCTTTTACTTGATATGGCGCAAGCAGAATAACTAACGATGTCAGACCATAAACAATTAAATTGAGAGTAGAAGTTTTCATGATGCCGTTATCTGCGATAGTGAATCGTTGCCTTAGATTGTGTATATAAATGCAGGGCTGATAAGTATATTACTCAGTCTTTTGGGCGCTGTTAGATAAAAAAATCTCCAAAATCTTCGTTCATTTTTACTTCGTACAGGTGGTCCAGTTGAATGTGGGGGGCAATCTTGTTTACTGTCTACCCTTACCCATACGGAGAAGGGTGCGTTTCATGATATAGATTATAAGTGCGAATACGCAGGTTAAACTAGATAGTTTGTTAATTATCAATATGATGTGTAACTGATCCTAAAGGTAATTGTCTATGAGTGAAAACGCCATACTAGCAAGCGCCTCAGGTGGGTAACAGCAATTCTTACTTTAAAGCACCTGTACTAAAATACAGCTCTAGAGGTACTATTCAGGCTCAACTTGCGAACGTCAGAACAGGGGTTTCGTGCCAAATTCTGACCGCTTTCCCCTGAATTCCCGAAGGGCGTAGCAGTGCTAGCGCCCCTACGGTTTGTCGCGTTGAATCGGGATTTTGAATGGCGGAGTTGGTATCAGGCATTCAATTTAGTGCTTAAAGAAGAATCGTCGCCACAGCATGATGAGAATTGCTGGGTGTATAACGAATCATTTGCGTCTTATGCAGCCTGTAGCCGACTGAATAGTTTGTCTCGGAAAAGTAGCACTGAGGCCATTCTTTTTCGACTAAATGGTTGGACCCACGAATATTGTGCACTAGCGCCCCTAGACTAACCGAGCGATTGGTAGCTGAAACTTAGGGTTGACGGTTTGGGACTGCGGCTTTCGGCGCTGTACGGACTGGGCGTGAGTGCTCATGGGTACAATCTCAAACTGTTTGCCCATTGCTTTTAATGCCTTGGACAAAACGATTTTCTTTTTGTAGCTCGGTAGCTTCATGGCCGGGAAGAAGGCTAGCTCCGGGACGTCTTTTTCGTCTAGGAAGTCTAGCGGATGCAGCAGTAGAGATGGCTGAGTTTTGGTCAGTCTGCACATGAGTAGGGCGATGCGGAAGTAGAGGAGAGCGATCGCACTAGAAAACGAAGCCAAATACAGCACATAGCTGAAGTGAATTGGCACCTTGAATACTGGCATGGTGGTGACTGGGATCTCTACTAGGGGGCGAGAGGTGCCTAGCCACTGGTACGGCTTGAGCGGCTGAAAGCCATCTTTGAATCCACCGAAGAGCATCTTGCGCTTCTCCTTTTCGGCGGGCGTTAGATCTTTGGCCGTCATGAAGTAGTAGGCACGGGCTAACGGTCCTAGAAAGGTAGGGAATGTGGAGGCGTCGTACTGGTAGCCTCGATTAGCGAGAATGTTCAAAACAGACGCAGAGAGACTGAAGCCTGGTCCGCGAAAGCCAGTTGGCTTGTGTCCGGTGGCCTGGGCTATGGCGGCTTCTGCTTGGGCTAGCTCGGTTTCAATATCAGCGTCGCTATGCAAGTGTAACCAGGATTCGTGGTGAAAAGAGTGGTTGCCGATTTCGTGTCCGGCCAGTGCGATCGCCCGCAAGGCCCGACGATTTTTCTGTAGCGCTGCGTCTTGTCCCACTACAAACACCGTAACCTTTAGATCTAGCTCTTCTAGAAAGCTAAGAAACCTAGGCACTACCGTATCAAAGTAGGAAGGAAACTGCTCCCAGCCTTCGTCTCCGTGAATCTTCATATATGACCACTGATTGTCCAGATCTAGTGATAGGCTGGCTAACGCTTTCTGCTGGTGAGTCATGACTGTGTGTCCTTTCGACATCGGGTTTGGTTTTGAAGGGGTTTATCAGTAGAGTTTTGCGTAGAGGCTTAGCCCACTTTCTTTAACAAGATCCAGAACAGGTCTTCTGCCGGATAGGGAATATTCAGGCCGCTGGGAATCAGGTTTAGAAGCGGAATCATCCACCTGCTAATGGGGGATTCTTGGAGCTTGTAGCGTAATAGAGACTTGGCATGAGCCGCGTTGATCCATTTCTGTGGGCGGCCTTGAGCGACTGTTCTAAATCCGAATTCTCTGCCTAATAGAGAGACATCTGTGGGAGAGAACCAGTGGAGAACGCTAGGCGGGCTATATTCATGCCAGCTTTGGCCTGATAGGCGAGCTGTCAAACTACGGCGATTCCAGGTTTCGATTAGCCAGTAGCCCTCCGGAGCCGTCAGGCTAGCGGCAACGGTCAGCGCTCGCCGCAAGTCAAAGAAGTGAGGCAGCACTTGAATAAATGTGATCAGGTCGAAAGTGTGCTCGAAGGAGGCTTGCTCTAACGCGCCTGTTTTGACTGCTAGTCCTAGATGCTGCCGTGCATGGGTCGCCATGGCGTCATTGGGCTCAATCCCTTCGCCCTGCCAGCCGTAATCCGTCAGCCCCTGCAAGATGAACCCGGCTGCACTGCCTACGTCTAGTACGCGCCCTGCCTGGCAATGGCGCTGTATAGTCTTGCCATAGCGCCTTCCATGATTCCGCAAGAGCTTGGATTCTGCTAGATAGTTTGGGTAGCCAGCCCCCCCACCTACGAAGTAGTCATCTCCGTACACGCGCTGGGTATGCGCTACTGTCGAAGCGCCCTGGGTGAACTGATGGCCGCAGTTTTGGCAGGACCGAATCCAGTAGCCATATTTCTCGAATGCAGGAAGACTATTGCCCCGACAGATGGGACAGGCCATATCGGTTAGAACAGTCGAGTCCAAGTGACTTCGAGAAATGTCTGGCGGCGTTGGCTGCATTGTCGTCATGTGGCTTATGAAGGCAGAGCTTATGAAGGTAGAGCTTACGGAGATGGGACTGACGAAGGTAGGACTGACGAAATGATGGGAGCGTTGCCTTGAGGCAGTTGCTGTAGCTGATAGATTTGGAAGTACAAGAACTCTGCGGCTTTCTCTACCTGGTAACGAGTTGAGATGTCTTGTTCTAGGGCGCTAGACGACCCGTATCTATAGAAGGCACGGTTAGCGACGAGCAGCACTTGGTCGGCACCATTTGTCAGCGTCTCTAGCTGTTCGGCTAAAGATTGGTCGGCACTAGGTTTAATCGTGACGCCGTTCAAAGTCTCGGTGTCGTTGTAGTACTCCAACAGGTAGTTGTCTCCGGTTCCGCCGACAAGTACGGAGACTTGATTGGGCTCTCTATTTCGCAGGACATAGGCAGCGGCGGCTCGAAAGTCGTCTCGGTAGTACTGTTCGTTGAAGTAATAGTTGTGTAGGGCGATCGCATTAATAAAAACAAACAGGCTAAGACATATCTGCGCTGCCTTCACTTTCCATCGTGCTCCTACAGCTTGCGTCGCCACGCCCGCTTTCGCCTTTTCTAGCAGCGCAGGCACTAGCAGCGCAAACGCTGGCCATAGATAGCACAGATGCCGAGGTAGCCACCGCATCTGCGTGAAATAGACAAACCCAAGACTAAATAGCAGCGTGAACAGCAGCGTATAGAACAGCAGCCGATCGACCGGACCAGGCAAGGCAGTCCACCGCCGCAGCATCAATGCAATTAACATCAGTCCTAATCCCATCCCTACAGCTAGCAGCAAAACTAGCAGCGGCCAGTACTGAACAAGCGTTTGCAGCCTGTCTTCTCCTCGCAGCAGCACTTGAGGGGGACCGTAGGTAAGTCCGCTTAGAAAGCCATAGATAGAATAGCCAAAGTGTTGAAAGATAGAGCTTTGCAGTCGGCCAGTGGTGATGGTCTCGGGTGAGCTGAGCGTTGGCGCGCTGAGGTAGAAGTATCCTGGCAGGAGGGAGAGTCCGGTAACCGGTAGCCACCAGCTTAGCCAGCGCTTGAACCGGGGTCTAGTCAGCAGATGAGCGGTGGCTAAGGCGGCTGTGTAGTAGACCGAGAGAATGTTGGCAAATAGCCCCAGGATTGTTAGCAGTACAAAGCTCCAGCGCGCCCACTGGAGTGACTTAAGGTTGGTATCTGTCTGCGTCTGGTCGGTAGAGGTAAGGGCAGAGCTCAAACACAGCAGCTGGGCGGCTGAAATCGCCATCAGCATAGAATAGTCACGTAGCTCTTGACTGTAGAAAACGCAGTAGGCACTCACAGAGATTAGGCCAAATGACCACAAACTACGCGCTTTGCTAAAGCTGTTGCGAGCGGCAGTGTAGGTCAATATCGTTGCGGCGAACCCAAACAGGGCAGGCAGCGATCGCACGGCCATCTCCGAGTCACCAAACAGCCCTCGCCAGAAGTACAAGATAAAGTAGAACAATACTCTGAAGCGATCGCTCTCCCCGCTCTCTAGTAAGCGGTTTAGCACTACGCCAAAAGACTCGCCGTCCGAAAAATATAGGCTATACCCTTCGTCGATCCACAGGCTCTGATGACCCAGCATAAAGAACCTGAGGCACAGGCTGAGGGCCGTCACTACAAATAGCCCTACGTAGTGGGCACGCTTCGGCCTCACCAGCGGTAAGAATCGTTTGAGATGCCCAGAGTCGAGTGTAGTCATGATTGTTGATCTAGTAGCTCATAATCTAGTAGAGCGGTGGCGGCGTTTTCGGCGAGTTGAACGGTTTCGTTGACATTTAGCGTGCCGTTGACGATATGAGCCGAATTGACGATGTGTATACCGGGCACAGAGGTATGCATCGGCGGTAGCTGTTTGGAATAGCCCAGGGTAGAAAGTGCCATCACATAGCGAACGCGCGAGACTTTAAAGTCCAGTACGTCTTCTTTGGAGAAATGAGGATACATTCGCTCTAGAGCGGCGATGAACTGCGATCGCAATTCGGCGTCACTCAAAGTTAAGTCGGGATCGTCTGAGGGTAGGTACTTGGGCAAATAGATCAGCGATCGCCCCCCAAATTCTTTTGGATCGACTAGTGCACTCATCTCGATAATGCCGGTAAAAGGCGCGCCCTCATCCGTAATGTTCGTCACGTAGTAAGAAGAGATCGGCTGCTTTAGCACCAGCGAAGCACACACTATTCCCTGATAGGCAATCTGACTCAGGCGTTGATACTCATCGGTGCTAAGTCCCTCGCATAGCTGGGCCGCAATCGGAGCCGCAGCCGTCACTACCACCTGGTCGAATCGTTTTGTGACCACATGTGCGCGGTCATCGGACGCCTGCTCAGCGAGGTATGTCACCTGTATTTGCTGATTGCGTCCAGCTGCTTGGTGATCTTTCCCAGCTTCTGAGGTGCCTTCTGGGATACCTTTTGGGGTGCCTTCTTTAGCAACTTCTTTCACTCTGGCGTTGAGCACGATATCGACGCCGCTATCGGCTAATCGCTTGGCAAAGTGTTCTAAAAATCGACTGTAGCCACCTGGCAAGTAGCCAAACAGTTCCTCTTTTAATCCGGTCCTTCTCGCAGCGTAGAGTCTGGCAATTGTCGCCCAAATAAACGCGGCAGAAGCAATCTTGTAGTTGTCTCCTAGTTTTGCTCTTAGCAAAGGCTTCCAAAAGGTAGCGAAGGTCCGCTTGCCAGACCAGCGCTTTAGCCACTTTGAAACGGATATGTTTTCCAGTCGCTGCCAGTTTTTGATTCGAGAAGCGTAGAGAATCGTGGCTGCTAGCCGCAGCTTGTCGATCATCTTTAGCGCCGGAAATTTGAGGAATTCAACCGCGTTCGAGACTGAATATAGCTGTCCGTTAGCGTAGACGCCCGTTTTGGTGCGAACCCACTGCATGTCTGGATCGAGGTCTAGATCGGTTAGGAGCGATCGCAGCCGCAAATCCGATAGCAGCGTCACATGATAGTGGCGGTCCCAAGTGATATCACCCATCTGCCACGCGCTAGCGAGCCCCCCTAGCTCCGGCGCAGCTTCGATCAAAGTTACCTGCTCTCCAGCCTGTGCCAGACGATAGGCCAGGGTCATGCCTAACATGCCGCCACCGACAATTGCCCAGCTCTGTTGTTGAGAATTTGACATGAGTTTTGCAGCAAGCGGTAGATGCGTTGCGAGATACGCCAGCGAAAATGTGTGTCTTTGCTTCAGACTCTCTTTCGGACTTCTACAGGGGCGGCGATAGCTCCGTTACTTCGTAGCCGCCTGATAATTTGTGCTCGATTCTGTATTCGAGCCCGCAGGCTGGGCACTTGATCTCGATCTTTTTGTCTACACCTAGATCTTCAGAACCCAGATCTTCAAAGCGGATCAGCGGCTGACCGCAGCGACAGACACAGCCCACTGACCTGGCTGGGGACCCGTAGGCCATATGAAAGTCGGGCACGGATTTGGTGACCACCGCGCCCATGCCAATCAGCGCAAATCGGCCAATTGTTAGATTGTTGCCGATCACGCAGCGAGCGCCGATGGTGGCCCCTTCGCGGACTAGGGTCGGTAGCGTATGTTCATCTGGGTCGGATGAGTACAGCGACTTTAGATCGGTTGTGGCCGCTCGTGGGAAACGATCGTTTGTAAAGATCGCCCCCGCGCTGATCATGACGCCATCTTCTAGGGTGACGCCGTTGCAGATATAGGCAAACGCGTTGATCTTGACTCGGTTGCCGATGGTGACACCGTAGGCAATGTAGCTTTTTCCGCCAACGATACACTGCTCGCCAAGCGTTGTATCGTGGCGGATATGAGCGCTATCCCATACAGAAGACCCATCCCCTAGGGTGACGTTGTCTTCTACCACAGCGGTCGGGTGAATCCTGACGCTCACGCGAAGTCTCCGACTAGTGCGACTTCGTCTTTTGCTCCGTTCTCATTTGTCATCAAACCCTGGATGCGGGTCCAGTTACTCTGGTTTAGAGATTTGTAGGCAGCAGAGACAACTTCAACCGAGGCGATCGCATCTGCTGCTTCGATTAGCAGCTTCTCTTCTCCTCGAATCGCCCTAGCAAAGTTAGTTAGCTGATTGGTGAACGAAGCAACTTTGTTGTATCCGCTGCCAAAGACAACCCACTCCCGGCTAGAGTGGAGCCGATACTTCGACTCTTTCCAGCCCAAGGACATGGTGCCTTGTGACCCATACAGACGAACGAAATAGTCCAGCTCTTTGTTGATACTCCAGGACAAGTCGACATTTCCCATGACGCCTTGGGCGCTCTTGACAAAGATTTTGACGGTATCTTCTACCGCTAGCCCCTGAATTCGCTTGCCTTCAACCACCTGGACCTCAGCTAGGGGTCCTAGAAAGTAGCGCATGATATCTACTGAGTGAGTGCCGTTGTCCATCAGCACTCCACCACCGCTGACGACGGGATTAGAGTTCCAGCGATTGCCCATATCCACGCGACCTGTAAAGGCATTTTCAAATAGAACAACCTCTCCAATCGTGCCAGATTGCAACAGACTTTTCGCCTTGATTGCATCGTCTACATAGCGAAACTTAGAGGCCATCGTGATCAGCGCGCCGTTCTGCTTGGCTGCTTCAGTCATTTGCTGAGCGCTCTTTAACTCTAGACTGAAAGGCTTTTCGCAAAGAACGTGAACACCCTGATTGAGAAAATACATAGCAATCTCAGGGTGAGTGATCGGCGGCGTACAGATAATCACTGCATCTAGATCGAGTGCCTCGGACATCTCTTCGTAGGACGAAAAGCCTGTGCATTTGGCGCTCTCGGCCAGCGCCTGGGCAGCTTCTAAGCGGATGTCTGCAATGCCTACTAGGTTGCAGAGTTCGGTGTGATCAAAAGCTTGGACGTGGGTCTGGGCGATCGCGCCCGCACCGACCAATCCAAACTTCAAGGGAGCAGTCTTCACAGTCATATCAGTTACAGATCCTTCATTCAACCATTCAACAAGCGAGACAAACAGGGCCAAACCGTATGTCCCACGCAGGGGCATAGCATGCTGTGCCCGTACATCGACCCTAGACAAACCGACCGATATCTTTAGCTGAGCGCAGCGACCCCCTCTTCTAGGGACTTGGCAACATAGTCGACATGCTCTTCGTTGTAGCCCTCGTTCCAAGGCAGCACTAGCACGTGCTCTAGCCCTTCAAAGGTGCCTGAGAACTTAGCTTCGCTGTAGTCAACGGCTTCAGGGCGAGCCAGCGTGAATGGAAAGCGAGAGTTACCAAACGTACGCTGATCTTGGAAGACAGCGCATCGGAAAGCGGGCTTTTGAATGTAGCGAGGCGCTGAGAAAATACCCTTGTTTGCTTTTAGCCACTTCGCCAAACCGACTGCGCCGCCCTTGATAACATCAGCATCGACCACCAAACAGTACTTCCAAAACACGTGAGAGTTGCGTGTGTCCTGACGAGGTGCCGTGATGCCAGGCGTTTCGCGAACTAGACGAGTCAGACGATTAGCCAAACGGCGACGCTTGTTGACCACACCGCGCAGCTTAGGCAGCTGAGCGCAGGCAACCGCGCCCTGCAATTCAGTCATGCGGTAGTTGAGCGCGAGGAAGTAGTGGTCGGGCTTAGGATCGCCATATCCCCAAGCCTTGTTGATGTATAGCCACATGCGCCGAGCTAGCGCGTCATCGTTGGTAACGACTAGTCCACCTTCACCAGTGGTGATGTGCTTACCCTGCTGTAGGCTGAAGCAGCCAATAGCTCCAAAGCTGCCGACAACCTTTTGATTGTGGTCAGCGAGCAGCGCCTGGGCGGTATCTTCAATCACCGGAATGCCGTGAGCGTCTGCTACAGTCATGATCTCAGTCATGTCACAAGGATTGCCAAACAGGTGAGTGACGATGATGGCTTTGGTGCGATCGCTAATACACTTTTCGATTGATTCGGCAGTAACGTTCCAAGTGGTCGGATCGACATCGACAAAGACAGGAATTGCACCCTGATAGACGATAGGTGTCAGTGCGCCCATGTCTGTGATAGAAGTCGTGATGATTTCGTCGCCTGGCTCTGGATCGATCGCTGCGATCGCCACATGTACAGCCGCCGAACCCGATGCGCAGGCATAGGCGTGCTTGACCCCTAGCAACGCTGCAAAATCACGCTCCAAAGCTTTTACGTACTGTCCTTTTGTACTTGTCAGCGTGCCGCTGTTGATCACTTCAGTCAACAGTTGAATCTCTTCTTTGCCTAGCGTTCGACCAGCGGCATTTTGATCAGAGGGTAGCTGTAGATTTGCAGTTGGTCTTGGCGCGGTATTAACCATTTATCAGAAACTCCTTAATTGTCGTAAAACTGTTGTTGTAGGCTATAGATCTATGCGGATGTGTTAGCCATAGATATAAGAACCGACAGCCTTCCGGGTGCAGCCGTCCAAGTTAGACCACCTAGAACTAAATCACCCTTACCAAAGGCTGTCGTTCAGTGATTTAGCTAGATTGCCTAGCCAGGCCGCCTGCGCATAGAAGACTCCTGGGCGGTTCTGTTCTCTGCCCTCGTCTCTTTGAGGGTCTGCGTCCCTAGGTAAAAGATTTCCTCGAAATAATGCTTCATCTGCATCGCCAGCACACCTAGCCCCATCAGCTGGATAGATAGCATCAGCGTGACGCCCGCCAGCAAAAAGTCGTGTGGATAGTCGACAAAGGCCTTAGAGATGGCCTGAGTAGGCTCTATCAGGCCGTCTGTCTGGGATAGAGCGCTGTAGGCTTCTATGCAGTGCATTAGCACGTGCAGATGAACGAGGCCAGTGCCTAGCAGCAGCAGTAGACCAGGTAAAAAGAAAAACATTACCGGTCTAAAGACAAATCCATAGAAGAAAACAGACCAGCTGTGCCGGAGTATCTTCATACTTGACTTGCGCCGGGGGGTCTTTTGTGGAGTGGCGTTAGGACTGGTGCTAGGAGGGGTAATCGCATCTGCCTCGGGTTCTAGCCACTGTAGGTGAGCGGGCACCTCTTCTATGGGCGTCTTCAGCATTTTGGCCTTGTACAGCAGTTCAGGATTGATATCCATACCGCTAGAACGAAAGCTCAATGACTGTAGAAAATCAGCGTCGTAGACTCGGACCATCCCTGTCAGCGTTGCCACATCCCTCTTTGCAGCCCATGAGAGAAAGCGGTTGGCCCATACGCTTAGCTTCAGTCGCAGCCAGGGCACGTTTGTCACCTTTCCCCCTCTCATATACGGAGAGGTGACCACAACTTTAGCTCGGCTTTGCTGGATTCTTTGCAAGAGTCGTTCGATATGCTCGGGCGCATAACTTAGGTCTAGATCTAGCGTCAGGATATAGTCGCCTAGACAGTGATCGAACCCGGTTTTTAATGCCTGTCCTAGACCCATATTGACGGGGTGATGGACCACTAATATGTCGTAATCATTGCTCTCGGCGAATCTATCAGCTAGCCAGCCCGTATCGTCCTTACTGCCGTCGTTAACTAGGATGATTTCCCAGCGGTAGCTTGTCTTTATACTCTCTAAGTAAGTGCAGACTATCTCTAGGTTTCGCTGTAAGATCAGCGACTCATTAAAAGCTGGAATGACAATAGAAACGAAGGGCAGTAGCGACTCTGGCATTTGCTCTGGGCGATAGTGATCTTGCCGATCTTGCCGTCGATCTTGCTGCCGACCACGAGAGGGCGACTGACTGCTAACAATCGGCTGCTGTGAAGAGATGGATTGCCTAGTAGATGTCTGCATAGGGATTTAGAAAGCCTTTGCATTTCCTATCGGGGTTGTTAGTGGGTTAGACAATAGGCCAATTGATTAAGTTCCCTGGTGATTGTCCTAGCCATCTCTGAGGGTCGATATTCTTCAACAAACAAATAGATTGGCTAATCCACTGTCCAGTAGCGCGGTAAATACCAGAAGTGCCTGGGTTGAGAGTAGATAGGTGCAGATAGCTACCGTCTGCCGACTCTTTTCTTCGTTGAATCTTTTCCGAGATGAAGATTAAGTGATGTGGCATGATGGCGAATGCGCATCGGTCCGAGGACTGTTTGAGGCGTCTTGTTTGAGATATCTTGAAGGGCTGATAGCCAAATAACTAACGCTATAGCGAGGATGAGCAGATATGCAGGCCGTTGACTGGGCAATCGTGGCAGTGTACGGGCTGATTTTGCTGGCGATTGGAGTCGCGGCGAGTCATCAGCAAGGGGGAACTGATGAATATTTCAGAGGATCTCGGCGGCTGCCCTGGTGGGCGATCGCATTTTCAATCATTGCTACATCGTTTTCAGCTGCGTCTTTGCTCGGCGGACCTGGCGAAGGCTTCAACAACGGGCTTTTGTACCTACAGCTCCAGTTTGGCGATCTGCTAGGCTACCTGCTGGTAATCTTCTTATTTCTGCCTTTCTTCGTCGGTCTCAATTTGACGACGGCCTACGAGTACCTGGAGCGGCGGTTCGATGGCAAAACGCGATCACTCGGCTCCCTTTGCTTTCTACTATTCGTCATCGCCAGGCTAGGCGGGTTACTCTACGCCGCCTCGCTAGCCGTCTCGACGGTCATGGGTATTTCGCTGCCGCTGGCCATTTTACTGGTGGGCTGTGTCTCTATTGTGTATACGGTCACAGGTGGAATTGCGGCAGTTGTATGGACAGACGTACTACAGTTCGCGATGATTTTCGTCGGCTTGGGCGCGGGTATCTGGGCGGCAGCCCAAGGCGTGCCAGGCGGGTTCGCCGAGCTATGGAATACAGCAGGCGAGTCTGGAAAGCTCAGCGTCATCAATGCAACTTGGGAACCAGAGTCAATTCGCTCGCTGCCAACAGCTCTGTTTGCCTATGGAACGCTGGCCTTTGCGGTGGCTGGAACCAATCAGCAGTCGGTGCAGCGCTACGTGTCTTGTGCGAACGTAGCCGATGGCCGCAAGGCAATTTTACTCGGCTGGTTTTCTGGCTTTGTCGGCGTGGCAGCGACGCTAGTTTTAGGAGCGCTGCTGTTCAGCTTTTACTCGGTGAATCCTGGTCTGCCAGACGATATTCCAGCGGATGGCATCCTGCCATTTTTTATTGTGAACAATGGCCTGCCAGGTACATCTGGGTTGCTAGTAGCGGCCATCTTAGCAGCGGCAATGTCTTCAATCGATTCAGCCCTACATTCGCTGGCGACCTGCATGACCGTAGATTTTTACCAGCGCTATTCAAAAGGAGAGATCGACGAGGTTAGAGCGCTCAAAGTCGCTCAGGGACTGATCGTTATTTGGGGAATCGTAGGTATGGGTGCTGCGCTCTATGTCGCCTCTACCGGGGAGGCGCTGCTACCTTTCTTAATCAAATACACAGCTTTGTTTCTAGGTCCGTTACTGGGCCTGTTCTTGATGGGTGTTTTAGTCCCTCGGGTGAATGCCAATGGCGCTTTCTATGGAACGATTAGCGCGGTGGCTTTGCTAGCAATCGGTACGACATCGGGCTTATTTACCTTTCCAGGAATTTGGCAGTCGGCGGTAATTGCCCCCATTGCAGTGGTTCTGGGTTTTGCTATTTCGTTTTTGGGCGCGGTACCAGCGTCGAGATCTACAATAGGGCTTACCTTTTGGAGTAGAGCACAGAAATAGAACGCGGTTTAGAATTGGTTTTCTCGCAAGAGAGAATTTTGCTGATGCTGAGCGTAAATTTGGATGGCGAGGCAGAGGAATACGTGGTTGCAATATCAAATATTAAAAGAGGAAAAGGTTACGGTTAGCGAACTGCTGAAACAGGTTCTGCGTGATTGCCTTAGCAGTCACCGTCCTAGCCAAACGGTGCTAGAACGCACGGGAGGAGTGCCGAAAGAAGTTCTATCCGAGACCGGACTGCCGGAGAATTTATCCGATAGAGATGTTCGTAGATCGCTTATGGCAGAGCATGTCTGTACACCCACTCAGCTCGCTATGACTAGATATGCCAGAGCTGGCCAATCTACCTGGAGACTTCTCAGAATCTGTCTTTAGTGAGCATCTCTGAACGTTTGAACATCGCAGAAATCGCTACGCTAGATAAGGATTTTGATATCTATCGCCGATATCGTAAGCAACCTTTCAACCGAATTTTCTATCCATGACTCAGCATGTTTTGATTACGGGTGCCTCTCAGGGCACTGGCAAGGCTACGGCGCTAAAGTTTGCAGCAGAAGGTTGGGACGTGACGCTGGCAGCTCGGCGAGCGGACCGGCTAGAAGCGTTTGCCGGGCAAATAGAAGCAATGGGAAGAAAGGCGATCGCACTACCCACAGACGTCAGCAGTCCCGAACAGGTCACTACCCTCGTCGAAAAATCCCTAGCGACCTTCGGCAAGATAGACGCGCTAGTCAACAACGCGGGCATCTGTCTAACCGGTCCGATGATCAACACTAGCCTAGAAGACTGGCATCGAATTTTTGATACCAATCTTTGGGGATATGTTCACACTATTCAAGCAGTCCTGCCAGCGATGCTGTCGTCTGGGAAAGGCTCGATTGTCAATGTCGGCTCAATCGGCGGCAAGGTGCCGATGCCAAACATGACAGCATACTGCGCGAGTAAGTATGCTTTGACTGGGATGACCGAGACGCTGCGTTTAGAGCTTGCGCCCAAAGGTATCCACGTGGGGATTGTGCATCCAGGTGTGATTGACAGCGATTTTTTGGAACGAGCGATGTTTCGCGGCGGTAGTGATGAGGAAGTTGATGGTCGTCAACAGCAGATGAGTCAGGTTCTACAGTCTGGTTTGGCGAGTCAGCCGGAGGAAATTGCCGAGACGATTTGGAAGACAGTGCAGAAGGAACAGAATGAAGTGGTTGTGGGGATGAGTGCGATCGCCACTAGCTTGAACCGCTTCTTTCCACAGCTCACTCAATGGGCCCTTAGCAAAGGTGCAACATAAGGAAGCTTCTGATAAACTTTGTCGCAGACCAAGGCGGGACAGGGTCTTGAGCGTAATAGAGTTGAGTACGAGGCCGCTGGTCAGCACTCAATATAGCAAAGTAAGGATGCATTCTTACTTTGCGAGAAGAGTTGCCTGTTGCTCTGTAACGGTTTCAGCCGACAAAGATGTCCTAAGCAACTCTTCAAAAGCTATAGTGGTTCGAGCTAAGGGCGAAAAGCTATAGAAGGTGAATTCTCCTATCTACTTGGTACTTTCTGTAAATAGGAGAAGAGAGGATTCGATCTACACAGCTGTGAAGTCTACCTGGAAGACGGCGTCGTTGAAGTCGTTGTCAGAAACGCCTAGGTTATCTGGCAAGTCCTCGAAGCCGAAGGTGGTGCCGCCGGAGGCGCTGCTGCCAAGCACTTTTAGGTGGACCGCACCGTCAGGATTAGCATCAACGAAGCTAAAGTAGGCAACCTGATCGTCTATCTGAGTGGCAGCGCTGTTGTCTGGATTGTTAGTCAGGAAGTCTTCGGGCGTGGTGTCACTCAGGTTGGCGATGATGAACGGTGCGTAGAACTTGCCACCGGTGACGACTACAGGGTTAAAGCTGCTGCTAGTGGCGTTGCGATCGCCCCCAGCACGAATAACCAGATTCTCTAGTCGCCGACTAATTGCCGCTGCCGCGTAGCCATCATCGCCCGCATTGAGATCGACTGTGCCATCCCCGTTGGTATCAATGCCACCGTTGGTATCAGTCACTTCGTAAAAGCCAACATAATTCTCGAACGAAGCGCTCGACTCTGCGGCTGGATTGTTGCCCAGACTAGCACTCGCCTGGTTAACAGCAGTGACATCATAGACAGCGCTGTTTGCAAACCCATCAGCGTCTGCTCTGACAGAAACAGCAGATGGATCGATTACATCATTAGAGATTGTAGTGAAGCCCAAGTAGGTGCTAGCTTCTGCGCCGACCTGACCCAGGCTAGACGCCTCGCCTGTGAGCAAGTCAATGCTGTATAAAGTGCCATCAGAGACTGCAAACGCAGCATTTGAATCTTCTTGGGAGGTAACAATGTCAAAGCCGCCTAGCTCTCCAAAGTCAACGCCAAGATCGCCAATAGTCATCAGCGTGCCATCGTTAGGAGGATTCTGTAGCACCAGGATATCGAGATCGGTATCAATGTCATAGAGCTGCGTACTGGAAGGATCGGCGATCGCATTTGTATAGGCGACCGCTGTCACCTTCGGGTCAGCATCTGCGTTTTGGTCAGCCGCCATCCCGTCACCGCCCATTGCGAAGGCCAGATCACCATCGACTGTGACCTCACCTGTTTCTACGTTAATGCGAAAATCCTGATCATTGTCACCGACTAGGCGCAGACGATCGGCAACAGGATTGAAGTCAAAGCCAGAGATTGTAGTGGCATCAAATGAGACATCCGTAGGCTCCATTCCTTCCATATCCGGCGTTCTAAGCCTGCTGATGAAGGTCGCGTCACCGGAGTTCGGATCGATTGTGTAGATCCGGTCAGCATCTGTAATGCCATAGATCAAACCATTAGACGGACGAGTATCGAACCCTATTAGAGTTTCGCCATCGCCTAGTCCGGTTATGTCAATTGAGCGTACCGCTTTTGGGTTGCCTGGATTAAAAGAATCTATCTGGTTGTCGTCAGAGAGTGCTAAGAATCTAGAACCGTTAGCAATAGGGTTGACAATGTTGGACTGGTCAACTGTTGTTAACCCTTTGAACTGCACGGAATCACCGTCGGCGTCGGTCTCTATATCGGTGTCAGTATCGCTTTGCGTATCGGTGTCAGTATCACTCTGCGTATCGGTGTCAATATCGCTCTCCATGCCAGAACCAATAGTGCCAACTTCAGTAGCTGTCCCTTCCTCTAGGTCGATACTGTAGAGCGTGGAATCACTAACAGCGAAAGCTTCATTGTCGTCTTGGGCGCTCGAAATGATGTCGAAGCCAGCTATGTCGCTAAAGTCAACGCCTAGAGAACCCACGGTCATGAGGATGCCGTCATTGGGTGGATTCTGTAGCACCAAAACGTCGAGATCGGTATCGATGTCGTAGAGTTCTGTCCCCATCAGACCATCAAGCGAATTAGTGTAGGCAGCGGCGGTTACCCGAGGATTGCTACCTTCGTTGGCATCGCCTTCCGCATATCTCAAGTCACCATCGACCGTGACCTCACCCGTTTCTACATTGATCCGAAAATCCTGATCGTTGTCTCCGACTAGGCGGAGGCGATCGGCTCTAGGATTGAAGTCAAATCCAGAAACAGTCGTTCCTTCAAAAGATGTATCTAGCGTGGCAATCTTAGTCGCAATGCCTGTGTTTGGGTTGATTGTATAAACCGTATCGGCAGTCGTAATGCCATAAACTAAGCCGTTCGCTGGCCGCATATCAATACCTAGTAGCGGCGCATCAATGCCAACGATATCAATTGTTGTTGTTTGATCAGGCGTATCAGGGTCAAAAGAGACTAGCTGGTCGTCAGCTGTCAGCGCTAGAAACTGAGATCCGTCAGCACCTACGGCAGGCGATGGAGCTGGGCCGGGCGCGGGGTCTGGGTCCGGCATAGGCTCTGGATCTGGCGCAGTCATGGATTCGGATCGAACCGCTAGGCCCCGAAAGGCGTTGTCACCACTGCCGCTGTTGTCGAAACCAATATCACCAATTTCGGTTGCTGCGCCCATCGATAAGTCAATCGAGAAAAGCTTGTTATTAGAAACGGCGAAGGCCATATTTTCGTCAGGCCCGGTCGAAACAATATCAAAACCACCTGCTCCGCCAAAGTCAACGCCCAAATTGCCGACGGTCGTCAACGTGCCATCGTTCGCCGGATCTTGCAGCGTCAGGGTGTCGTTGCTGGTATCGATGTCATATAGCTGAGTTGATTGAGCAGTAGCGATCGCATTCGTATAGGCGGCGGCGGTGATTCTAGGATCGCCATTGCCGCTAGCATTGGTACGTGTTTAGCGTAATCCTAAGCAGCTCTATCATTGAGCACCATAGCGTGAGCGACTTGTTCAATGAACGAATCGCCGCGCTGCTGTGCAGTGGCTGCTAACGAAGCAAGGATAGTCCAAGTGTTTGCGCCCTTCGG
>JBCCOH010000039.1:0-38742 GCA_039111275.1 Cyanobacteria bacterium P01_D01_bin.1 | reverse complement strand
CCAAGAAATACATCTTCGCCAGAGACCTAGCAGTCAAAGTCATCAAAGATAGACTAATTGGCATAGGTATTGCTATCTAAACTTTGAAGGAAGATACACCAACAACTACTGCCTAGTTTAGGCTTTACTGTTTCAACTGTCGTTGCAAACCTACTTCAAAGAGGCTCGAGCTTCGGCCTCACAAAATTAAGTATCTTTCTGCAACTTACGAGAACTGAACTTTAGTAGTACCTACTTCATACAGAGAAAGCAGAGCCGTAACCCTGCTTTCAAGTCTTAGGTATTAAAGTAATCAAATCCTAGCCTAACGCTTCAGCGCCACCGACAACCTCAAGAATCTCTTGAGTGATCGCCGCCTGACGCGCTTTGTTGTAGGACAAGGTGAGCGTTTTCATCAGCTCTTTGGCGTTATCGCTGGCGCTGTTCATCGCTGTCATTCGTGAAGCGAGTTCACTAGCCGCAGACTCTTGCAATGCCCTAAGGATCTGGTTGTTTAGATACAGGGGTAGCAGGGCATCTAGAATCTGTGAGGGATCTTGCTCGAAGATCATGTCCTTTGGAAATTCGCTGACTTCTACATCAGGTGCTTCACTGCGTTCTACCGCTAGGCGACCATCACGACTGGTCAGACGGAAGATCTCATCGTCCTGCGCTTCTAAACCCTGTGGATCAAGAGGCAAAAGCGTTTGCGTAACCGGACGGTTGCTGACTAGAGAGATAAACTTGGTATAAACCAGCTCTACTCTGTCTACGCTCTCGGATAGGAACAGGGAAAGCAGTTCGTCGGCGATACTAGCGGCTTCGTCAGCGGTAGGAATCTGCTCTAGACCAATGTATTTTTCATCGATGGGCTGGCTGCGGCGCTCAAAGTACTGAACGGCCTTTCGCCCTACCAAGACATAGGTAAAGTCTACACCTTCAGCTTTTAATTCCTTGGCGCGGCTCTCAGCTCGGCGGATGACGTTGGAGTTGTAACCACCGCACAGACCTCTGTCTCCGGAGATAACTAGCAGCGCTACTTTCTCCACGTCGCGCGTTTGCATCAAAGGCAAATCAGTGGTGTCTTCAAACTTTAGACGACTCTGCAAACCGTAGAGCACCTGGGCTAAGCGGTCGGCAAAAGGGCGAGTCGCGTTGACCTGAGCCTGGGCACGGCGAACTTTAGCAGCGGCGACTAGGCGCATTGCCTCGGTGATTTTTCGGGTATTTTTGACCGACTTGATGCGATCACGAATCAGTTTTAAATTAGCCATAATCGTTTCATCACAGGGTCGCTAGCTAGCTATAAAAACCAAAACCAGCGACCCTACAGTTGCGTCTCCCTCTGGGTTACTTAGGCAGCCAAGAATGCTTGCTTACTCTCGTCAATCGCTTCTTCCAAAAGCTTGATTGCATCGTCAGTCAGCTTCTTAGTGCTCATGATCTCATCGACATAGGCTTTCTTGCTGGTGTTAACATAAGCGATCAACTCTCTAACGTAGTCAGCGACTTTATCTACCGGAATATCATTGAGCTTGTCGTTGACACCCGCATAAATAACCGCGACCTGCTCAGCCAAAGATCTAGGCGAGTACTGCTGCTGCTTGAGAATTTCGCGCAGGCGCTGACCTTTGGCGAGCTGCGCTTGAGTGGCAGGATCAAGATCAGAGGCAAACTGAGCAAACGCCTGTAATTCATCAAACTGAGCAAGTTCGAGCTTTACTTTACCCGCTACTTTCTTAATGGCTTTGGTCTGAGCGGCAGATCCTACCCTAGATACCGAGATACCGGCGTTAATAGCCGGACGCAGACCAGAGTTGAACAGGTCAGACGAGAGGAAGACCTGACCGTCAGTAATCGAAATTACGTTGGTGGGAATGTACGCCGAAACGTCACCTGCCTGAGTTTCAATAATGGGTAGCGCGGTCATGCTGCCTTCGCCGAGTTCGGGACTAAGCTTGGCAGCGCGCTCTAGCAAACGTGAGTGGAGGAAGAATACGTCGCCAGGGTATGCCTCACGACCGGGTGGACGACGGAGCAAGAGAGACATTTGACGGTATGCCTGGGCCTGCTTGGTCAAGTCATCGTAGATGATCAAAGTCGCTTTGCCTTTGTACATAAAGTACTCGGCAATCGAAGCGCCTGTGTAAGGGGCTAGGTACTGGAGTGCAGCCGGATCGTTGGCGTTCGCAGCCACGACAACGGTGTAGTCTAGTGCGCCCCGCTCTTCGAGAACGCCGATGACCTGGGCGACAGAAGAGGCTTTCTGGCCGATGGCGACGTAGACGCAGATTACGTCTTGGTCGGCTTGGTTGAGGATAGTGTCAATGGCGATCGCAGTCTTACCCGTCTGCCTATCCCCAATAATCAGCTCGCGCTGCCCCCGACCGATCGGAATCATCGCGTCAATCGCAGTAATGCCTGTCTGCAAAGGCTCGTACACAGACTTTCGGTCAATGATGCCGGGTGCCATTGACTCAATCAGGCGGCTTTCGCTCGTTTCGATATCGCCTTTACCGTCGACCGGACGACCGAGCGTATCTACCACGCGGCCCAACATTGCTTCGCCAACGGGCACAGAGGCAATTTTTCCAGTCGATTTGACGGTGCTGCCCTCTAGGACCTGGCGGCCTGTACCCATCATCACCGCGCCGACGTTGTCTTCTTCGAGGTTCAGGGCGATGCCGATAGTACCGTCTTCAAATTCCAACAGCTCACCCGCCATTGTGTTGTCGAGGCCGTAGATGCGGGCAATACCGTCGCCTACTTGCAAGACCGTACCGACGCTATCGGCTTTGACGTCCTGATCGTACTGTTCTATCTGCTGTTGAATAATGCTGCTAATTTCGTCCGGTCTGATGCTTACCATTAAGAGTCGCCCTACTAACTACAGAATATGTACAAATGGAATAAAGATTGTCTAGGAAAGATGCATGAGCGCTAGCTAGACATCTAGCTAGACGCCTAGCTGCAAACTAATGCGGCGAAGCTGACCGCGTATGCTGGCATCTAGTACTTGCGAGCCAATCTGAATAATAACGCCGCCGATTAGATCGGCGTCAACGCTAGTCTCTAGCTCAACAGCGTTGGCTTTCGTGATCGATAGAACTTTCTGGCGAACGGTTTCTTTCTGTTCGTCGGTTAGCTCTACTGCTGAAGTTACTTCGGCCAGGACAGTCTGCTTCAGCTCTCTCACCTGAGCTTGGAACTGCTGCAAAATGGGCTCTACTAAATAGATGCGACCTTTATCGACTAGCAGCAGCAAGAAGTTTTTCATCTCGGTGTTGGCATCCTCGCCCAGCGCCTGCTTAATAACGCCTCTTTTCGCATCGCTGTTAGCAATCGGGTTAGCCAAGAAGGCTGAGAGATCTTCTGACTCTTTCAATAAGTTCAGGAATTCGGCTGCGACCTGGCTGATGGCATCGACAGAGTCTTTTGACTTGGCGATCACAAGCAGCGCTTGCGCATAAGGAGCCGCAACCTCTGAAGTAGCAATACTCATTGTGTGTTTCTCCTTATTCGCCTAGCTGGGCAATGCTTTGGTCGACGAGCTTTGTCTGAGTGCTCTCGTTGAGGACTTCGGGTAGGCGCGATCGCACCTTCTCTATCGCCATCGCCGACACCCGCCGCCGCAATTCCTGCATGACCCGCTCCTGCTGAGAAGACATATCCTGCTGAGCCGCTGCCTTCAACCTTTCGACATCCTTCGCCGACTGCGCCAAAACCGCCTCTCTAGCCGCCTCCGCGTTTGTCTGCGCCTCTGCCCTGATGCGTTCAGCCTCTTTCTTCGCCATCTGCAGCTTTTGCTGCTGCTCGGCTAGCGCGGACGCCGCCTGCTTTTGGCGAGATTCCGCGTCCTTAATTGCTGTCTCGATGGCTGAGCGACGCTCTTCGAGTTTGCTACCCAAAAAGCCCTTGCCGAAATAGATCAGGACGCCAATAACGATGGCTAGGTTGATGATGTTGCTTTCGAGGATGTCGAAATTCAACCCAAATCCCTTAGTTTCAGAGGCCAGCAGCCCCCACGCTTGCGTTAACACGTTCGATACCTAATACTGCTTCGTCTCTTTTTGTTCGTCTCTGTCGCCAAGGCGCTGCCTTCTGAATAGAAAGTCAGGCCGCTGAGCCCAGCAACTTGCCCATAATCTGATCGCTCAAAGAGTCGACCTGCTGCTCTAGCTGACCCATGGCCGCCGCTTTCTGCTCGTCCAATTCCTTTTGCACCGCCTCGCGCTGGCTGGCCGCTTCTTGCTGAGCAGCAGCCTGCTTTTCAGCCGCCACTTGCTGAGCTTCGGCCTGTGCCGTTTCGATCACGCTGCGAGCTTCTCGGCGAGTATCTGCCAAAGACTGCTCGTATTCATCGGCGAGCTTTTCAGCCTTGGCGAGACGCTCTGATGCACCCGATTTTGCGTTGCGAATGTAGGCATCGCGCTCGTCGATAGCGTTGCCCAAAGGCTTGTACAAGATGGCATTTAACACCGCCATCAAAATCAAAAACTGAATTGCCATCAAAGGCAGCGTCGCGTTTAGATCAAACAAACCGCCCGCTTCTTCGACTGCTTCAACGCTTTCAACCGCTAATAGTGTCAGTCCTATCCACATGTTCTTTATCTATGCTCGCCGCAACTGCATGCGGTGAGTAACTCCCAACTAAACAAACCAGTCAAACAGCCAGCTAAATAGCCCAGACAGAACTAGACCGCCCAAAGCAAAACCGGGCTGGAAAGAAACAAGCTATGGCAAGGCGTGCTTCTTTCTCCTACCCAGCGTGATGAATGCTTATGAGAAGGGGTTAGCAAACAACAGAACAAGCGCTACTACTAGACCATAGATAGTCAGTGCTTCCATAAATGCCAAGCTAAGTAGCAGGGTGCCACGGATTTTGCCTTCAGCTTCGGGCTGACGAGCGATACCTTCTACAGCTTGACCCGCTGCATTACCCTGACCAATACCAGGGCCGATAGCCGCTAGACCAATAGCCAAAGCCGCCGCAATCACAGATGCGCTAGCAACAGTAGGATTCATGATGTTCTTCCTTTTGAGTTTAGAGTGTCGTATCAAAGCCTTTCATTATCTCGAACAGGCCAGAGTGTTCTCTAGCGATGCTCTCAATACGTAGGCCGGCTAGCCCGGAGTGAGATTAACGAGAGTCTCCATCTCTCAAGAAATCAGCCTAAGAAAGCGCTAGTGGCCCTCCATCGCCTCGCCAATATAGGCAGCGGCGAGTGTCGCAAAAATCAGTGCCTGAATTGCGCTGGTAAACAGCCCTAGCACCATCAAAGGCAGCGGAACAAAGAGAGGAACTAGCAAGACCAGCACGCCAACCGCTAGCTCGTCTGCCAGAATATTTCCAAATAGTCGAAAGCTGAGTGAGAGCGGCTTGGTGAAGTCTTCAAGGATGTTGATCGGTAGCAGGATTGGAGTGGGCTCAATGTAGCGTTTGAAGTAGCCCAGACCGCGTTTGCGAAAGCCTGCGTAGAAGTAGGCAAGGGAAGTCAGCAGCGCTAGGGCGACCGTTGTGTTGATGTCGTTAGTAGGCGCTGTCAGTTCACCCGAAGGGATATGAATTAGCTTCCAAGGAATCAGCGCACCCGCCCAGTTGGATACAAAGATAAAGAGAAACAGCGTACCGACGAAGGGAACCCAGGGGCGATATTCCTTCTCACCAATCTGGTCTTTGGCTAGGTTGCGAATGAAGTCTAAGGCGTACTCCATCAGGTTCTGAAGGCCAGAAGGGATGCGCTCTACATTGCGCGAGGCTAGGAAGGCGACGCCAATCAGCAGCCCGCAGACAACCCAAGAAGTAATGAACACTTGTCCGTGAACGTTGAGGCCGCCGATCTGCCAATAGTAGTGTTCGCCGACTTCTAGTTCAGCTAAAAGCGAAGAGCTTAGGAAGTGAAAGGTGTTTAGCATCGCCGTTTAAATCTCTGTTTTCTACATGACGGGCTGAAGTCAAACTTTGTTGTCTGCACTACAACGCCAGTGGATTGAACCGGGTATTAAACCAGTAGGGAACTTGATTAGGTCATCCAGGTTCTAGCTTGTGGGCAAACCTGCGGTTGTCAAACTTGCGGCTTTGGAAATTATGGTCTCCGAGCTCATGGCGCTAGCTTAGGTATCCGCTCCCTTTCCTGGCATGGCCGCTGTCCAGAGCACAAAGCTGATAAGCGCTGCTTTGTAGGTTAGAAAGCCCAGGAACACAGGGAGCACAGAAAGCTGCTGCCACTGTGTGGAGACTACCATCACGCCGATAAAGATGGCTAACCTACCGCTACTAGGCTTCTGCTCTGTTCGACCAATGCTGCTAACGCTTTTCGCCAGCATTCTGAAGTAGATAATTCCAGTGACTGACCCCACAACATAGTTGAGCGCAGTATTGAGAGAATAGGTACCCCAAACAGCTGTAAAGATGGCGACAGTAAAGACCAGGGTGAGCTTGAGCAAGTCTTGCTGTAGCTGGTAGTACTCTTGCATAGACGTTTCTGAAGCGGGTGGTAGCGGCGGGCGCTCACCTTGCGCTGCTTCTACGTCTTCTTTAGCGGACTCTCTGGCGAATTGAGCTGCGATAGCCTCGTTTGCTCTTAGCTCAGCGACAGCTGTGCCAATATTTTCCTCAGCAAGTGCCGAGAGATTAAGAGAAACGCTAGCTGTTTTTTCCGCAGAATTCACGTTGGAGATAGTGTCCAGTTGCCTAGCCTATGACGCTGCTTTTTGCGTGTGACTGACGAAAATCCTCCGTCAAACAAACCGCTTCAAAGCAGGGTTAAGTTCTGTGAAACCAAGGGCAATCATATCATGGCAATAATACTTATCACAGAAAGTTTTAAGGGATGGCGGTGCTTTATTTTTGATGTTTTATTTACGCCGCTTCATTCGTTAAAGTGTCGCTAGCATAATCAACTGTCGCTTTTGGAGCGATCGCACCCCCTTCAATCCATCCATTTCAGTCCCAGTCCCTATCTCCGCCAGAATATCGGCGACTGATTTCCGCTGCTGCGGGTCGCATTTCTCCATAAAAGCAAACTCAGCTTCGGTAATAGAGACAACCTGATACTCATAGTTAAAGAAACTGCGGCTAGGCCAGCCTTCTATACAAGGATGACGTTCGGGGACAGCCGCCAATAGCATTTTGTCGTCGCTCCAGTCAGTTTTATCTAGCGGCGGACGGCTCAAGAAGAATTCAAAGTGAGTGAGCTCAGGGTCGAGCACTTCGATTAGGCGGTAGCGATCGCGCTCACTCATCCCCTTGGCTCTCTTCATCAGCTCCGGCGCTGCACCAATCAACCGAGCCAAGTCCCAGTACTGCGGATTTGAAAAGCCAACGAAGTCCAACCCCGAGGCATCTATTAGATCAAATAAGGTTCTGACGTTGTAGTCGATTTCTTGCGGATGCACATACATATCAGCAAAGCACTCGTCTCGCTGATTTTCTAGCGCCCAGCGGGTTTCTTCGCGTTTGCGCAGTCGATTTTCTGCGGGCAGTGAGGAAAAGAGAGTGCGGCCTACCGTGACGCCATCTTTATAGTCGCCACGTTGGTTGCCTTGAAGTAAAGCGATCGCCTCTTGAGTGAGCTGAATTTCCCAGCGGCCCAGCTCGGCGTAGACAAAGATATGGAAAATGCCACCGGGTTTGAGCTTCCTGGCCAGCGCTTGAATGCCACGAATCGGATCGGGCATGTGGTGCAATACGCCAACGGAGTTGATCAGATCGAATTCGCCTGGGATTTGATCAATGTCGTAGATGCTGATGTTGTGAAAGCTGACTCTGTCTGCGCCGGAGCGTTGGCAGCGTTCTGTGGCGACTGCGATCGCCCCTGGACTGATATCGATGCCAACGACTTCAGCATCTGGGTTCAGATGCACCAGGTATTCCGTGCTTACTCCGGTCCCACAGCCCGCATCCAAGATTCGCGCCTGGTTTGTTTTGGGCTTGCGGCCCGCGCAAAAATTATAGGCCGCCTGCCAATTCCAGCGCCAGTTGTAGCCGGGGGGCGCTTCGTCTAGCAGCGGCTCGGGTGGAAATGGATAGGCATTGTACAGACTAGCAACAGCCGAACTGACGGCTGCGGTATCGGTCGTGGACTGGTCAGGCGAGAGACCCGGTAGATTGGTTTGTGGATTAGTGGGCGGCATAGCAAATCGAAAGTTTCAAGATGATTTATGAGGGCGATGACTATGAAGGCTAGCCACAGCAAAAGTCGCCATTCGGCCTACAGGCACGCGTAGGAACTTAGCACCTGAAATTGAACTTTAGCTGAAATCAAACTTTACAGAAGTTCACACTCTTCTCATGGAGCGCCGACGATCTTCTATGATCGTCTACGCGGACAAGTAACATAGAGCACAAAAAGCGTCTGTTATTTATCGGTTTTATCCCTCTCGACTGTTTGGCCCGGCAAACAATACGGTTCTTAACAATCGAAGAGCTGCCATTCCAAATCGTTTTAATCTGAAAAGAGAGCCCAGGAAATATACCCTTTTTAACGAGTCCACCCTTTTTAACGAGAACCTATACAGGGAGTCTTTGAGAACCCATGACAGTGACAGCTAGCGGCGGAAGCTCTGTAGCACGGCCCCAACTTTACCAAACCTTGCCTGCTTCCACGATTTCTCAGGCGGAACAGAAAGACCGCTATATGGAGAACACCGAACTTGGTGAACTCAAGACTTTCTTTAGCTCTGGAATGAAGCGAGTTGCGATCGCCCAAACCCTCACTCGCTACTCTGAGCTAATCGTTTCTCAAGCAGCTAACCGCATCTTCACAGGCGGCTCTGCTCTAGCTTACTTAGAAAAAACAGACGACGAGCCGATGGAGATCACCCGCGGCGGCGTCCCCCTCGATCAAAAGGAAGCCTCCAAGCTGGGCACGGCTACTTTCGTCGCCGCTAACGATGATGGCAACAGCAGTAAAGGCGGCATCTTTAGCGGCCTGCGCAATCTGCTGGTGAACGATCCTGAGATCGGCGTAGCGCCGCCGAACTTCCGGCCAATTAACGTTGCTCGCTATGGCCCTAGCAACATGCAAAAGTCTCTTAGAGACATGAGCTGGTTCTTGCGCTATCTCACCTACGCGGTTGTTGCTGGCGATCCGAACATTCTCAAGGTGAACGTTCGTGGTCTGCGTGAAATCATTGAGAACGCCTGTTCTACGCCCGCGACTATCGTGGCTATTCAGACTATGCGCGGTGCGTCCATTGGCTACTTCAAAGGCGACGAAGAAGCGCAGGACATTCTGCGTCAGTACTTCGACATCATGCTAACCGAGTTCAAAGGCCCAACGCCGTCGAAGAAACTGCGCCAGCGCTCTTCTAAAGATCAACAGGGTTTGCAGCTGCCTCAGATTTACTTCAACGCTTCAGAGCGCCGACCAAAGTATGCAATGAAGCCGGGTCTGTCTCGCTTAGAGAAGAACGAGGCGATTAAAGCGGCCTACCGCCAAGTCTTTGAACGTGATATCAAGCGGGCTTACTCGCTAGATATTTCAGACCTAGAGTCGAAGGTTAGAAACAACGAGATTTCGATGAAGGAGTTCATTCGTCGCTTGGCGAAGTCTCCTCTATATAGAAGACAGTTCTTCGAGCCGTTTATTAACAGCCGAGCGCTAGAGCTAGCGTTCCGTCATATTCTCGGTCGCGGCCCTAGCTCGCGCGAAGAGGTGCAGAAATACTTTGCGATTGTCTCCGAAGGGGGACTGCCAAAGCTAGTCGATGCCCTAGTCGATTCAAAAGAATATGCCGACTATTTCGGTGAAGAAACCGTCCCTTACATTCGCGGCCTGGGCCAAGAAGCCCAAGAATGCCGCAACTGGGGCGCACAGCAAGATCTGTTCAACTACAGTGCGCCGTACCGTAAGATCCCTCAGTTCATTACGCTGTTTGCCTCCTACGAGCAGCCGCTGCCCGATCAGCATGTCTACGGCTCTGGTAACGATCCGTTAGAGATTCAGTTTGGCGCGATCTTCCCCAAAGAGACTCGTAATCCTAGCACTAGCCCCGCCCCATTCAACAAAGACACTCGCCGGATCTTGATTCACCAAGGCGCGGGTATCAACAACCAGCTCAGCAACCCAGCGGCCCGTCCTCTGGCGCCAGGGTCTTTGGGTGCGAAAGTATTCAAGTCTTCTGAAGCGAGCAAAGCAACTATCATCGGCGCGGTTTACCGTCAAGTGTTTGGTCGCCCTGTCTATGCGGGCCAAGAGATTAGCAAGGCGGAAAGCCGCTTTAACAACGATGAAATTAACGTTCGTGAGTTCGTTAAAGCCGTTGCCAAGTCCGAATCGTTTAGAAAGACCTACTGGACTTCTCTCTATGTGATGAAGGCAGTGGAGTACATCCATCGTCGGTTGCTTGGTCGTCCGACCTATGGCCGTCAAGAGACCAACAAGTACTTCGATATCTGTGCGAAGAAGGGCTTCTATGCGCTGATCGATGCCATTATCGACTCGCAAGAATACACTGAGTGCTTTGGCGAGGATACGGTGCCCTACGAGCGGTATCTGACGCCGGGTGGTCAGGCGATGCGATCACTCCGAGTTGGCAGTATCCAAGAAACAGGCGCTCGCCCAGAAGAGCAGACCACACCAAGGTTCATCGAGCTAGGCTCAGTCAAGAAAGATCGCCCAATTCCAGAGGTCGAACGCCGAGTCAATCAAGGCGTGAGCGTACAGCGTGAGCAGACCAAGCGCTTTAAGCTAACGAGCAACGAGAAGAAGGTCGTGCTAACAGTCGCCCAAGCCGCCTATCGTCAGATATTCGAGCGCAATATCGATCCGTATGTAGTCAAGGGCAGCGAATTCTCTGAGCTAGAAAGTAAGCTGGTCAACGGCGAAATCAACGTCAAAGAGTTTGTTGAAGGTCTAGGCAACTCGAAGCTCTACATCAAAGAGTTTTATGCCCCCTACCCCAACACCAAAGTGATTGAGCTAGGCACCAAGCACTTCTTGGGCCGCGCCCCTCAAGACCAGGGCGAAATTCGTAAGTACAACAAGATACTGTCTTCTGAAGGTATTCGAGGCTTCATCAGAGCGCTGGTCGACACGCCAGAATATGCTCAGTATTTTGGTGAAGATACGGTGCCCTACCGCCGCTTCCCCACTTTGCCAGCCGCGAACTTCCCGAACACAGAAATTCTCTACAACCGTCTGACTAAGCAAAGCGATGATGTCGTAGTTCCCAGCTTCGACGCACTCAATCCATCGACATCGGTTTCTGAGAAGCTGCCTCTGATGGCAGGTGCGCTAGACGACTAGTCTGAGCATTAGCGATAGTTTTAGGCGAGGGTGCACATTCACTGTGTGCACCCTTTTTCATGCACCTCCGCAGGGGCCAAAGAAAACTGAGGGATTTGATTACGAAATGTTTCTAAACGGATAAGAAGGTCAGCGAAATACCTGAAAATGTTTACAGAAACGGTAGCTGAGCTAGGCAAAATAAGCTTTCTGAAAGGGTATGTCTGTTGCTTCGTGTCTGGCCTTGTTGACAAACGGGATCACAAACGGGAAAAGTAACAAAGTTTATACCCCTGGTGGCTCGTCAAGCCTCATAATGGTGTTGTAGGTAACCGTACGCTTGACCTGATCTTTTGGCCCAAGCGCCTTTGAAAGGGAAAGATGCGATCGCCTTAGAGCAGCGCCACAGCCTAGGATTAGAGTTTAGGACTAGAGTCTAAGGCCAGAGTCCAAATAGAACATCAAGTCTAAGGCTGAAGCTCATCTGTTCGATTTTCGTCTGTTTTACACAGAACCAGTGAAACTCATCTGGTTTATTCTTTCGGAGGAATCCATTAATGAGTATAGTCACGAAGTCAATCGTGAATGCTGATGCTGAGGCCCGCTACCTCAGCCCCGGCGAATTGGACCGCATTAAGGGGTTTGTCACCTCTGGTGAGCGTCGTGTTCGCATCGCTCAGGTCCTGACTGAGTCGCGTGAGCGCATTGTCAAAACTGCTGGCGACCAGCTCTTTCAAAAGCGCCCTGACGTTGTTTCTCCCGGTGGCAACGCCTACGGTGAAGAAATGACTGCTACTTGCCTGCGCGACATGGACTACTACCTACGCCTCATCACTTACGGTGTGGTTGCAGGTGATGTAGCGCCTATCGAAGAGATCGGCCTAGTCGGTGCGCGTGAGATGTACAACTCTCTGGGCACTTCTATTCCTGCAATGGCGGATTCCATCCGTTGCATGAAGAGCGTTGCTAGCTCCATGATGTCTGGTGACGATGCGCTAGAAGCTGCATCCTACTTTGACTACGTCATCGGCGGCTTGCAGTAAGCCCTCACACATTGTTCATTTTCGTTTTAGTCCACTTTTAGGAAGCAAACCCAATGCAAGATGCAATTACTGCTGTAATTAATGCTTCAGACGTTCAAGGTAAGTACCTTGATGCGTCTTCGATGGATAAGCTCAAGGCTTATTTCCAAACTGGTGAGCTGCGCGTTCGTGCAGCTACCTCCATCAGCGCTAACGCTGCTGAGATTGTCAAAGAAGCCGTTGCCAAGTCTCTGCTCTACTCTGACATCACTCGTCCCGGTGGCAACATGTACACCACTCGTCGCTATGCTGCCTGCATTCGCGACTTGGACTACTACCTGCGCTACTCCACCTATGCCATGCTCGCTGGCGATCCTTCCATTCTCGACGAGCGCGTGCTCAACGGTTTGAAAGAGACCTACAACTCTTTAGGCGTTCCTGTCGGTGCGACCGTTCAGGCCATCCAAGCGATCAAAGAAGTCACTGCTAGCCTAGTTGGCGCTGACGCTGGTAAAGAAATGGGTGTCTACCTCGACTACATCTGCTCTGGTTTGAGCTAGTCGTCGGTAAGACCTATCTTAAACACACCTCATCTGATTTGTTTTAGATGAAAATCTGTTTCAACTTTTGAATTCTCATAGACTAATTCGTTAGTCTACTGACGAGTTCTAACCCTCTCTAGAAGTCTGGAGTGAGTGTTAGAGGATTGAAGGCTCAACAAGCAGCTTAGTTACTTCCTTTGGGAAGTTCCTAGCGTTTGGGAAGCTTCGAGTCGATAGCATTGATTGATCAGACTTCTAGAGTGTCTTCCCCAAGAAAACTCAAAAAAGGATTCTCCAAAGAGATCTCGAAGAAAAATTCAATCTCATAGAAAGATTCCCCCACAAGATCTTAGATTTAGACCCCTAAGCTTTAGATACCCCAAGAGGCCATTACCATGCGAATGTTTCGAGTCACTGCCTGCGTCCCTAGTCAAACCAGGATTCGAACTCAACGCGAGCTCCAAAATACCTACTTTACGAAGTTAGTTCCCTACGACAACTGGTTTAAAGAGCAACAGCGCATTCAAAAAATGGGTGGCACTATCGTAAAGGTAGAGCTGGCGACTGGCCGTAAGGGTGCGAATACCGGCTTGGCATAAGCGCTGGTAGAAAACTGGTCGACAATAGCAACTTCAAAGAAAAGGCTACGAAAGAAAGGGCTGCGTAAGTGAAATGCGCAGCCCTTTCTTTGTGTCTGGTAAAGTGACCCATCATCCCGTATGGGCCCATCATCCCGTAGGAGCATAGCTTGCTACGCCCCTACGGGATATCGACATACAGTCGGTATGTTATTTGGATGTGTGTTCCTTGGCAAAATGCTTATCTCAACCCAATCCAAGAAAAGAAGTCTTGCTTTGTAAATAGCTCTAGTAGTAGAAGAGCCACAAATCCTATCATGGCAAAGCGACCGTTGATCTGTTCTGCGTATCGAGTCCATCCAAATCCGGGCTGCTGCTCAGTCGTTGAGGAATTGATGGAGGATTGAGGATCATCAGAAGAAGGGGTTGACATTGAGAAGTCACTAGTTGGGTTTTGTCTTTTGTATATTATCGGTTAATCAGTGTAGCGGTAAGATTTCTGACCGATATGAAATGCTGGTTATCAAAAGCAACGACTTGGAATAAAGGGCGTATTGACTATATATCTATAAATAAATAGACTTGAAACAAAGTGGCTTTGCTGTTAGCTATAATCACCG
This sequence comes from Cyanobacteria bacterium P01_D01_bin.1, assembly GCA_039111275.1. Taxonomy (GTDB): domain Bacteria; phylum Cyanobacteriota; class Cyanobacteriia; order Phormidesmidales; family Phormidesmidaceae; genus Phormidesmis. The sequence goes on along the minus strand of JBCCOH010000039.1, from coordinate 24,770 downwards.
AAATCGCAGAGTAAGTTAATAGAATTCTGACTGAGAAAGGCATGCCCAATCGAGTGTAAATAATCAGCTATACTCTGACACAGTTTGATGTACTTTTTTGCTTTGGTGTTTTCAATGTATCATTGTCGCCAAATGGATGTTCAAAGCAATACCACTTAGCGTCTGGTTGGTCCCTTTGGTGGCTCTATCTATTCTCGGTATAGGGTCAATAAATATATGAATTCAACGGATGCTAACTTGCAGCGTCCTACAGTCGCCTTAGAATTTTCTAAGCTAAGTCAAAAAGCGTTATGGCTGATAAAACCCAACCGCTGAAGGGGAAGGCTCTCCTCCAGAAAATCAATGAGCTAGCCCATCTATCTAAGCGCGAAAGTGCTCAGGCATGTGGCTACTACACCGAAACTAAGGATGGTCAAATAAGAGTAAACCTAGCAGACTTTTATGATGCGCTATTAGAGGCGAAGGGAATCTCGCTGAATCCTGAGGGGACTAAGGACGGTCGGGGACGCGAACCAACTTATCGGGTAAGCGTGCATAAAAATGGTCAGATTGTGATTGGCTCTACCTACACTCAAGAGATGGGCTTAAAGCCTGGTGATGAGTTTGTGATCAAACTAGGTTACAAGCACATTAAGCTTGAGCAGATGATTAGCAATGACAGTAGAGCTAGTGAATAAAAAGTCGGGACAGGTAACGACCCTTGCTGAGGTTTCGATCAGGGGTTAATTGTCAGGGTAATGATGCTGATCGGATCAAGTGGTGAAAGTCTGGTGAGTGGACCAAAGAATGGACCAAATAGGAGCGATAACCACTTTGATTGGGCGGCGATCGCATATCCTGCTGCCGTAAAACCATGCTCACCAACTTCTCTATCAATCAGGCTCAGAGCTAGCTAGGGTGATTTCATGTTCGCCGTATGCTACCACTAGTCAATCTTCCTTGCCCGTATAGCAGGCTTTCGTCGATCTAGGCCCTTTAGTTACCGGCGCGGTAGGACTGTTCTTGTAAATAGACTTCGCCTGCGTCAATTTCGTCCACCACAATGGCTTCGTACTTGACGGTCCCTGAGACCGTCGCTATCTCACCAACAGCCGGATCAGATTGGTTAGTCACGACCCAGAGGCTACCTGTAGCGTCCTGTAATTGGTAGAGCCAACCGTCCAAAGTTGCTACTCGCTTAGTCACGCTACCAGAAACAGACACTTTTTCCTCAGCGCGCTCAGCGCTAAGCGAATCAATAGCCGTCGTCTGACCCGGCAGCCGTAGACTAGGCAAACCAACGGGCGGCAAAGGCACCTCAGAGTCTGGGGACGCGCCAGTAGAGCTAGTTTCAGCTACCGTACAGCTAGCCAAACCGCTAGCCAAAAATAGCACTAGGAGTGCTAGCACTTTTGCTAACCCTCCTGATGCACTGATAGCCGCTCTAGCCGCTCTTTTGGCCGCTCTTCTGGCCGCTCTTCTGGGTCGAGCGCTGATTGACCAGCCGCTTATCAGCCCGCCTCTTGTCATAGGTACTTTCATAAGAATGTGTCGGGGAAAAACGAGATCGCAAAGACTGGAATTCGAGAAATAGTCAGTCGAGAAATATTCAAGGAATAGAGATTCGTAGGCGGGTAAGGGGGCTCTCGTTATTTTTGCTACGGCGCTTTGGTAACCTGGTTTGAAGACTCCGTTGCAAGCAACTCAATTTAGCCTGACAAGGCCAGTTCAATAAAGCCAGTAGCGTACTCTAATATTATGGCTCAGCTCCTTGACGGGAAAGCGCTCGCAAGACAAATTCAAACGGACCGCATCGCCGAGATCCAAGCGTGGACCCAGCAGGTAGGCAGACCACCGGGACTAGCCGTACTGATGGTTGGCGACCATCCCCCCAGCGCCGCCTATGTTCGCAACAAAGAGCGCGCCTGTGAGCGCATCGGCATTGCCTCCTTGGGAAAGCACCTGCCTAAGCAAACCAGTCAAAGCGAGATTGCCCAGGAAATTCAGGCGCTTAACGGCAATCCAAATGTAGATGGAATTCTACTCCAGCTGCCCGTGCCAGACCACTTAGACTCATCTAGCCTGTTAAACCTAATCGATCCTGACAAAGACGCCGACGGTCTACATCCGATCAATCTCGGCCGATTGGTCAGAGGCGAACCGGGGCTGCGTAGCTGCACGCCCGCTGGCATCATGCGACTGATAGCCGCTTACGATATTCCTCTAGCTGGCAAGACCGCACTCGTCTTAGGCCGCAGCATTTTGGTTGGCAAGCCGATTGGACTGATGCTGCTAGCGGCAAATGCAACCCCGACATTCGCCCATTCAAAAACAGAAAACTTGTCTGAACTGACCCGCTCAGCCGATATTCTAGTAGCAGCGGTCGGCATCCCTCAGCTGATCACCCAGGAAATGGTCAAACCCGGCGCCACGGTTATTGATGTCGGCATCAACCGCGTAGACGACGCAGCCACTGGCAAATCCAGACTAGTCGGCGACGTAGACTTTGCCGATGTAGAGCCAATCGCTAGCGCCATCACCCCTGTTCCCGGTGGAATTGGTCCGATGACGGTGACCATGTTGTTAGAAAATACAATCATGAGCTACCGCGATCGCAACCACCTCTCCTAACTTCCTTTAGTTCATCGTTCCGCCTTCCTATTCCATCCTTCCTCTTCCCATGGCGATCACGAATCTCGATAGTCCCAGTACCTTCGATCTCAAGCGCTATCTCAGCGAGCGATCGCGTCAGGTCGAAGCTGCAATCGATGCGTCTTTGCCAGTGGTCTATCCCGAACAGATCTACGAGGCGATGCGCTATTCTCTGCTAGCTGGCGGCAAGCGACTGCGCCCGATTCTGTGTCTGGCAACTTGTGAAATGTTAGGGGCCGACGCCCAAATTGCCATGCCCACGGCCTGCGCCCTGGAGATGGTCCACACCATGTCGCTAATCCACGACGATTTGCCAGCAATGGACGACGATGACTATCGCCGAGGCAAGCTGACCAATCACAAAGTGTATGGCGAAGGCGTCGCCGTACTAGCAGGCGATGCGCTGCTGACCTATGCGTTTGAACATATCGCAACGCAGACGCCGCAGGGGCCTAACGGCGCAGATCCACAGCGAATTCTAAGGGTCGTGGCACTGCTGGGCCGAGCCGTAGGCGCAGAAGGCTTAGTCGGTGGGCAGGTCGTCGATCTGGCCTCAGAAGGGACGATCGTTGATGAAAAGACGCTGACGTTTATCCACATGCACAAGACGGCGGCGCTGCTAGAAGTGTCGGTGACTAGCGGCGCGATCCTGGCCGGGGCGTCTCAGCGAGTCGTCGAACGGCTCCGACGATACGCTCAGCGCATTGGGCTGGCCTTTCAGATTGTGGATGATGTCCTAGATATTACGTCTACGCCTGAGGCATTGGGCAAGTCGATTGGCAAGGATGTGGCCGCGCAAAAGGCGACCTATCCTAGCCTCTGGGGATTAGAAGAGTCTCAGCGAAAAGCCGATCAGCTGGTGGCTGATGCGATCGCGGAGCTGTCAGAATTTGGTGAGGGGGCTCAGCCGCTAAGCGCGATCGCCCAGTTCATCACCGCTCGCACTCACTAGGGTATTTACTTAATGGGGTTTTTATCTGTTCTTTTATCTGCTCCCACTGCTTCTTAAGACTGTGATCACCACTCCTTAATCTGCCAATCTCCCGACTCATGCAGGATTTCAGCGACATCTTTCAAAATCACGTGCTCTGGGTGGCCCTTGTCGCCTGTATCGCAGCTCAAGCGCTCAAACTGGTTTGTGAATTTGCTCAGCATCGCTCTATCAACCCTAGAGTGCTGGTCGAAACCGGTGGTATGCCCAGCGCCCACTCCGCCCTAGTAACAGCGTTAGCCTGCGGGGTGGGGCAAACCATCGGCTGGAGCACCCCCGCTTTTGCCGTGACTTCAGTATTTGCGGTCATCGTCATGTACGACGCCGCAGGCGTACGACAGGCCGCTGGCAAGCAAGCCAAAATTCTCAACCAAATTCTAGATGAGCTGTTCCAAGAACATTCCGAATTTAATGAAGACAGACTAAAAGAACTACTCGGCCATACCCCTGTACAGGTAATCGCTGGCTCTATCTTAGGTGTACTGATCGCTTGGCTATCCACCCCCGGCTGGCTGAGCTAAAGCGCAGTCAAGGTAGCTGAGCGCGGTCTAAGGTAGCTGAGCGCAGCCAAGGTAGCTGAGCGCAGTCGAAGCTTAATCCGTAGAAGCGACCACCGACTCCGACAGTCGTACTACGTCGCGCGCGTCTACTACCACGGCAGCGAGCTGAGCATCACTGAGCTGTTGCAAGACTGCCGAGGCGCTTGCTTCGCTTTCGCTATAAGTCGCCAGCAGATAGGGACGCTGTTGATAGACAGCGAGCCCTACTGAGGGCACTAGCTGACTGACCGTTGCAGCAATCTCTGGACGGCTATTGTAATCGACTAGGACCGCATAACCTGTCCCCAGGCGAATCGGGGCAAAGGTGACGTCAACTGAGGCGGCACTGGCTGTCTCGGCGGTCTGTGGGTCGTTTTGTGGTGCTGTTGCCGCGCTGCTACTAGCCGCAGGTCGATCGGTGGGCCTGATAACGAAGCTTTCATAATCCGCTTCGGCGGTCATATAGCTAGCCCAGGCGTTTACCGTCTCTAGATTGGTAAACCCTCCCGCTCTTACCAGCACTTCGTCAAAATATCGGCAGATCAGCACAGAACTTTCGACTGGCAAGATAGAGGCGATGTCCGCTCTCTCTGTCTCGTTTCTGCCTCGCACTAGCAGCAGAAACTCCTGGCTAGCAGGCGGTGGACAGACGGGTGGCTCTGACTGCGCAGAGGCTGTTTTGACCGACATCAGCAAGGGTGTAAGGCAAGCGGATACGCTCAAGAACAAAGCGACTGGCGTCAAGCGATAAAGCAGGTTCATAAGAAGTTAAGAAGGCAGAAGTATGTAGATCGACAGACGCTATGAGATAGTTTCTGCAGAAGCGAGGGGATCGGGAATGGTGTCGGAAGGCGCTTCAAATTCGCCTTTGGCAACGTACTCTAGGCGAAGCTTTAGCCAAGTGACGAACGTTTGATTTGTAGAGACCACAGCGGCTGCGGGCTGTGGACATTTTGCTTTGACTTCGGCTAGTTCGGGGGCGTCTAGAAAGGCAGGCTGTTTGATTAGCCAAAAGTCGGGCTCTTTCTCTTGAGATTGGTACTGGCGGTAGCGCTCTTCTAGAACCTCTGCAAAGGGTTCTTCTTCGAGCAAAAAGCGCTGGCTGGCGGCTATGTAGTAATAAGTGGTCATGGTCGCACCATCTTGCTGCTGAGGTTTTGCTGCTTGAGTTTAGCTGCTTGAATATAGCTGCTTGATTAGAGTAGCCTATGACGATGGCGCATTAAAAATCGATTCGACCGTTGGCAGCAGCTGGCGTAGACCAGGGCTCTGGAGAATATTCCGCCTGCTTGTATCTTTCTTCTGGACTCTCTTTTGGTTTGCTTGCTTTAGCAGCGATCACAATATCGGCAGCGTTGACCACAACCCCCAGTAAACGAATATCTTCGCTGAACTCCATTGACTCAATGGTGCTGTCGAGTTCGGCTTTCTCGGTGATGCCGGGCCGAGCAACCAGCACAAGCCCATCGGTTTGATGCTCTAGTAGTAAAGCATCGTCGCAGCTAGAGAGCGAGGGCGTGTCTAGGATGACCATATCAAACCGAGCTCTGGCACTGCTCAAGAATCGCTGCATTTCACTAGATTCGATAATGGCCGTTGGCTGCTTCTGAGGGCCGGGGGAGGGAGAAATGTACAGGTTCTCAATCTCTGCGGCCATACGAATGCAATCGCCTAGCTGACCGCCATAGTAGCGTAGTGGCTCGCTGGCAACCTGTGGGTCGCTAGCGAGCCTTAGCACATTTGCTTTGGATGGGTTCCTAAAGTCGGCTTCAATCAGGAGCGTTCGGCGTCCGGCTCTGGCAGATGCGATCGCCATATTGTAAGCGCTCAAGCTCTTGCCTGCTTGCGCCTGGATACTCGTTAGCGCAATTACCTTTGGCCCGATTAAACATCCACCTAGCTTCTCACTGCCTTCATCCTCGCTCTCTTCTGTCTCCAAGAGCTGTAGCTTACTCAGCAACCTCTCATAGCTATTGTGATAGGCCGACTCTGACCGAATCAGCACGGGCATTGACCTTACCGACATGGCGGGCGATTGCAGCTTGATGGCCGGAATTACTCCCAAGAGCGGTACTTCTTGCGCTTCTAGAATGTTTTCAATCTCTTCTGCGGTACGGACAGTGCCATCAAGCATATCCAACAGGTAGATCACACCACCCCCAACGATAAGTCCCATCAGCGTTCCTGCTAGCAAGATCATAGGAGTCGCTGGTCGTTCTATCACGTTTGCCTTGGTATAGGGATCGCTAGCAACTACCAGACTACTGACGGTTTCTGCTTCAGCAGCTTCGGCATCGATGCGGCTAGCCTGCAAGCGGTCATAGAACGCTCGGCGTAAGACAACTTCTTGCGCCAGTCGGTTTCTCTCTAACTCTTTATTTGGCAGGCTAGAGTAATCTTGGCGGAGCCGCTGCGCGGACTGTGCAATCACTCGCTGCTGGCTGACGATCGCCTCTCGCTGCGAGTCGAGCCCGACTAGCTGCGAGGCCAGCGCTGCCCTAGCCGGATCTAGATTGGCCTGGGTGCCGCTAGGAATCGGCGCGACGTTGCCATCTCCGCCTAAGACTTCTGCTGAGCGTCTAGAGAGCAAATCGCGATAGGCGCTCAGACTTTCTCTGAGGTTCACCATAGTCGGATGCTGATCGCGCAGCCCTTGAGCGCGCTGTAGAGATAGGGCCGTCTCTGCCTCAGAAATCTGCGCTCTCAGCTGGGCTACTAGCGGATCGGCGCTCAGCGCAGAGGAGGCATAGGCTTGAGTGGGGTTCATTCCTAGCTGCGCTTGAATGCTGCGCATCTGGGCTTCGATGCCTGCTAGGGTGATTTCGTTGGTGCGTAGCTGCTGCTGAGATCCCGAAATCGCACCTAGCAGGCTGCCGTCGATTGATGCCTGAATTGCGGGACCTTCATTGCGGTCATACACTTCTAACCGCTGTTCTGCCTGACGCAGTTCGCTTTCAATTTCGGGTAGGCGCTCGTTTAGTTCAGTTGCGATCGCCCTTAGCCGCTGCTTATTTGTGACCGCACTTAGCTCCACCATCGCCTCAAACATCGTCCGCAGGACTATTTCAGCCACCTCAGGATCATCCCCCGTAAAGCGTACTGACACCTTTTGGCCAGTTGCTTCTATCCCTTCGGAGGCCGCTGCTGACTGGATATTGATTCTTGTCTTTGTGACTAGCCGCTGTGGTGTGTAGTCGATTCCCTGAGCCGCCAACTGATTGACTACCTCTTCTAGCAAAATATCCGAGAGCAGCAGTTCCTCGTTGATAATGCCAAGACCCTGAGATTGGACCCGGTTTCCGGTATCTGTGAATGCGACTAGAGGCGAATTATTGACCAGCACCCCTTCAGAAGAGTAGGTGACTGGCGGCTCTGGCTGTAGGGCTACAAAGGCCGAGGCCCCCAGAATAGAGCAAAACGTAAACAGACCTGCCCACTTGTAGCGGTCGAGCGCAAGCAAGTAGCGTTTTACAAAAGGGGAAGCCATAAAGGTCTAGGAGATAGGAGATCTAGGAAATAGGTAAAGCGCTCAATCGAGGCAAATCTGGCTAGAAAGGCTCGTGAGCAAGCTGGTAGAGAACCCTAGTTAGGAGGTCTTTGCTGCACAGGACTGGATGAAGAACCTTGGTTAAACAGGCCAATATCGTTAACAAAGCTGTCAAAAAAGTTTGAAAACCCTAAGACGTCTCTAAAAGGACGAATGATGGTCGATAGCGCATAGGAAACTCGACCTACTAGGTTTCGACCTACCACAATGACATCGCTATCCTGTAGGGGAGGGTTCTGCGTAATATCGCCTAAAATAGCCGATCTGGCATCTAGCGTCATTGTCACTGCGCGCCCTGATTCGGAATCGAAGCGAATGAGCGCAACCTTACCCAAATTGGCATTGTCAGGATTGATGCCCAAGACTGAAATCGCCTCAACAAATGAGCTACCGCTGTTGAGGTTGAGTGTGCCAACGCCGCCTCGGCCGCCAGCGTAGTTCAAAAAGCGTACGTTAATTACAGGCTGTGCCAGAGTAGAGCGAGCCACCAGAAAGCTGTCGTAGCCATTGAGCTGGCCGGGATCTAACTCTGGTACAACTAGCACATCCCCATCTTCTAGTCGCACATCGGGCAGCGAGCTGCCTTCTCTAAGCGGCGTAAACAGATCGATATTTTGGCTGCTTTCAACCAGCTGACCCTGATGGTAAAACTTGCGCTGAATCTGAATGCCACGCAGGTCTGAGTTTCGTCTTGCGCCTCCGGCGGTCAGCAGCGCCGTCGAAACGCTCGGGTCCGCTAGCGGATAGAAGCCGGGCCGCTGCACCGCACCGACAATCGTGACTTGGACGCTGCGGCGACCCACCAAAGTCACCGTCACGTCTTGATCTGCGCGAATCTCTACATACTGGTTGTAGACGCTACGCAGACGCTCCTCTGCCTGTGTGATTGTCAATTTTTCGAAAGAGACGCTGCCTTGAAGCGGCACAATGATATTGCCGTTAAGATCTAGCGTCGCCTGAAAATTAAGATCGGGATAGCGAGGCACGCTAACGAAAATTGAGTCGCCCGGGCCTAGGTGATAGGCATCGAAGTCTGGCTGCCAGTCTGGCGAGGGGGCTACTACTCTCGGCAGCATCAGCGGCTGGTCGTATTGAGGCGTCCCAGACGAAGGCAAACTAGGAATTTCTTGGCTGTAGGCGGGTGGGACAGCCACTGATAGTAGGCTGCATAGCATCACCGCACAGGTCGTCGGCAGCTTTTTGATAGGTAAGCGGTATAAGCTGGCGCGAGCAAAAGTCATGACTTCTTAGCCGTAAATACGGTTTGTAAAAGGGTCGTATGTATTTCTTCTCCTAGGGTTTTGGCGATCGCCTGATAGGGGTCAATATCTCCTAACGGCTCAATCGGTAGCCAAAGACTCACTGCCACCCAGGGCATACGCTGATACTGCTGCCACTGCATTCGCTGGTCGGCCCAGAACCATTTGGCGGCTGACGCACTGCCACCACTGGGCCACGCATACCACTGCAGCACGGCGTAGGTCTGGCTAGCACTCCAAGCCCTAAAAAAATCGGGTCTGATGTGAGCTTGGGCGACAGTGAAGGAAATTTTCTGGTGAGAGTCTGTCTTCCACTGCTGAGAGCCTTTTATATCCACCCATTCGACTTCGGGCTGGTCGGCCTCCCAAATCTGTGGGCGCAACAGTAGAAAGATGCTGCTGGGATTGACAGCGTAGGGCTGCTCGTGGACTAGCTGCTGAATTGACCAGTCGTCGCCGCCGCCGATCGCGGACCTTGTTTGCATCTCGACTGACCAGTCGGCCAGGCTTAGCCCTGTATCTCGGATGCTTTGGAGAGCCGACTGGTTGGCTACCTTTGGCGGGGTCGTCCAGGGCCAGCTAGAGGCGTATCTTGGCAGGGCGCTGATGGCTACAAACAGCGCTAGCACTGCGCAGATAATCAAGGGTGCGATCGCCGTTCGATTTGATTTGTTAGCGAAAGAAGGAGAAGACACGGTGCGAAGCACTCTATTCTAGAGCGATAAATAGGCAGAAGTGGTCTGAAGAGGTTGGTGCCAACAGCGTTTGGAAAATGCCAATAGCACTTAGAAGTAGTCAGCTTTTGGTTTTTTCTCTGGTGGCAGATCTGGTGGTAGTGGTTGCTGGGTAGAGGCGTTGCGATCGCCATCGACCACAAGCGTTGACGGCACATATCGTTCGATCAGACGAACCAATCCGACCAAACAGCCCAGCATTGCGGCTGAATAAAGATCCCCGCCCCAGCTATCGTGCAGCCATTCAAAGGCGGCAGTCATTTGCTCACCGTGAAAGAAAGTCAGTACGGCGTTGCGAATAATGTTGCCAACGACGCTGACCGCGACGATACCCACGAAAAAGAGGCCAGTCCTAAGTCTGGAGCGATTGAGCCCAGTCCAGTAAGTCAAAATCAGACCCATATAGAAACTGGTAAAGAGCATTTTGAGCCCAGCGCAATGAGGCGCGACCTCAACTAGCTGGTCATTGACATAGAGGTAAATGCCATCCACGACGACATTGACATCGAACTGAAGCAGGATAAAGCCTGCGACGCTAGCGATGAAGCTCTGTAGCGGTAGGATGTAGGGCTCGATCAGGTAGGGAAACTGCGTAGGGGTAGAGAGTAGAACCAATACCCAAGGGAAAAGATAAAGATTGAACCCTGCGCCTCCCTTTATTGCCAGTAGCAGCCCTGCTAGCAGTAGCGGTAGCGAGAGATTCATCATGTCTAGCAAGCCGCTGTTGTAGAACAGAGCGGCGGCTAGCAGCGATGGAATGGCAAGCCAGTGAGTGCGGTTTGGTAGGGTCTGCCATTGCGACCTGGCCTCCCAAACCAGATAGCCTGCAAACGGAATGCCCAGCAGTCCATGACTGAAATACTCATGCTGGATGCTGATAGATTTGCTTAGCCAGCCGTCGACCCAGTGCCAGAGCAGTGGTAGGTAGAGGATGCCGAGCAGAGCGAGGATGATGGGTTCGAGGGGGAGTTTTGGGGTGGCTCGGGTGGTTAGCATCGGGAGTGGGGGGTATGGAATGTGGGAGTGGGGGAGTACGCTCTTCGAGAAGAGCAAGGCTCTACAGCTGCGCTCAGCCGCTAGAAGGTGAGGTATAGCAAAGTAAGGATGCATTCTTACTTTGCGAGAAGAGTTGCCTGTTGCTCTGTAACGGTTTCAGCCGAAAAGGATGTCCTAAGCAACTCTTCAAAAGCTATAGCTGAGCGCAGTCGAAGCTAGGCTATGGCGATTTCGGGGACTAGGACGGATTGGATAGCGGCGACTACTCGGTCGATTTGAGCGGTGGTGAGGCCGGGATACATAGGCAGCGAAAGGATCTCTTGGCTGAGGCGTTCGGCGTTGGGGAAGTCGCCTGCGCTGTAGCCTAGGGATTCGTAGGCGGGCTGGAGGTGGCAGGGGGTGGGGTAGTGGATGCCAGTTTGAATGTCTTGAGCGCTGAGCTCTAGCTGCATGACGGTGCGGTTTACAGCGCATTTAGAGGTGATGCGAACGATGTAGAGGTGGTAGACGTGGCCTGCTCCACTGACATTTTTGATTGGGATGATGCCTTTCTCGGTCAGGGAGCTTAGCGCTTGGTCGTAGTAGGCGGCGAGGCGGTTGCGATCGCGATTCCACTCTGCCAAATGCGGTAGCTTTAGCCCCAGTACACTCGCCTGTAGCGTATCGAGGCGGCTGTTAGTGCCATTGGCCTCGGTGTGAAAGTATTTGCGAGTAGCACCGTAGTTTCGGAGCGATCGCACGCTATGGGCAATGGATTCTTGCGAGGTGACCACCATTCCACCATCGCCGAGTGCCCCCAGATTCTTGCTCGGATAAAAGCTAAAGGCTGCGCCTAGTCCGATCGATCCAGCCTTGACGCCTTCTCGTTCGGCGAGATGTGCCTGGGCCGAGTCTTCGAAGATGATCAGATCATGCTGCTGAGCTAGTGTCTGTAGGTGCGTCGGTGAGACCATCTGACCGTAGAGATGAACAGCGATGATGGCCTTTGTGCGCTCGGTGACGACCCTTTCAGCAGCGCCTAGATCGATTAGCGCAGTGTCTAGATCGCAGTCTACAAAGACGGGTTTTGCGCCAATTCGTAGAATGCCAATCAGCGTGGCCACAAAGGTATTGACTGGCAAGATGACTTCATCGCCTGATTGGATGCCGCAGGCTCGCAAGCCTAGTGCGATCGCGTCTGTTCCGCAGCCAACGCCAATGCCATAACTAACTTCGCAGGCTCTAGCAAACGCCGCCTCAAAATCATACACCGCCTGACCTAGAACATAGTCGCCCTGATCTAGCGTGGCGGCCATCGCGGCAACAATATCTGCCTGGAGCGGATTGTGCTGCCAGGATAGATCGACAAAGGGAATGGTTTGACGCGCAGAGTCAGAAGTCGTAGAGTCAGAAGTCGCAGAGTCAGGAATCATAGAGCGGCTATCTAGCGGGTTTAAGCTAACCGGTCGAGTTCCTTTAGGCAGACGCGCTGCTGACCAACTTGCCTAAAGTACTTCAACGGGTTTTGATTAGATAGCTAAAGAGTGCCCGTTCAATCCGACCTCTTTACTGCGCTATAGCTTCTTTTTTGTAGACACTCAGTTTGCGTGCGCTTTGCAGGTGCTTGGATAGATGGATTTTCAGACGGCTTGTCAGGCGCTGATGCAACAGACGCTGCCCCAGTACGAAACCCAAGACACATTTTTGGGCAGGCTGCGCCGAGGCTATCCACCTGTGCCCGGTCAAGTGACGATGTTACTGATTGCGCTCAAGGTTATTCGTAGTCAGCTCAGTGCCGCTAGTCAGCTCGATCGACCGCTGGCTCAGAGTCTGTTTTTAGTTGCCTACGAAGGGCGGAACTTGTTTGAGTCGGCGCGGGCGGCAGGGGCAGAGCTGCCACCGCTGCTAGACGAGGATTTGGAAAGGATTGCGATCGCCGCCTACAAAATCTTTGCTAACGAGCCGATCGAATCTGATGACAGTGCCTAATGAGACAATGCTCGACTAATTGACTTATTAGCAGATAGTCCTAGCCAATAGTCACCCTTCGCACTAGAGTACAGAAGAATTCTTGCTGCTTGGGTGTGCCATGCCTTCTCGTTCTGAATTTGAAAGTCAGTCTCGCATTGTGCTAGGGCTAGGGTTGGCTAGTCTGGTTGTCTTTTTACTGTTGCGTTTGCTATGGCCAATCATCTTGCTCTGCGTGATTGGTGCAGGCGGGTATTGGCTATGGCGCCAGCAGTGGCAAAAGCTTCAGCAGCACCAGCGCCACCAGGAAAGACTAGATGGCAGGTTCTATCAGCTTTTGCAGCAGCGGCAAGGCTACGTCAGCGCCCTAGATTTAGCGATGAGCACAGGACTCACAGGCCACTCCGCCCAGCGCTATCTACACCGTCAGGCGCAGGCATTTGGCGCTTGCTTTCAGCGCACGGTCCGGGGCGACATTATTTATATCTTTAATATCACTGGCCTCTACCCACAGCCAAACTACACGCCAGCGGCAGCGGCTCGGGCCTACGCAGAGCGCATCTACGCAGAGCAGCGACTAGCCAGAAAAGAGAAAGCCGACTGGGAAAAGGCGTACCACGTCAGGAATCTGCGACGGTTGCCAGTGAACCACTCAGCAAATGAGAATTCTCCTGTCGGGCTTTTGCGAGCTAGGCGCTCATCATCAGAAGCGCCTATCACAATTGATATCGCTGCCGTGAATGAGTAAGGGTGTGAATGAATCAGGGGTGGCGAATTTAACTGCTTTTGATTCGATTGCCGCAATTACCAGCGGGGAAACTGCCAGCGGGAAGTTGCTAAAGAGAAATTGCTAAAGAAGAATTGCCAAAGAGCTGTCACTGCCGAAGAACAATTGCCAAAGATCAGAAGAAAAGGCTTTACAAACCGACCTCATTTACTGAGCATAGGAAAGGTTAAAAGCAGTTAGGAGTCACAGTCCGTGGAAAAGAGTTTCATCATGATCAAGCCCGATGGCGTCCAGCGGGGTTTGGTTGGCGATATCATCAGCCGTTTCGAGACCAAGGGTTTCACCCTAGTCGGCATGAAGCAAATGTCCGTCTCGCGCGAGCTAGCCGAGTCGCACTACGCCGTCCACAAAGAGCGTCCCTTCTTCAGCGGTCTGGTCGAGTACATCATTTCAGCGCCAGTCGTAGCAATGGTTTGGGAAGGCGAAGGCGTGATTGCCTCTGCCCGTAAGCTAATCGGCGCAACAAATCCTTTGGACGCTGAACCCGGTACTATCCGTGGCGATTACGGCATCACCATTGGCCGCAACCTAATTCACGGCTCCGACGCACCAGAAACCGCAGAGAGCGAAATCAAGCTGTGGTTTGGCGACGATCTGTGCAGCTGGGAGCCCGCAATGACGCCCTGGCTATACGAATAAGCAGACTGTATGAGTCGTTATGACGGCTTGAAATTGCAGCGATGAAGAAGTACGGCGATCCGCTAAATGCATAGTCAATATAAGGCTTCTCCTACAGCGGATCGCTATGATCAACACATCATGACCTACGTCAGTGGTTCTTGCTGTTGAGAAGCTTAAGCGCTACAACCACGAAAAATGTCGCGTTTCCCGGACGCATACTCAAACGCTATAGCACTCAATCGTCCGCTGCATTTGAATTGTTGGACTGGGCCGCTGCTAAATTTTGCGGCATAGATTCTATTAATGCTCTTAGCATCTTATTGACTGAATCTGGTGTGGTAAAAACTTGAGCAACATCTTCATCTAAAACCACAACTTTCAACGGTTGATTTCCTTTATCGGCAAAGCGGTTGAGCTTTGCTTTTTTATAATCGAAGCTATACTCAGCCAAAAGGTCGTCCCCTGAATTAGATAATTCTTCAAAAGGCATTTTGCTCATAATCTTCACGCTCCCTTCGAGTCGCTAATCGGGCACCGATAATGCGAATGGTACTGTAGCGTTTGCCACTTGACTGAGGTACAGCTCACAGGCTGAAAGCTTTAAGTGGCAGCAGGTCAAGTGGCTAGCGTGTACCGAATGCATCCGGTACACGCTATAGAACGCTCGGTAAAAGAAATGAGTAGTAAGCGATTACTTCGTGAGTGCCCAATGATGATTTCTCGCCGCTCACTATCTGAGTGAGCTTCATCGTCGAAAATCACTGCTAACACATTATCAAAAACGGTCTTAGCTTCCTGAAAGCTCACGCCATGCTTAGCTAAATTAGCTACAGCTTTTGATTCGTCCCATTCAAACTTCATACGTACACTATTACGTGCAACTCGAGCCGCCTAACGGTGCCCTTCGTCCGTCACTAATAGCTTATCGAACGTCGCGTCACGAGATTACATATTTGCACGAGCGTCTTTGACCGCTTCTATGAATGACAGAATGCCAACCGGGATGCTGAGGGCCAAGACGACGGCGGTGGGCGCTTTGCCCCAGTCCGGATCGCCAGAGGAGAGTTCAAACATTGAGCCGACTGCTGCGATCACTCTTGTCCAATAGTGTGTTTGAACTTCTTACTTATTTTACTCTTGGACGTAACTCGAAGGCGAGATCGGCACGGTAGAAACACACATCAAATTCTGTAAAGAAGTTTGTGTGACCCAAGATCAGCGGTACTTCTCTAGACTTTGTCCAAGCGAATGCGAGCAAGACTGAGGGAAATTCAGCAACAGTTGCTGAGAGCACTAGCCCGCGCGCTTCTAGTAAGGCCAAGTTCCCGCTCAACTGAATATAGCAAAGTAAGGATGCATTCTTACTTTGCTAGTCGAGTTAGCTGTTGTCAGTAAAGGCTTCTAGCGGGCACTGATGTCCTAACTAACTCGACAGAAGCTATAGGTACTGTTTGATCTTCCCAGACTGCTCCTAACTGCGAGCCAATTTCGTAAGGTAGTACGTTAACACTCGCACCAGTGTCCAGCAGAGCTATCGTCTCCACAGAATGCTCTTGGTGGTTCAACGTTACTTGCAAGTAAGGCATCACACTGGACAGTCCTGCCACATTAGTACGCTCAACAAAAGGAAATCGCTGAGCGTTAAGCATTGCCTGCTTGCCTTTCTGCCACTAGAAGTTCAGAGAGAGCCTGCGCAGCACCATGCGCATCGTAAGGCGACCACACAATCGCCTCAGTATCTTCTAACTGTGTTAATAGTAAGTTTTCCTGATTCTGAGCTGCTTGCAGCTCACAACCGTCCTCTTTTGCAACTGCGAGTAGAAGGAAATGAATAAGTCGTAGCTTTTCCTGGTGCGAAAGCTGACTAACTACGGGAAATAATTCAGTAAGAGGCATGACATAGCGTTGATAGCTTACATATTAGCGCGGGCGTCTTTTACCGCTTCTATGAATGACAGAATGCCGACCGGGATGCTGAGGGCTAAGACGACGGCGGTGGGCGCTTTGCCCCAGTCCGGGTCGCCAGAGGAGAGTTCAAACATTGAGCCGACTGCTGCGATCGCAGTCAAACAAGCTACACCCAACAACGCACCACTTTTTGGAGTCACCGATTTCTTCCTTTTGCCTCTGTTTATCTTGATTGGTTATTTTGACTTGCTGCTACTTAACTGGCCACTACTCAACTGGCCACTACTCAACTGGCCGCTACTTGATTCTTTGAACGTGCTTCACCGCAAAGCCGTTCTTCTGTAGCTCCTGATTAAGCGCGATTGAATTCTCAACCCTATCTACAAACAGTACGCCATTCAGGTGATCCATTTCGTGCTGAATCACCCGAGCGACCAGATCGTCTACCTTTAGCTTTTGAGGACGACCGTTCTCATCTTTGAAGCTGACTTCGATAGCGGCGGGACGAATCACGTCTAGATAGACACCCGGAATGCTCAAGCAGCCTTCTTGACCAGCCGCTAGCTCATCGCTGTAGCGGGTGATCTTGGGATTGACCATCACTAGCGGCGGCGCAGATTCATTTTCTGGATCGGCATCTACGACTAGCAACTGCTTGTTGACGCCGACTTGAGGCGCCGCTAATCCGATGCCGTCTTCGCTGTACATCGTCTGTAGCATCTTGCGAACTAGCGCGCGCAGGTTGTCGTCTACTTTGGCGACTCGTTTAGCCTGCTGCCGCAGGACGCGATCGCCCATCTGATGAATCGTGAGCGGCGGCTTCTTTAGCTTTTTCTTTTCGACGTCCATGACTGCGGGCATAGGTTCTAAAAATTAGATAACTCAAGCGGTGTGCTCATTCTCTATTGTAACAACTCAACCTGACTTCACCGGGCGACTCTGGTTTGACTATGGCGCGCGTATCAACCCAGATTGATTTGAGGATTGATTCGGGGCACTCTAGCGGCGAGTCTCTGCTAGTGGGATCGAATCTGTGCTGAAATCTCTAAACAAGACAGACTATCTACTTCGCGAAACTGCTAGGGGCCTGCAGCGCGGCGGCTGGATGAACTGGGCAGCGATTAGCACGATGACGGTTTTACTGTTTTTGTTTGGCACCAGTCTACAGGTGAGCTGGCAGGTAGAAGGGATGCTAAACCAGTTTGGCTCTCAGCTGGTGATTTCGACCTATCTAAAAAGTGGGGTCAGTGCTGCTAGTTTGACGAGTGAAGTGAGGCAGCTACCGGGCGTTGTCAGCGTGGAGGCGGTTAGCAAAGAGCAAGCCTGGTCGCAGCTAACTGCGGATTTGGGGTTATCGGATGTCTCGAACGCGGCGGCCCAGCTGAATGGCAATCCTCTGGTGGATGAGCTGAAGGTCAAAGCGAGAGATGCGCAGCAGGTGCCTCAGCTAGCCGCTACGCTAGAGAGCATGTTGGGTGTGGATGATGTGCTGTACGTGAGTGAAGTGATTCAGCAGCTGCGAGATCTCAACGCAGGATTGCAGTGGGTCAGTCTGGCGGTGGTGAGCTTGTTGAGTATGGCGGTGATCGCAGTGGTGACCACGACGATTCGTTTGATTGCGATCGCCCGCCATCAAGAAATCGAAATTATGCAGCTAGTCGGTGCTACCCGTAGCTGGATTTACATGCCTTTTTTGTTCCAGGGGGCGGTGTTTGGCCTAGTTGGTGCGGGCGGCTCGTGGGGACTGTTACTCTCTGCTCAGCAGGGCTTGAAGTCGCTATCGGTGGAAGGGCAGCCTGCTTTTATTGAGTTTTTGGCCAATGGCCTTCAGCTCTCGTCACAGCAGTGGTTGCTGCTGCCCTTTTCTCTTATGGTGCTGGGCATTGGGTTAGGCTTGCTGGGCAGTTTGTTTGCGGTCAAGAAAGTGGCCGCAGTTAGATAGCGCTGACTCCTACGCCTGCGAAATCACTCGCTTCACCAATGTCGCCATCACCTCACCCGGATTGCCCGTAGGAATGGGGCGGCTCCAGTCGTTGGGTTCGGCGTAGCCGAGCTGATGTAGCTGGCGGATGGTGGCCTGCACGGTGGCGGGGGTGCCAAATAGCAGATGGCGGATGTACTCGCGCGGGGCGGTGGGGGTGGGCGGTAGCGGAATGTCGGCAGCAGGAGCGGTGGACGCGGTTGCGTCAGCGGTGGCGGTATAAAACATGTGAGTCTGGTTCTCCGAATGAGAAGGTATGGGAGGAAACCAGAACTCAGACCCTTAGCTACGCTGGCAAATGTGGTGCAGGTGCGGTAGCTAAGGTATCGTGTACCGTAGCTGGCAGACTGGCTGTGACAGTTTGTCAGTAGTCATCGGCTAGGTGTTGTCAGCACCTACCGATGGCGCTAAAAGTTTGAGTCCTGTAGGTAAGGGCTGCGATTGACATGGGTATGTCTGACAGCTTGCATTTGAAGATAGTCTGATTTTTGCGCTGAGTCAAGCGGTAGTTCAGTATATTTACGTAGAAGCTAGGCGGATGCATGAAGCGGAATTGATGCCGGGTGCGACTGATAAAGTCCCGTTGGTGACTGAACGATTCCCAGATGCGACTGAGCCTTTCTGGAATGCGACTGATGAAGTGCAGTTGGTGACTGAACGATTGCAGAGTGCGACTGATGAAGTGCAGTTGATGACTGAATGATTGCAGAGTACGACTGATAAAGTGCAGTTGGTGGATGAGCTTTTTCTGCTAGCGGCTTGTCGAACGCTGCCCGAAAAACCGTCATTTGTTTGAAATTTGCTGAATAGAATTGAAGCGGGGTAGTTCCAAAAGAAGCGATATAATGCGCTGAATTACTTTGTACGGCTACGGTAGGCATTCTATGGATGAGGTACAGCAAAAGCAGACAATCACCAAAGAGCTAGAGGCTATGGGGTTGGATCGGCGAGCCTTCATCAACAGCCTAAGAGGTAAGTACGCACAGGTAGCGATTAGTAGCGACGAGTTTGCTCGCAAGAAGCAGCGCGAGATTGATCGGGAGAATCGGCACAGATAAAGGCAGTTTTAGCTGAGCTGATTACGGCTCCTGGTATCTGTTGGATTGTTTTTAGTCTTTAGCAGACTTTCACTGCGTATTTGTCAACGAGATAATCTCAAGGCTTTACGCAATTTCTGCCACCAACCTGATGGTGAAACGGGCTGATTAATGGCCTGCTGAATAGTTTCTAAACTTTCTTTCGATCCGACGGTGTAGGGATGATCAGGACCAAGCTGTTCTTCTCGAATACTAAGCGCTTCGGACATGGCGGTAGCGGCTTCGGGTAGGCGATTTGTGTTGTAGTAAAGCCAAGCTAAGTTGTTCAGACTGAGGGCGGTATCGGGATGGCGATCGCCCAGTTCCGCTTTACTAATGGCCAAGGCGTCAAGGTACAACGGTTCGGCGTCGCTGTAGCGCCCTTGCGACTCGTACAGTGCGGCTAAGTTGTTCAGACTGGTGGCGGTAGAGGGATGGCGATCGCCCAGTTCCGCTTTCCTAATGGCTAAGGCGTCAAGGTACAACGGTTCGGCGTCGCTGTAGCGCCCTTGCGACTCGTACAGTAGCGCTAAGTTGTTCAGACTGGTGGCGGTATATGGATGGCGATCGCCCAGTTCGGTTTTCCTGATTTCGAGCGCTTCTCTGTACAACGGTTCCGCTTCGCTATAGCGGCCCTGCGAGTTGTATAGTGCCGCCAAGTTATTCAGACCTAGTGCAGTATCAGGATGGCGATCGCCCAGTTCGGTTTTATAGATTTCGAGCGCTTCTCTGTACAACGGTTCCGCTTCGCTGTAGCGGCCCTGCGAGTCGTATAGTGCCGCCAAGTTATTCAGACCTAGTGCAGTATCGGGATGGCGATCGCCCAGTTCCGCTTTCCTAATGGCTAAGGCGTCAAGATACAACGGTTCGGCGTCGCTGTAGCGCCCTTGCGACTCGTACAGTAGCGCTAAGTTGTTCAGACTGGTGGCGGTAGAGGGATGGCGATCGCCCAGTTCCGCTTTGCTAATTTCAACCGCTCTCTGCCGCCACCTTTCCGCATCTCCCCATTGACTCAAACTTTCATAAAACCGACCCAACCCTATACAACACCAAGTCTTATCAAGCCCTTCCAAAGCCGCAGTCCATCGCAGCGCCACTTCCTCAAAATGTCGAACTGCGTCTGTTACCTGCGTCCTCACTGCCACCGTCGCTGTCTGCGGTATTGTCTTCGCCAGTTCCGTCATCGCCACAGCAAAACCACGCTGCAAGCTCTCACGATCAGCTATCTCACCCCGCTTCACGGCAAAGAACTCTCTCACCAGCGGATGCACCCGGTAGCGTAGTGCCTTCTGTGGCTCCTCTACCTTTTGCAACAGATTCACCCGCAGCAGTTCCGCCTGAGCCTCTTCCAAATCCTCCTCATCCATTGCCGTCTCCGCCTGCGCCCAGGCCGCCGCTACCCACTCCCACGCTATCGGCGCAGCCGCAAACAGCCCCAGCAAACCTGACAGCGTCTTCGCCGCCTCACTCAGCGGCTCCCAACTCACCTCAAACGCTGCCGCGACGCCTAGCTTTGCCGTCATCTCCGGGTGCGTCCGCATCAGTGCCTTCGCCGCTAGTCGTTTGCCTTCCAGTCGTTCTAGCAGCATAGCGACCGACAGCTCGGGCCGCTGCTGCAAATGCCATCCCACTAGCTCAATGCCCAGCGGCAATCGCCCCACCCACTCACACAGCTCTTCCGCCTCGGCCTTCTGGGTTTCAATCCGCGCTGACCCAACCAAATTCGCCAGCAACTCCAGCGCCGCTCCTAATAGCAGCACCTCTAGCGCCAGCCGCTGACCCACTGGCAAAATCGCCTGCCGCGTCGTCAGCAGCACTCGAAAGCGACCGTCACCCATCCCGCCACTAGGCAGCATCACCCTCAGTGCACCATAGTCCTGCACATCATCCACCACCATCAGTACCGTGCCCTCTCCCGGCCACCGCTGACAGCACCAGGCCACAGGCGACTCTGTCTGCTCTGGCACCTGCAAGTTCAGATAGTCTTGGGCAAAGCTAATCATCTGCGGCGCGATCGGCTCTACGCCCCGCAGCCAGCACACCCCACCTGGAAAGGCATTGCCTCGCCGCCGCGCATACTGCCACGCCAGCTCTGTCTTACCTACGCCGCCCATCCCGACCGCCGCCGCAATATTCACCTGGCTATTTTGCGACAGCAAAGTCTCTACTGCCGCCAAGTCTTGCTCACGACCGACAAACTTACTGATATTGCTTACTGGCAAATTGTTTGGGGTGCTTAGCTTTGGCGGTGCCTCTCCCGCCGACTGTAGTCAATCTTTGCCGTAGTTGTTGATCTGAGTGCCAATGTTGGTTTGAGTTTCAGCATTGTATTGAGCTGTGATTGTACCGAAGTTAACGCTGTTAATCTTCTCCGCTAGCTTCGTCAAATTTGGAAACGAACCGCTATCTACCGCCGCTGCCGCTACGGTCTCATTCATCGCCGCCTGCACATCCGGCTGATCCGCCGCCACCCGCTTCGCTTCTTCTAATATTTCGACATCGATCACATTCGGATCGCTCACGCCCGCCAAGCGCTGCCTCGTCTCTGGTGAGTGCTGCCCGATGCGCTCTAGCCACTGCTGCGCGGCTATCACCAACCCCTCACCTAGCTTCCCCGTCGCACCAGCGGTCACACCCCCCGCCACAAAAACCAGCGCACTCACCGCCAACGTCAATGGGTCCATAGCTGCTACTCAATAGAAGATGAACGATAAAAATTGAAATAATGCCTCTAGCTTACATCCGTCTCCCACACCCCTTTCCCGATTGATTCTAGAAAAAGAATAAAACTGTTCAAAACCTCACAACCTCCCGCCGCCAGCTCCAAAAATCAGGAGCCCGCTGGATGAGTTGCTTTTGCATGTCGTCCGTCACCCACAGCACAATCGCAAACGGAAAATCTTGCAGTCCCTCTCTCGTCCACTGTAAATAGCCAAAGAAAGTTTCCTGCTGCGACCTTTCTGTCCCGCTCCGCAGCGACCTCAACCGCTCCGCTCCCAAAATCGTCATCACCGCCTGTCCACCCTGTTGTAAATAATCGTCAGAGCGCACCTGCGCAATCAGCAGCGCCTTCAAACTCGGCTCATCCGCATTCAGCGTCAGCCGATAGTGCCGGAATGCGGGCGATAGTTCCCGCTCATAGCGGTCAACAATCTCCGCCTTGAGCTGCGGCTCATCGCACACCGCAATGTAGATGCCTAGCCGCCGACCGCTCGCTTCTATAGCCACCAGCAGATTATCCAGCGCATCCTGATTCACCTCAGAAAGCGCCCCTTCAGCCACCGATCATCTCCTCCCGCACCGAGAAAAAGTGACGGTGCTGGTGCTAATAAACGGCAGCTATGAAGAAAAGGCATATGTAAACGAGGAGCGGATCGAATCTAGAGTGTTTCCAGCGCTGGTAGTGACGGTTGATGATTTGCTGGTCCGCTAATGCCAAAAAAGATAGTCAAACAAAGAACCCCTGCCAACAAGGAGCGGCAGGGGTTCTTTATTATCTACGACAAGCCCCAGAATCTTTGATAGCTCAGAATATAGAGATGCTGAACCTAAAAAACTCTACTCTGAAGAGCTTGAATCTGAAGGTCTTAATAAGCGAGACCCATGCTACGGCTAGTCTCCGCTCCTAGGTAAACGCGAATACTCAAGAAGTCAGTGGGGCAAGCCGTTTCACAGCGCTTGCAGCCAACGCAGTCTTCTGTGCGAGGTGAGGACGCAATCTGCCCAGCGCGGCAGCCGTCCCAGGGCACCATCTCTAGAACATCGGTAGGGCAGGCACGGACGCACTGCGTACAACCGATACAGGTATCGTAAATTTTAACTGAATGAGACATGAAGTAGAGACTCCAAAATTATTGTTGCAATGTCGCCAGATGACTGCAAGCAAACGAGCCCAGACGACTATGAGCAAGCGAGCCCAGACAACTGTGAGCAAGGGTTCTCGATGACCCATCAGCAGTGTATCTTGCTGCCATCAGCCATACCTTAACGGGGTAGGCAAAAATTTATGGAACGTAATATTCGCTCTACATCAAGCGTTACAGAGTAAATACGGGGTGTCCCGCTTTCCTATAAGATAGTAAAGCTTAAAAATGCAAAATTGCTCAAGAAACGGTCGCTGTTACGGATCTGAGGCGGGTTTTGTTGGCGGACGGGTTGTCTGGCCAACGGAAATCTGCTCACTGCCTTGCCTGGCTCTCTTCAGAATCTCTAGAGAAAGGATCTGTCAGGGCAGCGCTAGCGAGTGGCTTCGGTCGGATTCTAGTACTTTTGCTGCTGTTGGAAGGTAACTATAAGTAATGAGTGACGAAATTTTAGGAAAAGTTCAGAAGATCGTTTCTGAACAGCTAGGCGTAGACGAAGCAGAAGTAAAGCCAGAAGCTAGCTTCGCCAATGATCTAGGTGCTGACTCTTTGGACACTGTCGAGCTAGTGATGGCACTAGAAGAAGAGTTTGATATCGAAATTCCCGATGAAGCAGCTGAAAGTATCAGCACAGTACAGTCGGCTGTTGAATTCATCGAAAAGACGAAGTCCTGATGGCTTGGCTGTGAGTGCTCAGCGATGGGTGTTCAGATGCAAGCTTCTGTGACTGAGTGCCGACCGCTTCTCACCGATCGCTTCTCGCCAACCACTCCCCACCGACTGCTCTCCACTGACTGCCCCCCTTGGTGTTGTCCTTAGAACTATGGCTCAATTAGAAGAAAAGCAAGAAAGAAAGCGCGTTGTGGTGACGGGCATGGGTGCGATTACGCCGATTGGCAACACTCTGGCCGATTACTGGCAGGGCTTGTTAGAGAGTAGAAACGGCATCGGCCCGGTGACTGCCTTTGATGCGTCGGCGCATGCCAGCCAGATTGCGGGCGAGGTCAAGGGCTTTGATCCACTCGACTATATGGATCGCAAGGATGCGAAGCGGGCAGCGCGGTTTGCTCATTTTGCGATCGCAGCGAGCAAGCAGGCAATATCCGACGCCAAGCTAGAAATTACCGACCTCAACGCCGAGCAAATCGGCGTCATGATCGGCACGGGCATCGGCGGCATCCAGGTAATGGAAGAGCAGCAGGAAATCTACCTAAACAAAGGACCCAGCCGCTGTAGCCCGTTCATGATTCCAATGATGATCGCAAACATGGCCGCTGGCCTAACCGCGATCCAGACTGGCGCCAAAGGCCCCAACTCCTGCTCTGTCACCGCCTGCGCCGCCGGGTCTAACGCCATTGGCGATGCCTCTCGCCTGGTCCAAAACGGCTACGCCCAGGCCATGATCTGCGGTGGCACAGAATCCGCCGTCACGCCTTTAACCTTTGCGGGCTTTTCTTCTATGCGAGCTATGTCCACTCGCAATGACGACCCCACCCACGCCAGCCGTCCTTTTGATGTCGGCAGAGACGGCTTCGTCCTGGGTGAAGGCTCAGGCATCCTCATCCTAGAAGAGCTAGAGCACGCGCTGAGCAGAGGCGCTCGCATCTACGCAGAAATCGTCGGCTACGGCATGAGCTGCGACGCCTACCATATGACGGGTATTGCCCCTGGTGGAGAAGGCGCAGTCCGAGCGATTCGCCACGCGCTCAAGGACGGCAACCTGTCGCCAGACGAAGTTAGCTATGTCAATGCTCACGGCACTAGCACCCCGGTCAACGACCCGAATGAGACAGCCGCGATCAAGACAGTGCTAGGCGAACATGCCTACAAAATTGCGGTCAGCTCGACGAAGAGTATGACCGGGCACTTACTTGGCGGTTCCGGTGGAAT
>JBCCOH010000038.1:0-38972 GCA_039111275.1 Cyanobacteria bacterium P01_D01_bin.1 | reverse complement strand
GCTTCCGGGCGATACTGATTGGTAGAGAGTGACGCGTTTCTCAATGAACGAGGACTATGAATCGGTAGACTTCTACCTTAAGCTCTCTTTTTCATAACGGGTTTACTGCTAACCGTATAGGGACGCTAAACACGTACAGCCTAACGCTTCATCCCCTTCGGTTGAAGTATTTTGCTTTCTACCTCGTCTTCTTCCTAATTCAGGCTAACGCGCTTAGGACTGTCCTTCATATGCACAGTATCGACAAAGCGTGCAGTTTTAGACTGGCTAGAGATAACTAAACTCTGAGTACGGTAGCCACCGTTAAAGAAGCGAACGCCGTTCATCAAGGTACCCGGTGTAATGCCGCAGCCAGCGAACAGGACGTTCTCACCGTTGGCAAGCTCTTCAGCGGTGTAGACCTTATCAGGATCGGTAATGCCCATAGAGGCCAAGCGCTCTAGGTTGGCTTCTTTGCTCTCACCAATCAAGCCCGTTTTGACAATGGCTGGATCGTAGATTAGCTGACCTTGGAAGTGACCACCCAGACAGCGCATAGCCGCTGCGGAAATCACCCCTTCAGGCGCTGCGCCAATACCCATCAAGCCATGGACGTTAGTCCCTTCAAACCCACAAGAGATAGCGGCTGAGACATCGCCGTCGCTGATTAGTCTGACCCGGGCCCCAGCATCGCGAATTTCTTTGATTAGTTCGTTGTGACGCTCGCGCTTCATGACGATGATGACGAGTTCGTCGATTGAGCGATCTAGGCACTCAGCCAAAATCTTCAGGTTTTCGGTGGGGCTTTTGGTGATATCTACTTTGCCTTTGGCAGCAGGCGGCGCGGCCAGTTTATTCATGTAGAAGTCAGGAGCAGCGAACAGACCACCCTTTTCAGAGATAGCCAAAACTGCCATCGAGCCGGGCTGACCGTAGGCACAGAGGTTGGTGCCTTCGCAAGGGTCAACCGCAATATCAATTTCGATTAGCTCATCGGGCGTACAGACCTCATCAGCGTTAGGCTGTGTACAGATACCGACTTCCTCACCGATGTAGAGCATCGGAGCGTCGTCGCGCTCACCTTCACCGATGACGATCTTGCCGCGCATGTGAATCTTGTTCATCCGCTCACGCATTGCTTCTACTGCAACTTCGTCAGCAATGTCCTTTTCACCTTTTCCCATCCAGCGGGCCGATGCGATCGCTGCCTGCTCGACGACTTCAATAATCTCTAAACCGAGGGTGGTTTCCACGGGGTATTTATCCTCCAAACTGCCGTATCTAGCCGCTTTCAGCCAATCTTAAACAGGCTTAATAAAAGAGTTTATAAGACTCTACATGGCCATCTTCGAGTTTATCAGACTATAGCGTCGGTCACTGGGTCACTAGAAGCGTCGGTCACTGGAAGCGTCGGTCATTAGAAGAGGGCTAGCTCCTGGGCTAGCTCAATCGATTCCCAGTTCTTCGATAGCGCTTTTTTCTCTAGAAAGGACCAGGTCTAGCCGCTTTGGGCAGCTTGATATACAGATCGTAGTCCATGGTGCGATCGCCCACAGAAGAGGTCAGTCCAATCGCTTCGATGGCTGACGTCTGGCCATCTAGCGGTAGCTGAGGCAAGGGGAAAACGCCGTTTGTCTCATTAATTCGAGCTAGGTCAAGAAAGAACTGACCATTGTTTGGAGTCGGCGCGTCGCCCGTCAGGGTCTGGAAAAGTCTGGTGCCTGCTAGTGATGTAGAAGGCTCGGGGATGAGGCTATCAGCCGCGCCGCTACCTACGGTAAAAAAGGCAACGTTTCCAGGTAGCCAGCCGTGGCTAAACTGAACGCCCTGAAAAGGGGAGATCCAGCGAGTGAGTGACCCTTCTGGCAGCTCAGTCGTTTCTACCTGATAGCGGTAGCGACTGACCATAACATCGTCGATCTGCCTCCAGACCGATTCAGCCGTGGCTCGATCGTTGGTTTGCACCATCAGCAGCAGCGGCGAGGCAGCGATCGCACCAGTCTCATCTTCTTCGGGCACTTCAGCAGGCGGCAACAGTCCAAAAGCAAACTCTCCGCTAGCCCAGGGCATGATGTCTTCTTCGATATCTAGCCCCGTCTGACTCAGCAAGCCCGCTCTCAAATTTTGTGCGTCTGGAAAAAATGGAGGGGAGACGTTACCCTCGCTAAACGATCGCCAAGTCTGCTGTAGATTGCTTCCCGACAGAGCCAGCAGCGTATCGCCCGGTAGACGACGCGCCATGTCATCAGCTTCGTTACTCAGATCGCTGTAGGCCAGGTCGTTCTTTGGCAGCAGCCAGCTAGTTCCCAAAAAGCGGACGCCCTCCGATTCAATCAGAGCAGTCGCAACAATTCCCTGAGATCCTTGAAGCGGCACGATGCTGCCCCGCTGTCCTACGGACGTCCCTGCTGGCGTCTTTAGCGCTGCGGTTGCAACCGGGATGTTTAGATAAAACTGCGCAAAGCTTTTACCCAGCGGCTGAGGCTGCGCTAGATCCGCTGTGGCATTGCGATAGCCTGCCACATTTCTCAAAGAGCGCTTCCCTCGATAGGTATCAATCACTTGCTCTACACCTGCGGCCGTATTGCTCAGCAAAAGCCAATCGGAACCTATCACAGCGGCCTGTACTGTCTGGTTTTCACCCGTCTCGATAGTTTTGATCGGAATATTCTTGTAGCTGCGATCTTCCCAGGTAATGGCTGAACGCTGCGGCCCTTTATCCAGTAGAGACTTCGCTCTAGCAGGATCGGCGATCGGTACGATTAGCGCGACATTTTGGGTAGCAGCAGACAGTCCTTCAGCGGCACTCTCGTCTTGGGTCTGGCCAGCCGCATCAGACCGGTTAGCAGGCAAGAAAGCCAGGGTAACGCGATCGCCGATCCAAGGCTTAATATCTCGCTTGAAGCTATATCCATTTAGCGTAAACAGCCGATCTTTCCACTCGGTCAATAGCTGGTCAAACTGCGCTTGGCTATCTGCTGTACCAAACTGTCTGAGCTTGTTCCAGGCGATTTCGTCCGTGGTGACAGTGACTGTTGATAAAGCGTCTTGTGGAACGAGCTGCGCACCGGCAGGCGACAGACTACGAGGCGTTCTTTGAGAGAAATTTAACGCGGCGATCGCGCCCCCACCTAGCAAAATTACAGCAGCCAAACCCGCTAATTTCGAGGAGATCTTTGGCAGTCTAGGAGCAGGCAGTTTTGGAGCAGGCAGTTTTGGAGCAAATTTAGAACTGCCCTTAACGCCTTCAGCGCTCTCGGCCTTTGTTGACGCGGCTGAAGAATCAGACAGGTCCGCATTCTCCTCCGGTGATGTCTTCAACGAGTCAGGCGTATGTACAGTACCCTCGATCGATCGAATCGAACGAATTGTATTCTCTTTCAACTCTGAATTTGTCTCTTTCGCCATCTTCAATTAAACCGCCAGTCAAATACACAGAACCTTTGTCACCCAGCCGCCATGCACTCTAGCAAAGAAGTTGATGAAAGGCACGTTGTTTGAGATTTCTTACCGCATGTCCAACCCCCCGTAGGCAAAAGGCTATGCTAAGCGCTAGCTGTAGCTTCTTTGATATATGACCACCCAAGCGGTTAAACCTGACAGTGTCTGCGCCGAACCAATCGAGTCATCCCGGACTAGGACCGACACGAACCAGCTGCGATCGCAAAAGCAGCTTTGGATGGCAGCACTAAAGCCCCCCATGTACTGTGTAGCGGTAATGCCGATTTGTGTGGGCAGCGCGGTGGCCTATACCCAAACCCGCAGTTTCCAGTCAGATGTGTTCCTTACTTTCGCGCTGTCGGCCATTCTAATACTCGTTTGGGAAAATCTCAGTAACGATGTCTTCGATGCCGCCACCGGAATCGATATCAACAAACATCATTCACTGGTCAATCTCACCCGCAATCGGGCGCTAATTTTCTGGATAGGCAATGCCTGTTTGCTCTTGGGCATCGCCGGTATCTTGACCATCTCTCTTAGACAGCAAGATCCAACCGTGCTGACTCTGGTTCTGGCCTGCTGCGCTTTGGGCTACCTTTACCAAGGACCGCCGTTCCGACTGGGATATCAGGGCTTAGGTGAAGTTCTCTGTTTTCTAAGTTTTGGACCGCTGGCAGTGGGCGCGGCTTACTACTCGCAGACCCAACGCTGGAGCGATACAGGCTGGCTACAGAGCTGGCAGTTTGGTGAGGCGCTATTGCCAGCCGCTATCATGGTCGGCGTGACGACAACGCTAGTGCTATTCTGCTCGCACTTTCATCAGGTAGAGGACGATTTAAAAGCAGGGAAGCGATCGCCGATTGCTCGCCTCGGCACCCAGCGAGGAGCGCAGCTACTACCGGTTGCCTGTGGAGCAGTGCTGCTGACAGATTTAATAGCGATCGCACAGGGAGGACTGCCCCGGAGTACGCTTTTGATCGGCGGAGCGCTGCCAGCCGCTGTTAAGCTCTGTCGGCATGTGCTAGCCTTTCACGATCAGCCAGACAAGGTAAAGAATTCAAAATTCCTAGCGATTTATTTTCACTTTTGGAGCGGCGTACTTCTTATGCTTGGGCTAATCGCCTCCACTGCGATTTGACCAACGACAGCAGTCTATTCCCAGAGGGGCTATCCAGAAGGGTCTATCCAGAAGGGAGCTATCCAGAAACAGCTATGCATCACATCACCCACAGGCCAGCTGCGATCGCTTTCGAATTTCGCCCCTATCGCCGCCCTTTCCGGCAGCCAATCAAAACCAATCACGGCATCTGGAAATATCGCGAAGGCATCATTCTCAAGTTAAGCGATCACCAGGGTCGCACTGGATTCGGCGAAGTCGCACCGCTGCCGTGGTTTGGCACCGAAACCCAATCCCAGGCAATCGCCTTTTGCCAGCGCATTCCACCCAGACTCTCTACTGGCGATGACTTCTCTATTCTGCCAACGCTCCCCGC
Source organism: Cyanobacteria bacterium P01_D01_bin.1 (assembly GCA_039111275.1). Taxonomy (GTDB): domain Bacteria; phylum Cyanobacteriota; class Cyanobacteriia; order Phormidesmidales; family Phormidesmidaceae; genus Phormidesmis. The sequence goes on along the minus strand of JBCCOH010000038.1, from coordinate 34,059 downwards.
CTGCCAGTTCGGCTTCGAGCTAGCCCACAGAAACCTGACCCGCGATATCCACTGCGCCGAGCTAGCCCCCCATCACTACAGCGCCCTTCTACCTACTGGCGAGGCAGCTCTGACCGCTTGGAGTCCGCTATGGGCAATGGGCCATCGCACCTTCAAATGGAAAATTGGAGTCGCGCCAGTTTCAGTCGAGCTCGCTTGGCTATCGCAGCTAATGGAACGGCTACCACTCGGCGCTCAGCTACGACTCGACGCCAACGGCGGTCTGTGCGAGATTGCGGCACATCACTGGTTGGATGCGTGCGATCGCCTTGGCCACCGTATCGAATTCATCGAGCAGCCCCTCCCGCCCAACTGCTTCACCGAGCTCACCAAACTAGCCCGCCGCTACCAAACGCCAATCGCCCTAGACGAGTCCGTCACCACGCTCGACCAGCTCAAAGCCCACTACTACAGAGACTGGAACGGCATCTACGTCATCAAAGCCTCCATCCTAGGCTCATCCAACCGACTTCGACAGTTTTGCCAAAACCACCCAGTTGATCTAGTCATCTCCTCCGTCTTTGAAACCGACATTGGCCGTCAGGCGCTCATTGACCTGGCTATGGAGTTGCAGGATAGTGCGCGTCAGCACCCCCATCGCGCCCTAGGTATGGGCACCCACCAGTGGCTACCGAACGACGGCCTAGACGATCCCGACTGGGAGGTATTGTGGCAGCGACTGGGATGACACCGGAGGAGGTTTGGCAAAGGTTGAGGCGGAACTGGGGCTTCGACTGCGCTCAGCCACCGGAAGATAGGGAAAGAACAGACTGGTTTGAGATAGTGGCGATGCGGCGTGCGCAGTTAGAGACGTATGCGACGGCGTATTGGAGTGGGCAATCCGGAGCAGCGTCCAAGGCAGAGCTGATTGTGCTAGTGGCCGATGCTGAGCCGATGGTTTTTTTGGCAGGCTTCTGGGCTGGCGTCTTAGCTGGCTGGACAGTCGCCCTTGCCAATCCCAACTGGGCCAACCAAGAATGGCAAGCTACCCACCACCTAATCACCCCACAAATTATCTGGAGCACTTCCACTCCCCCAATTCCCCTTACTCCCCTCATCCCCCCAACACCCCATTCTCCCCCCTTCCATTCAACCGAGCTCACACCAAAGCCCACTCCCCGCATCCTCATTCCCACTGGCGGCACCTCCGGCCAGCTAAAATTCGCCCATCACACCTGGACCACCCTCACAACTGCTGCTACTGGCTTTCAGCGCCATTTCCAAAGCCACTCGCGGTCCAGCACACCCATCAACGCCTACTGCGTCCTCCCCCTTTACCACGTCAGCGGCCTCATGCAAGCCCTACGCGTCTGGCTCACCCACGGCCAACTTATCATCCTCCCCTTCAAAACTCTGCTCTCCCCTATCCCCTCCTGGCGGCTGAGCGGAGTCGAAGCCCACACCTTCCTCTCCCTCGTCCCCACCCAGCTCTCCCGCCTCATCACCGCCAAAAAATCCCCCTGGCTCAGACAGTTCCACGCTATTCTCCTCGGCGGCGCTCCCTCCTGGCCTGATCTACTCGACCAGGCAGTAGAACAAAAACTCCCCATCTGCCTGACCTACGGCATGACCGAGACAGGCGCAATGGTAAGTGCCATGCAGCCACAGGACTTTGTTCAAAGTTTTTCTCAAGGCAAGCTCAGTAGCGGACGGCCCATGCCTCATGCAGCAATTCGGATTGAGCATCAGGGAAAGCCGTTGCCTGTTGGAGAGATTGGCCAGATTGTGGTGACTTCGGGTGCGATCGCCCGCGGCTATCACAACGCCACTTCCCCCAATTTCACCCCCAGCTTCAAGGGTCAAACGCTCTACACAGACGATCTGGGCTATCTAGACGACGATGGTCGGCTGCATATCACTGGACGCGCCAGTAGCAAAATTATCAGCGGTGGCGAAAATATCTTTCCAGACGAAGTAGAAACCGCCCTGCGCAGCACAGGACAGGTTCTATCAGTCTGCGTGGTTGGACGACCCGATACAGACTGGGGAGAAGTGGTAACAGCTGCCTACGTTCCAGCCCATCTAGAGGTTTCAATTGACAGCCTGAAGGCAGCTCTAGATAGCAAAGGGCAGCTCAGCCGGTACAAATATCCGAAGCGATGGTTTGCATTAGACAGCTTGCCGGAGAACGCCCAGGGAAAAGTCAATCGTCCGAGGCTGCAGACGCTGCTAGATCAACTATCCAGTCAGTCAGGTAGTTATCGATAGGCTGCTTTCGCCGCGTTGCTTTGCTGATGCAAACGTGGCGGGTAAGGGCAGTGGCAAGGGGGCCGCTCTCGGACTGCGCTGCTGAAGAGGGCGCTACTGAAGAGGGCGCTACTAGAGAATGCTCTACCGGAGGCCGGGGCTGCTGATAGTGAAGGGCGTAGCGGATTTCGTAGCTGTAGAGGGTAAGCGGCTTTGGGATCAGCGTGATGGCGATCGCATCCCCCACAAACATCGGCGCAAAGTAATCGGCCTGGGCATGGACAACCGGGACCGGATACTCATTCAAAGCCGAAAAAAACCGTTTAACGTCTATCGGAGTTTCCTGCAAAGCAGCCTCGTATGCCTCATGACAGTACGTCAAAACATTGGCAAAGTAGGCTACGCCCGCCGCATCTGTCTCCTGAAATCGAATCGTTCGACAGTACCGAAAGGCCATTGCTTTTTTCCCTTGCTTGCTATTTGGATCTGCTAGCTGGCATTTGGCTGAGCCGGACGATAGGGTAGGCCATCTTGTCCAGGCAAAGAGGGTAGCTCTGAAGAAGACGCCGACTGCTGGTCTGCTCTCAAATTCTTCAGCTTAAAGTCACTTATATCGAAGCTGATTGTCTGAACCGGGTTATTTAGCGCCTGCACTAATCTGGCCAAAGACGCTTGTACCAGACCATCCGGGTTGAGCAGTACCCAGCCATTTGCCGTCATCTGCCGCATTTCAAAGTGCAGGTGTGGCCCTGTAGAGTTTCCGGTACTGCCGACTAGCCCCACCACATCACCCTTATTCACAGCCTCACCAGACTCAACGAATATCTCTGATAGGTGAGCATAGCGACTCTCAAACGTCTCCTCTTCGAGATCGTGTTGCATCACCACCATCAGACCATAGCCACCCGCTGCTCCGGTCGCTGTGATCACTCCGTCTTGAGCAGCTAGCACAGGCGTACCTTGAGCTGCGGCAATGTCAGTACCCGTATGGAAGCGCTGGTCGCCAAAGATCGGGTGCGTGCGAAATCCAAACAAAGAGCTGATAGGAGAAGGGACCGACAGCGGAAATATGAACTTTGCCGCCGCCTGTAGATTGACCACCGGGCGCACAGAACGATTGAGATACTCACGGCCAGCCGCACTAGTCGATAGTCGAATGCCCGAAGCGCTAAAGCTAACAGGGCCCACGTTCACAGCAGCAGCGCTAGCAGCAGACGCCGCTTGGCTAGGACCAGTGCTTGGCGTAGCCGCGTCAGCAACTGTCGCAGCCTCCCCCGCATCGGCTATTCCTGTCTCAGGCGTACCCAGTGGCGCAGTCCCACAGGCTCCATCGGGCACGTTCTGACCTTGGGAGATTGTGAACGTACAGCCTGTAGACTGCTCAGCAACCACAACGTTAGGCGTCTGAGTAGTGGAGGGCTCAGTCGCACCGACGCTGTAATCTGTTGGGTCAATAAAGATACTGTCGTACTCTCCCGGCCGAGTGATGCCTTCTGGCAGAGCCGTAGGTACAATTTCATCAGCGGCTGGTGCAGCAGGTAAAACAGATGCAGTTGGTGAGACAGGTGCAGCGCCAGCAGTCGGCGCTGGTGTGAAGACAGGCGCAGCGTCTGGAATAATCTCCGGGGCTATCTCAACAACGGGCGCTGCTGGAGGTGTGATCGGTGCGGCTGGGGTTACTGTAGGCTGCGGCTGGGCGATCGCAGCTGGCGAAGAATCGGGGACGGGCGCAGGGACGACTGGCGAAGAGACCGCCGGCGAAGAAACGGCTGTAGAAGCCTCTGTCGCCTCTGTAGCAGGCGGTGTGTAGGAGACGGTCGAAACAGGCGTACTGACGTAGCTGGCAATAGGAGTAGCCACCATACCGGGTTCGATCATGCCAACTAACGGATGAGAGCGATATACAGCTTTCTTGGCAATGAGCTTTGGCTCAGAAGAAAAAGCTGGGGAGGCAATCGGCGTAACAGTAGGAGAAACAACAGCGGGCTCAGCGCTAGCAGTCGCAGAAGCTGAGTCGACTGCTAGCGGCGCATCTGGATCTTCTAAATAGCTCGACTCTACTGCGTACTCTCCTTCTGCGTAGTCGCTTTCTGCTCTAGCAAAGTTGACCTGACTAGCAACAAACCCGCAGCTGCTCATTAAGCCAAAAGCGACCAGCCAGCCGCGCTGTAGCCTTTGCCCTGCCGATAGACCGCTATCGCAGCGGCCTTCTGAGCAACTATCCACCGAAGGGGCGTGATCACTAGCAGATGCTGCTTCGGACTTAAGGTTTTGCTTGGGAGCCGTCATAGTCATCAACCTGAAATTAACCTTAACCAATACTCACTATATGCGAATTTCGTCGGGCTTGATTCGCAGAATGCGCTCACCTTGAGCGGCTTGCCGGGCAGCGACTTCTAAATACCCTTCTTCAGAGATACCAATAACTCTCCCGGAATACTTAGCCTCTAGAGATTCAGTATCTGAGTGCCTAGTGTCTAGACCGGATACCGCCGAATCAGAACCTACCGAATTCAAATCGAACGCTGAGGCAGGAACAACCCTACCTTTCTTTACTGAAACAGTTTTACCGACCTGAGTGAGTAGTTTCCCGTAGGTCTTCATGAAAACTTGACTACCGACTTGCTGCTGGTAGAAGTACCCTTGCAGAATTCCCCTGAGGACTATAACAATCAATGTCTCTAAACAGTTTATTTTGGTTTTAGCGTGACCATGAAGACCGCTGTCTAATATTCTTGTCAAAGTCGTCCCGGTCTGTGGGACCAGGTTGTGCCAATTTAGTCCTACACCGATTACAGCTTGCTTGATACGGACAGTCGCCTCTGCCGCTTCTCTCTCGGCTAGGGCGGTTGAGAGCAACGCACTAGACTGTGACAGCCTAGTTTCGGTCAAGATGCCGCCTAGCTTTTCACCGTTGTAAAAGAGGTCGTTAGGCCACTTCACCTGAATTGGAACGCCGAGGTTACCAAGCGCAGTAGCAATACCCCAAGCGCTAAAGCAGGTGAGCTGAGCACTGCGAGCGACTGGCCAGTCAGGCTCTATTGCCAGCGAGAGATAAAGTCCACCAGGGGCTGATTGCCAGCTGCGATCGCGCTGTCCTCGTCCTGCGCTCTGCTGCTGAGCAATCACTACCGTTCCGGCTTTTACCTTTGTCTGCATATCAGCCTTCAGCATTTCCCACAGGTGGGTATTGGTCGAAGGCAAAGACTCAAACAGGTGAATATCGAACTGCGGTCGAATCTGGCTCAGTTCCGGGCAAATGCCTAGATCAGCGCCATTCATGGCTAAAGCTGCCTGAATCTTCTGGCGGCTAATTCCTTCGGAGCTGCGCCCATGAAAGCTAGCCTCCGGAAGAATAGGGACAGGACTAGCTGTCTTGAGGTCGTTGGTTAGCCCAGAGTTGGCTAGCCCAGAGCTGTCAACTAGCCTAGGAGTAACCGAGTTCAGATTGGTTGGTATTATCGGTTTTGTTATGACTGCTCTCCTGATGAAAGATCTTCATGAACGATCTTCCCGACCTAACAACTGAGACGCTGTGGGCTATTCTCGATGACGATCTGTCCGACGATGCGGTTAACCAGCTGGTCTGGCAATCCCTAGGCTACGACTACAGCGTAGATACCCAATCGTGGCAGACTAAAAATGTAGACGATGTTTGGGCCCAAAAATATCCTGAACCGCCCAACTTTATTGAAAGTAGACCAGCGACTGTGCAACTTACTAGAGCCATTCCCAAAGAGAACAAGCAGTTGCTCAAGACTGTACTGGGCTTTAAGGGTTACTCAATCGATCAGCTAGTCCCTAGACTCACTCGCAGAGCGACTATGGCCAATTGGCTATTGAGTACCATGAGAGAGAAAGGTTTGATCTAGACTGCTACCAGCAGGGCTTTTGCTAGAGCGTCCTTGTTAATCTTTTGTTTACTTACAAGTTGGGGCTGAGCGCTATAGTCTTCGCAGCATCTGGCTTTTATTCTCACTCTATCTTCTATCACTGCTGACATATGACAACCGTATTCGACTTCTTGGCAAAGGGTGGCCCGGTGATGGTACCGATTTTAGGGGCGTCTGTTTTTACGGTGGCATGTGCACTAGAAAGAGCAACCTTTTGGACAGATTTGCTGCGCCGAGAAGCCAGAGTGGTTAACGAAGTGCTAGACAAGGCGCGAGTGAGTCTAGACGAGGCAGCGGCGATCGCATCTAGAGCTAGAGACCTCCCAATTGGCCGCTTCTTGATCGCCCCGCTCAGCCTACACAACCCTTCGCCTGACTCCTTTCGCCTAGCACTAGAAAACGCTGCCGACAAAGAATTCGTCAAAATGCGAAAAGGCGACAAGCTGCTAGAAACTGTCGTCGCAGTCGCGCCTTTGCTAGGACTGCTAGGCACCGTTACGGGTTTAATTAGCACGTTCGAGAACCTAAACATTGGCGGTGGAGATGGCGCCGTTGGTGCCACCGAAGCCGCTGGCGGTATTGGCGAGGCGCTGATTACAACCGCCGCTGGCATGGTCGTTGCCATCCTAGCGCTGCTGGTGCTGCGAGTCATGGTGACCTTGCAGGCGCAGCAGATGGATTACTTCTCCGAGGCTGGCAACGAGTTAGAGCTGATCTACCGCCAGTACTGGTACGAGGCAGGCCGTCTACCAATGGGCGAGCGAGCCATCCCCACCCCAGAGGTAGGACAAAGGCCAGGGGCTACGCCGCCCCCACCCGGTCTACAGCAGCCTACGTTTTAAAGAGTCGTCATGCGCTTTAGAAACACAGAAGACAACGGCATCCCTACCATCGATCTCATCCCCATGCTGACGGTGATGATGGGCGTGCTTGCCTTCTTCGTCGTTATCTCTGTCTCCTTAGGCAGCGAAGAACTCATCCAGGTAGATCTTCCCCCAGAGCAGACAGAAGACACCCCCAATCCCACAGAAAACATCCAAGATCCGTTTATCGTCGAAATGGACGAAACCGGACAAAGACTGTTGAACGGAAACCCGATCGAACCCGAACCGCTCAATGCCGAAATTGAGACCTATCTAGATCAAAACGCCGACAGCATTGTCTATCTAATCCCTAGCCGCGAACTCCCCTACGAACAGGTCGTTCAGTTTCTTGGCGACATGCGCGCAGTCGGCGGCAAACGGGTCTCTTTAGCCATCAGAGAAGACTCCTAATTCCTCGTTCCGACTTCAACTCCGCTCAGCCACCGCTATATTCTCCTATGCGTACCCGCCGCCGTCGCCCCAGCCGTATCCCCGAAGTTAACCTCGTCCCGATGATGGACGTCCTGATGACGGTGCTGATCTTCTTCGTCATTATCTCGATGGGTTTGACAGGCGTTCAAATCAACGGCGTAACGCTGCCCCGCTCTGTTAGCAATACAGATGAGCAAATCACGAACAATACCGATGAAGCAAAGCCTTTTGTCATTGGCTTGACGGCTCAAAAGGAGCTGATTCTAGATGGCGAGACTATTCAGCTGCGAAACCTATCGCCTAGACTCAAAACCTATTTTCAAGAAAATCCCAACGGGTCAATTATGCTAAAAGCCGATCGGACCTTACCTTATAACGATATTGCAAATCTATTAGATGAGCTGCGAGGAATTGGCGGTCGTCAGGTTTCGTTAGCCGTAGAATAGAGACAAGGCGACTGCATATCTGCCAGTTCTTTCGCTATCCATAACCAGAACAAGGAACGTTTTAATTGATGGACCCAGATCGCGTTGACCGTTTGCTTGAAGATCTCAAGCAGCCAGACGCCGAAGTACGCGATCGTGCCTCCTCTTTGTTCTGGCATGCCTGGTTCCATCAAAAAGGCGTCTACGGCGCACAGCAACTGATGGAAGCGCAATCCCTACTCGAATCCGGCAGGGCAGACGAGGCCGAAACTCTACTGAGCGATATCGTCAAAGCGCAGCCTGATTTTGCTGAAGCCTGGAATCGGCTAGCGGTTTTGCACTACACCCAGGGAGAGTATTGGCGGGCGATTGCCACCTGCCAAAAAGTTGTTGCCCTAGTGCCCCACCACTTCGGGGCGCTCCATGGTTTGGGCCTTAGCCACAGCGCCGTAGGCAACTACACTGCCGCCATCCAGTCCTTTCGTCAGGCGCTCACCGTTCAACCTTATGCACTTGTTAACCAGCGCTTGATCTTAGAATGCACCGCAAAGCTAGGATAGAAACTAGCGCCTAGACCGCCCACACCGATTTTTTAATCATATTCACCATGCAAACGCTGTCTTCTCCCCCCGCTGCTAGTTCAACGTCGCAAACCGCTGCGAGCCCAGATGCTGCAGTCGAGTTCGACACCACCATCCATCGCCGTCAGACGAGGCCAGTAAAAGTAGGCGATATCACAATTGGTGGCGGCCATCCGGTGGTTGTGCAGTCGATGATCAACGAAGACACGCTAGATGTTGACGGTTCGGTAGCCGCTATTCGTCGGCTGCACGAAATCGGCTGTGAGATTGTCCGGGTGACGGTGCCTAGCATGGCGCATGCAAGAGCGCTCTCAAAGATCAAAGATCAGCTAGCTAAGACCTATCGGGCGGTGCCGTTAGTCGCCGACGTGCATCACAACGGCATGAAGATCGCCTTAGAGGTCGCTAAGCATGTGGATAAGGTGCGGATTAATCCGGGGCTGTACGTGTTCGAAAAATCGGATAGCGATCGCACCGAATACACCCAGGCCGAATTCGACGCGATTGGCAAAAAAATTCGCGAAACCTTAGAGCCACTCGTCATCTCCTTGCGCGATCAAAACAAAGCCATGCGCATTGGCGTCAACCACGGCTCGCTGGCTGAGCGTATGCTCTTCACCTATGGCGACACGCCCGAAGGCATGGTGGAATCCGCCCTAGAATTCATCCGTATCTGCGAGTCTCTAAACTTTTACGACATTGTTCTATCGCTCAAAGCCTCAAGAGTTCCGGTCATGCTAGCCGCCTACCAACTGATGGTCAAACGGATGGACCAGCTAGGCATGAGCTATCCGCTGCACCTCGGCGTGACCGAAGCAGGCGACGGCGAATATGGCCGTATCAAGTCCACTGCTGGAATTGGCACACTGCTAGCCATGGGCATTGGCGATACTATTCGCGTCTCTTTGACAGAAGCGCCCGAAAAAGAGATCCCAGTTTGCTACAGCATTTTGCAGGCATTGGGCCTGCGCAAAACGATGGTGGAATACGTCGCCTGTCCCTCCTGCGGGCGCACGCTGTTCAATCTAGAGAACGTCCTACATAAGGTCAGAGAAGCTACCAATCACCTGACTGGACTAGACATTGCCGTCATGGGCTGCATCGTCAACGGCCCTGGCGAAATGGCCGATGCGGACTACGGCTATGTCGGCAAGCAGGCGGGCACTATTGCGCTGTATAGAGGTCGCGAAGAAATCAAGCGCGTTCCTCAAGAAAACGGCGTCGAGGAACTGATCAACTTGATTAAGTCAGACGGAAAATGGGTCGAACCGGGTGATGCTTGAATAGGTCACTGAATGGGCCACCTAAATATGAGGCTGCTCTTCACACTAGACTCAGATTACAAATAAGAGGGTTATGTTAGATTGGGCGTAATCACGACGTCCTCCACACAGGATTTTGACACTTTATGGCAGTTACTAAGCGCGGTTTTATCTTGGGGGCGACCGCATTAGCGAGCGCAGCTTTAGTCATAACAGGCACAGGCATTCAGCTATCTGACGGTCAGGCTTTTTTCAAAGACGGCCCCAAAGAGATAGTCGATGAAGTATGGAACCTTATAGACAACCAATACGTTGACGATTCCTTCAACTCTTTGGATTGGAATACGGTTCGCTTGGACTATCTCAACCGTACCTACACCGACAAGGAATCCGCGTACGTAGCCGTCCGTGAAATGCTTGAGCAGCTCGACGATCCATACACTCGGTTTATGGATCCCGAAGAGTTCAACAACATGCAGATCGAAACCTCAGGCGAACTAACCGGGGTTGGCATTCAAATCTCCAAAGAAGAAGAAACCGAAGACATCGTTGTCGTATCCCCTATCGAAGATACGCCCGCTTTTGAAGCAGGTCTGCTGTCGGGAGACATCATCACCTCAATTGATGGCAACAGTACAGAAGGCATGGAGCTGAGTGATGCCGTCAGTCTCATCCGTGGACCTGTCAACTCCAACGTCGTCCTATCTGTGGACAGAGAAGGCAGGGCACTGGATTTTGAGCTGATCCGCGCTCGCATCGAGATTCATCCTGTCCGCTTTTCTGTGAAAGATAGCCCAGAGGGCTCTATTGGCTATATCAGACTCAATCAGTTTAGTAGTAACGCTGCGACTGAGATGAAAGACGCGATTGAATCATTAGAAGATCGCAAAGTCGCCGGATACGTTCTAGATCTGCGCTCTAATCCAGGTGGTCTGCTGTTTTCTAGCATCGAAATCGCCAAGATGTGGATAGAAGAAGGCGTGATTGTCTCCACAGTCGATCGAGATTCGACTAGCAACGAAGAAGTCGCACACAGTGAAGCTTTAACAGATAAGCCTTTAGTGGTCTTGGTCGATGGCGGCTCCGCCAGTGCTAGCGAGATTCTTTCTGGTGCTCTGCAAGACAACAATAGAGCCGTACTTGTTGGGACACAGACTTTTGGCAAAGGACTAGTGCAGTCGGTTAGAGGGCTCACCGACGGATCGGGTATCGCAGTAACTATTGCTAAATACCTAACGCCGTCTGGTCGCGATATCAACAAGCTAGGAATCGAGCCCGACCATATCGTAGAACTCACTGACGAGCAGCGAGAGGAACTTGTCACAGATCGCGACAAAGTAGGCACTCTAGACGACCCACAGTACGCAGAAGCCATCGATATCCTCTCAGATGCAGTCCGCCTACAGCGCCAGTCAGCCAGTGCCGCTGACATTACCAACCGCTAACTACAAACATCAGCTAGCTGGCTGACATTTTCCAGCTCTAATCAGGCCAACGCGTTTTGCGATGGCCTGATTTTGCGTTTCAAAAGGCCCCCAGTGCATCAGCTGTTCCGATTCGCTAGGCGGCTCTGACCCAGCTGATAGGCTGGACTGAGTTTGCTTCGAGGCTTCAAACGCCTCCTCAAACGCCTGCCCAGAGATGATCTTGCACTCCTCTGAGGATTGCTTAACGATGTACCAGCACTCTTCAGAAGGCATATTTTCGGCAGGCATACTTCCAGCAGGTATATTTCCAGCAGGTCTACTAGACAATCATGAGAGGCTACCATAATAACTAACCACGGTGACTATCAGCCGAGCGGATTTAGCGATTCGTTTGAACGTCCAAGAGCTGTCTGACAATAGCTATCAGGAAAGTAAGTTTGTAGGAGAGGACCGTTTGGTTTCTATCAAATTTCCACAGGTTAAGTTGAGCGTAGAGCAAGTTCTAAGAGCGGGGCGGTAGGTTTTGATGAGTGGTTTTCGTCTGCTGACCCGTCTGATTTCTCTCTGTCTGGTGCTGACGCTGGCTATCAGCTGCGGGGCAACGACCGCAACGCCGACCGATGGCAGCTACAGCTACAAAACACCCAGCTCTGATGGAATTGGTAAGGTTTACTACGGTCGTGAGATTGCAAATGTGATGGGCTATCAAGGGGCTAACTGGCTAGCTAGACCCAGTCGTCGCAGCGAAGAGCGTTCGGATATGGCAGTAGATGCGCTGATGCTAGAGCGCGATGATGTTGTGGCTGATATCGGCGCGGGGCTTGGCTACATTAGCTTTCAGCTAGCTAAGTGGGTAGACCAGGGTAAGGTAATGGCAGTGGATGTGCAGCCCGAGATGCTAGCGCTATTAGAAGCCGAGCGCGATCGCTACAACGTCCAAAATGTTGAAACAGTGCTCGGCACAGAATCCGATCCGAATCTCCCGCCTGAAAGCATTGATATGGCAGTGATGTTCGATGCATATCACGAGTTCGCCTATCCCGAAGAGATGATGACAGGCATTGCCAAAGCGCTAAAGCCAGATGGGCAGGTCGTGCTGGCAGAATATCGAGCAGAGAATCCTTTGGTACTAATCAAAAAGCACCATAAGATGACCCAAAAACAGGTCAAAAAAGAAATGCAGGCAGTCGGCTTGAAGTGGGTAAAAACTGACGATCGACTGCCACAGCAGCATCTGATGTTCTTTGAGAAAGCAGAATAATAGCCTGCGCTAATACCTTTCTACGCTAGAGCTAAAGATTGGCTCTACGCGAATGGCCGCAACGCGAGCAGGTCGAATCACCATATACTCGCCGGGATTGATCTTGGGAATAGGAACGCTGATAAATTCTTCGGCAGTAGCCTTAGGCATCAGCTCAGAGCTGTACCACTTTTGAAAGTCTTGAATCGTGGTGAAACGCACTTGCTCGGTGTGCCCCCCATCGAAAGTCATGTGGACAACGTATTCGCTGGGAGTTCTTGGCATGGGTTCACAAGAGTTTCGGTTGATCGAGGTTAGTATGGGCCAACAAGCAGTGAAACTCTCAGAATTAGGTGAGATTTGTGGCTACTCTGCGAGAAGGCTAGAGCCTACGACTCCGCTCAGCCACCGGGCGATGGTTGAGCGGAGTCGAAATCGGAGTGGTTGATTAAATGCCGTGGCTTTTGCCAATCATCCAGCTGCGGCGGAAGTATTTAGCTAGGCTAGAGTCTTTTAGCGTGAGGCAAATTGGGCGGCCGTGAGGACAGGTGCGGGGCTTTTGAGTGCGTTGCCACTGATTGACTAGCGTTTGCATTTCGGCAGTAGTCAGCGGCGTACCGTTGCGAATGGCGGTACGGCAGGCAGTGGCTACTAGAGCAGCCTCTAGATTTGCGCCTAGGCTCAGTTCTATTAGGGCGTCGTGCCGGTCGTCTCGCTCGGCTAACGGCTCTGGAATGGTGCGAATAGCCCAGAGATTTTCGCCAAAAGGGGCGATCGCAATCCCGACTTCATCCAATCTTTCTACCTGAGTCTCGCTGAGGTCTTTCAGCACAATTGGCGGATCTAGTGGCACCATCTGCCACCGCTGCTGCAATTGCTCAAATAGCACTCGCTCGTGGGCAATATGCTGCTCGATTAAGCAAAGGCCACCTTCGTGCTCAGCCAGAATATACATGTCTTTTACCTGTGCGATCGCAACCAAATCCCCCGGCAGGCTCCCCGGCAGCGCATCTGAAAGCGACTGAGTAGGTAAGCGAATTAACTCTGCTTGCCCATTCTCTAGCTGGACATTCTCTAGCTGGCCAGTCCCCACCTGTCTAGAGACAGCATACTCACCCTCGGCCTCAGCTGCTTTGATCAAGGCAGTTGCCCGATGAGTTTGTGCGCCCTCGCTCAAATCATCTATTCTCAGTAGCCTGTCGAGAGCCTGGGTAACGCGATCACAAATAGGCTCCAGTCCCTGCACATAGATTTCTGACTTTGCCGGATGTCGATTCCAGTCTAGCTGGGCAGGCGGTAGCGTCAGGTGCAGGAAGCACACGGGATAGCGATCACGCGGAATCGTCCGCCGAAATCCAGCCGTCAGCGACTGGGCGACTTGGTCAACCGCGACCGGCCGACCGTTAATTGCAACGCGCACCCAGTCAGGCTTGCGTCGGTGACAGCGATCGGGCAGACCAATTGCTAGATATAGTCCCTCTTCTTCATGCTCGTCGATATCGCTGTCGTAGACATTTTTGAGTATCTGAGGAATCAACGTCTTGGCCGTTTGACCAGGCCACAGCGAAAACCAAGGCGCATCGTCTTTTTCTATCTGCCAGATCACCTGCGGATGACAGAGAGCCAGCTGATGGATCAGCAGAACAACAGCCTTAAGCTGAGACTCAATCGGAGGCACCTGTCTTCTAGTCTGCCATTTTTGAAATAGATCGCGAACGGTAACAACGCTACCGGGTGCGATCGCCACATCAACCACCCGAGCGGGCACACCCACAGCGTCATAGCAAACCTGATAGCCCAAGGCACCTGCGGTCGACGTCCGGCTACGAATCTCTAGCTGAGCTAACTGCGCAATGCTATGTAGCGCTTCTCCTCTAAAGCCCAAACTGCGGATATTTAATAGATCAGGCCGTGTCGAGATCTTGCTAGTAGCGTGTGCGATCGCTGCTTGGTGTAGGTTGGATAGATCCATACCACAGCCATTATCGGCAACCCGCACCTGCCAACGGCTCGGCCAAAGGCTAACCGAGATTCTAGTAGCACCTGCATCTAGCGCGTTCTCTACGAGTTCACGCACAACAGCGCAGAGCGAATCAATCACCTCCCCAGCCGCCATCAGATGGACAATATCTGGCGCTAGTGGCTGAATTCTCCCGCTTTCCATTCCATTTTCTACACTGCTTTGACGCATCCCATTCATAGTCCTAGTCTAACGAAAGGCGCAGCTAGGTATATGAAATGGATGAAAAGGGTAAATCTACTGAAGACCCGATGTATTTCTTGATGAGCGAGTAATCATCGGAGTTCGGTGGTTACATCGAAGCAGCTAGCCATGCATTAAGCGACAATAATCTCAACTTTGTGAGGATAGATATAGAGCGTCCTATTAATTGCCAAGGGGCATTTTGGAAATTAGTAGGGACTTTTAGCCTATACATCCGTACAAATAAGAGCCTGACCCTGGGGGCTTAAAGGGGTCAGGTCTTTTTCTTTTTAAAGTATAGCTGGCATCGGAAAGAGCAGCGCTATGCATTTGGGCTGATGATCCTAGCTGATAAATATTGTTCACCAATGGCTCAGCCGTCCATTAGCCGTCTTTAGCCGTCTGCAGGTAGAATCTATAGAATTTTGTCCAACCCGTATACAAGCGATTTGAGTGGCAGCACTCGCCGAATGGACAGCAGCACGCCGGGCATGTAGCAAACGCGATCGCTTGTATCATGCCGCAGTGTGTAGGACTGGCCTGCCGCACCGAATATCACCTCTTGATGAGCAATCAACCCTGGCAAGCGAACGCTGTGGATTCTGACCCCGTCCTCTGTTTGTGAGCCCCTTGCACCTGTCATCTTCTCAGTTTCTTCGACCTGCGGTGGATTGTAGCTCTTGTTTAGATCTGAGAGCATTTGGGCCGTTTTAACCGCTGTGCCGCTGGGGGCATCTGCTTTCTGGTTGTGGTGCAGCTCTATGATTTCGACGTGATCAAAATGTTCAGCCGCCTGCAAAGCCGCCTGCTGTAGCAGCACCATGCCAATTGAAAAATTAGGAATTAGCAGACAGCCCGTGCTGGCTTTATCGGCAAACTCTGCTAGGTCTTGGATCTGCTGATTGCTCATCCCAGTTGTCCCGACCACGGGCCGTACGCCATAGGCCAGCGCCGCTCTAACAGAGCCATACACGCTGTCGGGATGCGTCACATCCACCATTACCGCGCTGCTGATTGCGTGGGTCCCGCTGGGCACCTCGTTTTGAGCGGCGACTAGCGTAGCTTCTAGATCATTTAGTACCGGAATCTCTAACGGGCCAACGCCAACCACTTCACCGATGTCTTGCCCAATCAGCTTGGGATTGCGGTCAATCGCGCCAACAATCGTCATATCGTCTGCGCTGGCAACGGCTTTGACAATGGCTCTGCCCATCTTGCCAAGGGCGCCGTTGACAACGACAGGAATCTTAGCAGAGGTTGGGGCGGAGGTTGGGGTAGAGTCGCTCATAGTCTTCGGTATGGCTTTTAGCTAGGCTCTTGTGCTGGGTTGCAATTGCAAGCTCTGAGGATCGAGCTTCGCATAAGAAGCAAAAAGGAGAGCCTGATAGCTCTCCTGTGTATATCTCTTTAGTCTATAGCTCTGTTGAACAATCTCAACCAGATAGTGTCTAATAAAGCCAGGCCGTTGAGGTCAGACCATTGAGGTCAAGTCATTGAGGTCAGGTCATTGAGATTAGGCAGTCTAACCCACTTCAACTTGGTCAGTATCGACTGCATCTGTGCCATCGACGCCTTTAGCAACTCTGACCATCTTATCTAGGATATCTTGGCTAGGAACCTTCCCTTTCAAGACAACGGTACCGCTCAGTTGAGCGACCCAGAGAGTATCGATATCATCTAGCTGGCTATCCTCGTCAAAGGCTAGCGCCACCCGCTTGGCGAGTCCGCTTTCGTCAAAATTCCCGTCTACGCCAATCTTGTAGTCTGGAACATCTTTTTCAGCAGTAGAGGAAGTAGATGCGGATGCAGCTTTGGTGATGCCACGTTTGATCTTTGAGGAGGCGTTAGCTGGCTTATCTTTTCCAAAAATTCGTGAGAAAAAACCCATATATTTTTATCCGCAGTTAGTTTGATTCCGCAGGGAGTGCGCCTGCTCAGACACAAAGATATCGGGAGAATAATGGGAAGATTGTGTACCTTTAGGAACAAATTTGTCTGATGCGATCGCAGCTAAAATCATGGCGCACCAAATACCTGGTCGGACGAAGAGTCTCTCCCCAGGCTCACCAGCACATGCAAGAAAGTCTGCTAGACGAAGCAGAGCTGGACTATGACTACATTGTTCTGACCTTAGGAGCCTGCCTAATTGCCACGCTTGGCCTGCTATCTAATAGCGCGGCGGTAATTATCGGCGCGATGCTAGTCGCGCCACTGATGTCACCGATTCGCTCAGTGGCCTTTGGCATCCTAGAAGGCGATTTAATACTGATAAAAACAGGACTCAAGGCACTAGCTGTAGGTACTGGTATCTCGGTTGCCCTGTCGGCAGTCGTGGGGCTCAGCTCAGGATTTCTAGCGTACGGTAGTGAAGTAGCTTCTCGCTCTTCACCTACCCTTTTGGATCTAGGAATTGCAATTACGGCAGGTGGTTTGAGCGGCTATGCCAAAGTGCAGCCCAGACTATCGAGCACGCTAGCTGGAACGGCGATCGCCGTTGCACTGATGCCGCCTCTGTGCGTTGTCGGGCTAGGCATCGCCCGGCAAAATGGGTCACTGACGACAGGTGCTAGCCTACTCTATCTGACAAACCTACTTGGAATTACGCTAGCTTGCATGGTGGCCTTCTTTATAGCAGGCTACTCTCCTTTCAGCCGTGCTAGGCGGCCGCTGGGCGTAGTCGTCATTCTAACCGGGATTCTTGTGCTGCCTTTGGGTGTTAGCCTAGTGCAGCTCGTCCGTCAGCAGCAGCTAGAAGAAAATGTCAAAAAAGCGCTAATTGAAGATACAGTGACTTTTGAGAATCTGAATGTAGAGCTGGTCAGTAGTCGTACCAACTGGCAGGTATCGCCGCCGAAGGTCTATATGGTGGTGAATGCTAGCGAAGCAATTACGCCCAAACAAGTCGGATTGCTCGAACGTTATATTGCGCGGAGGATGAATCAATCCTTTCAGTTTGTTTTTCGAGTTAGCGAAGTTAAAGATGTGACAAAGGAAAGCAGTTTACCCAGCGCAGAGATAGAGCTTTTGCCGGAACGAGCGCCGACCGATTGAACTGAGTTAACAGAAGTAACTTTCTTAAGAGTGATGCATTGAGAGTGATGCATTAAGCATTAAGAGTGACGTCTCTGGGTAGCTGGTCAATATTAAACATGAACTGGGCAGTCTATACACGGATGCATCTAGTCAATTTGATGAGTCGTATTGATAAAGTGGGCATAGAAAGCCACTATAACAATCGACAATCTGACTGTAGTAAGCTGTTAGGGTTGCTCCTAAAAGTCTGGAGCTCAAAGTCTGTGGCTCTTGAGCTACGAATCCTACTCTTTGTAAGCTCAATGTTTACGAAAGCCTTAGCGTAGATAGATGATAAACACCCGATCTAGCACAAGTTATAGCACCGCTCATAAGCTGCATCCGCTGAGTCTGCTAGCTCAACTGATTAGCCGCCAGGTTAGCGGCTGTCTGAAGCTGAGCGCACAGTCTAATGCACGGCCCGCTGAGTGGCGGCTCTTGCTTGATAAGGGACAGCTCAATTTTGCAACTAGCTCGATCGATAGCTTTGAACGGTTAGTTAGGCAGCTGCAAGTGTTTGGTAGTGGTGTACCTGTATCGGTATGCGATCAAATGCGGCTGCTGTTTGAGGACTCTGATGAAGCAGATGATGTTGTCAGCCGCGACTATCGAGCGCTGTGCTGGTTAGTTGAACAAAAGTATCTCAGCTATGAACAGGCGGCGCAGCTAGTAGGTGCGATCGCTATCGAAGTAATCGAGCCCTTTCTCAATATTCGTGAAGGCAGCTACGAGCTGATCTCGCGCACGCAAACTGAGGGCATTCCTACCTACTGCCGACTAGACTTACGTCCGATAGTCGAGATCTGTCAACGCAACAGCAAACAGAGAACAGCAGGCCAAACCATCACTAGCCGATTGCCTAATGGAATGACCAACGGCAGCACCAATGGCATGTCAGCTGGGATGGTAGGCGGCGCGACTACGACAATCAGCTCAGCAGCGCCAGCTAGCCAACAGGCCAATCAGCAAAATGGACTAGCAGGTAGCACGGGCGCCGCCCAGGGCAACCACAGCCGAGTTTACCGAGAGCCTCTAAGTAGAACGACATATACAGTCGCCTGCATTGACGACAGCCCAACTGTACTAAATGCCATTCAAAAGTTTCTAGAAGATCAAAGCCTGTCAGTAGTCGCCATCAACGACCCTGTAAAAGCACTGATGCAAATTGTTCGCAGCAAGCCCGATTTAATCTTGCTAGACATCACCATGCCCAACCTCGATGGCTATGAGCTGTGTGCCTTACTCCGCCGCCATCCTCGCTACAAGCGCACACCCATTGTGATGGTCACAGGAAATACTGGACTGATCGACAGAGCTCGGGCCAAGCTTGTTCGCGCTTCCGGCTATCTTACTAAACCCTTCACACAGTCCGATCTTTTGAAGATAGTTTTCAAGCATTTGCCAACGAAGCGATAAATTTACCGACAAGGCGCTAATATTAGAGACACCGCATCACCATTCAGCACTGATGACACCTAGTTCTACAAGCAGCTAGTTATTCAGAGCTAAGCGTTCTGCATGTCTAGTCAAATGTTTAGCTGTTGCGCGTTTAGCTTTAGACTTCTAGGCTCCATGTACCCAACCTCAGGGTATCCAATCTCAGAGTACCCAATCTCAGATTCCCGGTTTTGACATCTAGTTCGATGTCTAGACTCTGTAACTCTGGCCTAGCAGCATAGACTGTAGGACTCTAACGCAGCCTAGTTTTCAGCTTCACTTGCCGCCGCTGAATACTCCTTTAAAGATTCCGGCTCCCAATCCAACCTCATAGTTTTGCTATGCCTACTATTCAGACTGCGACGGTGCTTATTGTAGAGGACGTGGCATCAGAGCGAGAATTGATGAGCCACTACCTACGTCAAGAAGGCTGTAGCGTAATCGGAGCCATGACTGGCGTAGAAGGATTAGACAGGGCAGTCGCGCTGAAGCCAGACGTGATTGTAACAGACATCGTTATGCCCGGTATCAGTGGCTTCGAGCTGTGCCGCAAGCTAAAAAGACTGCCAGAGACCCAGGCAACACCAGTGATCATGTGCTCTTCAAAAGGGCAGACCATTGATCGCATGTGGGGAAAACGGCAGGGTGCAGACGCCTACTTGACCAAGCCTTACACCAAGGACCAGCTGATAGAAGCGATAAAAACTGTATTAATATAAGTCGCTAAAGTAAGTAGTATTGATTGTGAGTTCGAGAAGTCTGTCTTTGTGCAGGTTCGATCAGACTTAGAAAACCTCTCAACAAGAGTCTCTAAAACTGTCTCTAAAATATAGATTGCCTGTGAAGACCGAGCTTGCCGTTCCCCGTCGTCCTCTTGTTGGCGAAGCCTATCTCAAGTTTCAGCTGGCACCTAGAGTACCCGCTGTTTTTGCGGCGAAGGCAGTAGAAGAGGCCACTGTGCTACCGACTGCGCAGGTCACTTCCATCCCCAATATGCCTCCTTGCATGCTTGGCATAGTCAATCGTCGCAATCGGGTGATCTGGATTGCTAATTTAGTGCAGCTATTGGGGCTAGCAGTGCCCGATCGCCCCAGACAGCAGTACAGCACTGTCGTTGTTAAAGCTGGGTCTTCGCTAGGCTTGATGGTAGAAGAGATCAACGGAATTATCCATCTACCCGCTGAGACGCTAAAACCGGTCCCTGCCCAGGTGAATCCAATTCTAGTACCCTATCTTCGAGGATGTGCTGTACTAGACGAGCAAATTCTACTAGTACTAGATGCTGAAGCTGTTTTACAATCGTCGGTTTTTCAAAGGTCATAAGCAATGACGACTGATATGAGTGGGAATGAAGCAAACGGAGCCAGAGCCAATGGGCCAGAAGGACCCTGGTCGCTGACGGATGAACAGATGGCGGCTGCGCAAGTGAATGCCCAAAGAAATGCTCAGACAGATGCAGATAGCCAGATAGATACTCCAAGGAACGCCCAAATAGATACCAAAGGCGATGTTCTAAGCAATGAACAAATAGAGGACAAGGGCATCGCTTGGGAAAGAGACCAAAGCAAGAAAGAGATTCTCGTCTATCGTGGCAATCAGTACGACGATGGCGACGACCGTCAGGCTGCCGAAAGAATCATTGCGGCTAGATCCGCATCGGGCAGTCAGCCAGAAGAGGCGCTAACCTATCGTGGCATCCGGTACAGCGGTGAGCGCTACGCACCCGAGAGAATTCGGATTACTAAAAAGAGTAGATCGGCCTTAGCACAATGGTTTAATAACCTGCCAGTGGCCGATAAACAACTGGCAGGGTTGCTAGCATCCAAGATGCTTTCTGTCTTGGGGGTGATCGGTGTTAGCTTGCTACTTTTATCAGCAACTGGTCGCCGTCTTATTCTAAATCAGGCAGCCTCTGAGCTATCTGCAACCGCTAAGAATCTAACTCGCGAGGTAGCAGCGCCTGGTCTGAGTGAAGGCATATTACTAGAAGCCGCTGAGTCCAGTAGCGAGCTAGATTCTCCCGACGAGATAGACGAATCTTTAGCTCAAGCGACGCGTAGCAATCTACGCGCCCGATTGGAGACCAATCAGCTGGAGTATATTGCACTAGTTGATACGGATTTTCGGGTGGTTGCCAGTGGCAATACAGCGCGCACCAGCGACGTGTTCAATCCAAATAACTTGGTTTCCAATGCACTGCGTCAGCGTGAACCACAGGCTGCGCTCAGTCTCCAAACAATTGCGGAGCTACGTCAGCAGGGAATTTCTGTGCCCAGTACCGTTAATGAAGCCGCGCTAGTGCGCTACGTCGCAACCCCGATTTTCCCAGCGGGCAGTCCGTTAGATGAAACGGGTGTACCTGTGCAGCCAGTTGGCGCACTCATAGAAGGTGACATCATCAACAGAGATGCACCCATTGTCGTAGACACGCTGACCGCTTTTCCTGCAGGGTACACAGAGATTTATTTACAAGAACCTAGCGGTTCGTTTGATCTGGTTGCTCTAGCTGAATCGGGTGAAGTCCTGTCAGGGCGAAGAAACGGGGGGACCTATGACTATGACTTTCTAGATCAAACCATTCGAGCGGCTAGCGATGGACAAGCTCCTAGTGCAATCAGCGAGCGTTTTAAGCAGCCGAATGGCGATCGCTACACAGTCGCGGCAACGGCAATTGTCGATGGCAACGGCAAAGCGGTTGGCGTTATCCAGCGAGGGTTACCAGAACGAGCGCTACAAACCTGGCAGCGAAATGCGACAGGACTGCTGATCGGCGCGGCGCTACTAGCACTATTAGCCGATGTGATCATTGCTAGGCTGCTGGGACGCTCTATCGTGAAACCCCTACGGCGATTGCAAGAAGCCACAGAAGAATTTGCCTCAGGCGATCGCGCAACCAGAGCTGAGGTCTTTTCACGTGACGAAGTTGGGCGAGTTGCCAGTGCATTCAACGAGCTTGCAGCCTCAGTTGCAACGTCTGAATTATCTTTACGCTTTCAAAGCGAATCCCAGACAGAATCTGCGCGGCGGGCCAGATCCCTCTCAGAACTCACCAGTCAAATTAGGCAAACCTTAGAGACCCCAGCTATCTTTGCTACTAGCGTCGAGCGCGCCAGAGAGGTACTAGAGGTCGACCGGGTAATCATCTACCGATTCAACGCCGACTATACTGGCGGTGAAGTCACCGCCGAATCCCTGGGCAAAGGCTGGATTCGATCCCAGGGTCAGTATTTAGAAGACCCGATGCTGCCAGATTCAGTAGATCGCTTCATGACTGGGCAAGTCTCTGCTATCAACAATATCGAAACGGCGGATTTGACCGAGTGTCACTGTCGGCTACTGCGCGAGCTAGAAGTCAAAGCCAACATGGTGGCACCAGTGATTGTTGGCGACACGTTAGTTGGATTGATCTGCGCCCACCAGTGCAGCGGTCCCCGCCAGTGGCAGCCAGAAGAGCTAAACATGATGCAGCAGATTGCAACTCAAGTTGGCTACGCACTCTCCCAGGCCCAGCTCTTAGAAACCCAGAGACAGGCAATAAAACAGGAGCAGCAGCTAGCCGCTCTGGTAACAGCTATCAGAGCAACTAGCACCAGCGGCGCCGCTCCGATAGACACGCGCGATAAAATATTCCGCATAGTCACACGACAGGTCAAAATCGCCCTCGAGACTAGCCGCGTTATCATCTATCTCTTCGACCAGAACTGGAAAGGGACCGTGGTTGCAGAATCAGTTGACCCTCAGTGGACACCCGCCTTAGGAGCAGAAATTGCCGATCCTTGCTTTGCTGAAACCTATGTAGAGCAATACCGTACAGGCCGGGTCAAAGCAACTACCAACATCTACGAGGCTGGCCTGACAGACTGCCATCTCCAACAGCTAGAACCCTATCAGGTCAGAGCAAACCTAGTTGCGCCAATTGTCGTTGAAGACAGGTTGCTAGGGCTATTGATTGCCCACGAATGCGCCAGACCTAGAGAATGGTCAACGACAACAATCAACTTCATTCAGCGAGCGGCAACCCAGCTAGGCTACGCCCTAGAGCAAGCCGAAGCGACCTTGCAAAAGGAAACGGCCCTAGCTAGGGCTGAGACGCTTTCTGAAGAGCGCCTGCGTCGCCAGGAACAACTGCAAGAACAACTAATTGACTTACTCAGCGATGTCGAGGCCGTTGCTGATGGCGACTTAACCGTACGAGCCAACGTATCAACCGGGGAAATTGGCACCGTTGCCGACTTCTTTAACGCCATCGTCGAAAGTCTACGAGCGATCGTTACTCAGGTGAAGCGCTCGGCTAATCGGGTCAACGACTCTTTGGGACAAAACGAATCCGCCATTCGCCTATTGGCAGAAGACGCCTTGCAACAGGCTGAGCAAACCACCTTGACACTAGATTCGGTAGAGGCCATGACAGCCTCTATCCAGCAGGTCGCGCACCGGGCCAAGGAAGCCGCCACTGTCGCTAGAAATGCATCTGAAACAGCAACTTCAGGCGAAGAAGCCATGGATCTGACTGTTAACAACATCATGAATTTGCGTCAGACGGTTGGTCTAACAGCAAAGAAAGTAAAGCGTCTAGGTGAGTCTTCTCAGCAAATTACGAAGGCGGTTTCGCTGATTAATCAAATTTCTCAGCAAACGAATCTGCTGGCAATTAATGCGGGTATTGAAGCTGCTAGAGCTGGGGAAGAGGGTCAAGGATTTGCGGCCGTTGCAGAAGAAGTCGGTGAGCTAGCCAGTCGCTCTGCCTCTGCGACTGAGGAGATTGAACGGATTGTAGAAACTATTCAAAGAGAGACCAGCGAGGTGGTCGAAGCCATTGAACAAAGCACCACGCAGGTCGTAGAAGGAACTCGCCGGGTAGAAGACGCTCGGACCAGCCTAGGTCAGATTCTGGCAGGCTCACAGCAAATGGACGAACTGGCTCGCTCGATTTCTCAAGAGACCAGCTCGCAGGTACAGACTTCTACACTGGTGTCTTCTTTGATTGAGGAGATTGCTCAGCTAGCAAAGCGGACCTCTACCTCTTCTAAACAGGTGTCTGAAGCGCTCAATCAGACGGTGACAGTAGCGCAAGATCTGCAGTCTCAAGTCGCAACTTTTGTAGTGGACTCTGTAGCAGACGCGAAGGAGGCAAATCGTGGATAGGGAAAAGGAGATTCGCCTACAGTTTCTAGATGAAGCGGCGGAGTATTTAGACACCCTAGAAGCGGCGCTTCTTGGCATCGCCCAGCGAGGTATAGAAACCCACGAGATAAATACAGCGCTAAGAGCTGCGCATTCGATCAAAGGGGGCGCAGCGCTCATGGGCTACGCGCTCACCAGTGACTTCGCCCATCGCTTAGAAGATTCACTCAAGGTATTAAAAATTCAGCGCGGTGAGGGCGTCACCAGCGATATAGAAAGTCAGATGCTAAATGGAGTGGATGCGATTCGGCAAATTGTAGAACGCAATCGCCACGCCACTGAGATAGACGAAGACTGGATTGTTAGTCAAGTCGCGCCGATCTTCGATAGTCTATGCGACACCCTGGGCGAACCCTCCGC
Organism: Cyanobacteria bacterium P01_D01_bin.1; assembly: GCA_039111275.1. GTDB lineage: Bacteria > Cyanobacteriota > Cyanobacteriia > Phormidesmidales > Phormidesmidaceae > Phormidesmis. The sequence goes on along the minus strand of JBCCOH010000038.1, from coordinate 9,454 downwards.
CGAAGATGCAGCGTCAATTATGGATGCTGACGAAGGCCAAGATGTGATGCCTTTGATCTTTCAGACAGAGGTAGAAGGCGTCTTAGAGCGGTTAGAGGCCCTGTTGGAAGAGCAGCCAATAAACCTGCAAGCAGAAATCGTCGTGATGGCGCAAGAGCTGGCTGGACTAGGAGAAATGCTCGATTTACCGCCGTTTATTCAGCTGTGTGAATCGGTAGAAACCTATATGACAGGCGCGCAGAATACCCAGCAGTTAGAAGAAGTCTCCAAAGCAGCGCTCGCTAGCTGGCGAAGAGCACAAGCTTTGGTGCTGACAGGCAACGTCGATTCTATGCCGAATCAGCTATCGGGAATCAACTTTGGCACAATCGATATCGACATCGAAGAAGATACTCTAGAGTCGATTGAGAGTGCTGGCCTTGAGGATACTAGCTTCGAGGATACTGGCTTCGAGGATACTGGCTTTGAAGAGATTGGCTTTGCTGATACAGATTTGGGTGCGCAGAACAACGCGCTAATCGATGATGTCTTCGCTGGTTTGGGGGAAGAAGATGACGCCCTAGTCGAAGATGTGTTCGCCTTAATCGATGAACCCTTTTTGGAGACGACCGCAGAGACATCTGAGGAAACGGTTGGAAAGACCTCAGAGACAGAAGATACTGCCTCTGAGGTCGATGCTTTTGCAGGTATTTTTGAAGAGGCAGCAGATGAACAATCAGGCGCAGAGAAACTAGGACAATCAGGCGCGGCCTTTCGCTTTTCAGAAACGCCAAGAGCGCAGACGAGCGAGCCCGATCTCGCCGATAATACAGTACGGGTACCCGTACGCAAGCTAAATGAGCTCAATGACCATTTTGGTGAGCTGACGATCGAACGAAATCGGCTAGAGGCTGAGGTGAAGCGAATGCGATCGCTCGTCAAGAATCTTGGTCGCAAGCTGCGATCGCTCGATGAAATTAACGACGATGTCAAAGACCTCTACGAACAGCCCAGCTCGCAGTTTCTACTCAGCGGTACGTCGTCTAACGGCTCTCAGCCTAGCTCAGCTCTAACTAGCCCAGCTCTAACTCAGACCGCAGGCAATCGCCAGTCATCTGCAGCAGACCCACTGGGTGTTCTAGCTAACCCATCAGGCACCCCGGCTGATACCGGCTTTCGCAAAGGCTTTGACACTCTAGAATTTGACCGCTATAACGATGCTCACCTGCCTTTTCGCCAGATTGTCGAATCGGTGGTCAAGCTTCAAGAAGTCGCGGACGACTTAGAACTAAGCGTCGATAAGACAGAACAGACTACTCGCGTTATCTATCGTACGGCCCGTCATCTACAGCGCAATCTCAACCAGCTGCGAATGCGGCCACTTTCAGATGTTACAAACCGCTTTCCCAGAGCCCTAAGAGAACTAGAAATGGAGCATGGCAAATCGGTTCAGCTACAGCTAGAAGGCGAGAACACGCTGATTGATCGCAACATTCTAGAAGCGCTGAACGATCCGCTTATGCACATCGTTCGAAACGCCTTTGACCACGGTATTGAAACCCCAGAGACCCGCGAGAATCAGGGAAAAAGCGCTACCGGAACGATTGCAATTCGGGCCTTTAATCAAAGCAACCGGACGATCATTACGGTGAGCGACGACGGCAATGGGATCGCGCTGGAGAAAATACGCGATCGCGCCCAATCTATGGGCCTAGATGCCGAGCTGCTCAGCGCTGCTAGCAAAACCGAACTGCTCTCTTTAATCTTTGAGCCCGGCTTTAGCACCTCTGACCAGGTTACTGCGCTCTCTGGACGCGGCGTCGGCATGGATGTCGTCCGCAACAACCTTACCCAAATCCGAGGGGATATCAGCGTCGATACCCACAGTGGCCAGGGCACCACCTTCACCCTATCAGTGCCCTACACGCTGTCGATTACTCGCATCATGCTAGTCGAAGCCAACCGCATTCCGATTGCGGTGCCCACCGATATGATCGAAGAAGTCACAATTCTCGATCCTGATGACGTCCACCGCACCGACGGCAAAGAAGTCTTTTCTTTCAAAGGTAAATTCATCCGCCTGATTCGACTGGCTGACTGGCTAGCCTTCAACTGTCCTAGACAAGTAGATAGTTTAGAGACCCCTCCTAGTATGGACACGCCCAGCGTTCTTATATTTCATCTAGGAGAACAGCTTATCGGCCTACAGATAGATAGATCCTGGCGCGAGCAGGAAGTCGCCGTTCGCAGAGTAGAAGGCCCAATCGCCTTGCCCACAGGGTTTAGTAACTGCACAATTCTTGAGAATGGCAAAGTTGTTCCTATTGTCAGCCTGTCTGAGCTAGCCAGATGGATTGTCAACTGCGAAAGTTCAGGTATTCGCTCTGCCAAAGCGCTGTATTCTAACCCGGTTGTTAACGGAGCGATCGACCCCATCAGCCTACAGACCGTACCCAATAGAGAAGACCGCCGCGCTGCCAAGTTCCTAGTAATCGACGACTCAATCAACGTACGTAGACTACTAGCGATGACTCTAGAAAAAGCAGGATACGAAGTCATAGAAGCTAGGGATGGTCAAGACGCGCTCGAAAAGCTAGAAACTGGCATAGAAATAGACAGCGTGGTCTGCGATGTAGAAATGCCTAGAATGGATGGCTACAGCTTTCTTTCCAAGCTCAGGACGAGCGAAAAATACGAGAATATACCCATTACCATGCTGACCTCTCGCAGCGGCGACAAACACCGCAGCCTGGCCATGAATCTGGGCGCAACTGCCTATTTTGCTAAACCCTACCAAGAGAGAGCCCTGTTGAAAAGTTTGGCAGAATCTCTAGAGGCAGCCGCCGCAGAGAAGGCAGCAACAGAGAAGACAGCAACAGAGAAGACAGCCGCAAACAAGACAGCAATGGACAAAGCCGCCGCAGACAAAGCCGCCGCAAACAAAGCTGCCGCAAACAAAGCTGCCGCAAACAAAGCTGCCGTAGACTAGAGAATCATGAGTGAAATTACTATCACCCTGAAGCTATTTGCTGTGTATCAAGAGACGGTAGGGCTATCTGAGAAGGTGATGATCCTGCCAGAAGGAACGACGGCCGGAGGGGTGCGCGATCGCCTCATCACCGACTATCCAAAGCTTTCTGATTGGAAAGATCTCACCCGATTCGGCATTAATCTACAGTTTGCAGACGCCTCTACGCCACTAAAAAACGGCGACGAGCTAGTTCTAATTCCGCCCGTTAGCGGCGGCTGATCTCTACTACGTCTATCTACACGAGTGAACCCACTAGCAATTATCCAAAAGGTTCACATCAATCTCGAAGGTATAGGCTTTATAACCACTGTTCTCGGTATCTATTGACTGCTGTCCATTCTCGGTAGTCCACTCGTGAAGCGATTGGTCAAAAGTTGTCTCTATCTCGGCAGTACTATTCTCACCTTGCTTTAGAGAGTCAAACCATTTTTCTACGGCTGCATCTACCGCATCGATCCTAGTACTTGTGATTGCTTTGGCTGCGTACAGCTGAGACGCACCATCGAAAATAACACCTACAGAACCAGTTACCCTCTCTACATCAGGGAAACACAAGCCTTGTAAATAATCTAGCTCGTAGTTCTCTCTTCTAATGGGGTCCGCAATCATCTCCTCATCCACCCCAGCAACAATAGTTTGGAACGCCATGAAACTGGCCAAATTCTCACTTTGAGTTCCTTCCGAGCGCAACTCTTGAGGCTCTAGAGAGTCGGGTTTGATAGGCTTGTTAGACTCTAGAGCTTCAGTTGAAGTGACTGGCTCAGATGCTGGCTCAGACGTTGGCTCAGGTGATGGCGTAGGTTCGGGCTCAGGCTGGATTGGTGGCGCTTCTACTGCGGGTGGTGGTGGCGAGGCACTGACAGCAGGGGGGGCAGGCAGAGAAATTTCAGGCGTTGGATCTGGTTCTGGTGGCGGCGGTAGCTCAACGACTGGCATCTCCGGCAGCGGCTCAGCAGGCAGCATCGACACCGGAATAGACTCTAGCGACAGCTCCTCTGGCTCATTTAGGACTTCGGCCTTTCTCGGTACAGGGATCAACAAGCCCAGCCCATGCAGTCCTAACGACACTAGAAGCAATGGACTGAGCCAGCGCATTATTTTGGTGGGCTGTTTGGTACTGATAGAAATCATTCCCTAGTATTGACACAACCAAAAAAAGACAGCAGCTAGCAGATTGCCAATTGCACAACTGAACTATCCCTGATTGAACTATTCCTTCAAGACTACGACTTTGGTCTCGATAGTCAATAGGTGAACCAACCTACGAGCCTAATAGTGATCTCCCATACATTATCAAACCGACTATCGCTATTACAGGAGGCTTTTCTCTAATATGAATACAAGCTTATAAATATCAGCTGCGAGTAATAGGCTATGAAAAAATCGCGTGCGTTCTTCACGCTTGTATTAGCAGTGTGCTGCTTATGCACTTCGATAGCTATGCAGAGACCCGGCTTATCTAGACATGCCGCAGACCAGATGCCAGCCCGGAACCTAGCTCTCACATCTGCAAAGGAAATTGACCCACTACAGCTCGATTCTGCACAGCCGATGCCCGTTCAACCACAGCCCGTTCAACCACAGCTATTAACCGATCCGTTTCTACAGCTACCCACAGACTCTTCTGTGCAAGTAGTTTGGTTTACCGAGTTTGAAGGAATCCAGCACTTTGTAGAATATGGCGACGGGAATAAGAGCGCTGCTGCGACTAGACTACTCAGTCGGACCTATGAGGACAGCGCCTCTCAGCTAGAGGGTCAGACCTATACCGAGCTGACTCGCCGCCCAGTTTGGCGACACGAGGCCACCGTCAGCAATCTAGTACCGGGCGAAAAGGTTCCCTACCGGGTAACGAGCATCCCGACGAGTGGACAGGCAATACGCAGTGACTTTTTTACCCTCTCACCAACACCGACTGTAGGCACACCGAGCAAAGTTTTGCTAACGTCTGATCATCAGCTCAAACAGATGGTGCCAGCAAATCTGCAAAAGGTAGAAGAAACCGCCGGACGAGTAGACGGCATATTTTTTGCAGGCGATTTGGTAAACGTGCCAGATCGCGCTTCTGAATGGTTTGACGGAGCTAAAGGACTGGCATTCTTCCCTGGACTGCAAGGCCGCGCCCAGTACGCACTGACGAAAGGGGAAACAACGACTGTCTACAAAGGCGGCGAGATTATTCAACACGCACCGCTGTTTCCAACCATTGGCAACCACGAAGTGATGGGCAGAGTGTCCGAAACAGAGCCGCTCAATCAGCAGTACAAGCACACGCTGCCTCGTCAGCTGGTCAGGCAGTTCTATCCACCTCCGAAAGACGTAGAGCAAGATGACTGGCTAGAGGACCATAGCCACAACACCCGAACCTACGAGGAAATTTTCTCGCTACCCACCGCTCAGCTACCCAACGGGACAGAAACGCAAACCTACTATGCAACGACTTTTGGAGATGTGCGGCTGGTGAGTCTGTACGCGACGCGGATATGGCGATCGCCCGGCCTCAGACCAGACATCAAAGGCAGCTATCGAGAAAAAGCAACAGACCTAGAGACGCCGCCGGACTGGGGCTATGGCCAGCACATATTCGAGGACATCAGTAAAGGCAGCGCCCAATACGAATGGCTTCAGCAAGAGCTAGCGAGCGAAGCGTTTCAAAGTGCGAAATACAAAATTGTGATGATGCACCATCCGCCGCATACGCTCGGCAGCAATATCGTGCCAGCGTTCACTAATCCGGTGATGGTCAAGAATTTTGCCAAAGACGGAAGTTTGCGCTCAGTGCAGTACGAATATCCAATGGAAGAAGACTATATCACTCGCGATCTGGCGCCCCTGCTAGAACAAGCGGGCGTGCAGCTAGTCTTCTACGGCCATTCCCATCTGTGGAATCGGTTCGTCGGTCGAACAGGTATGCATTTTCTAGAGACTTCTAATGTTGGTAATAGCTATGGCGCGCATCTAGAGGGAAATCCTCGCCCGGTGCCAAGAGACAGTGCAGTTGAGAAAGCAGGCGATCTCATTCCCTTTCAGTCAAACTACGCGGCCTTGAACGATCCGAATGGTCTCATGCCAGTGGTGCCAAACATTGCGCCTTTGAAGGGTGACGATGGCGAACCGCTACCCTACATTGCTAGCAACGATATTACGAGCTTTACCCTCTTCGACACAGGCGACGGCACGATTAGCAGCTATTACTTTGATACTCGTCAGCCGGATTCTGATGTTGTAAAGTTCGACCAGTTCACTATTGGCCACTCTATTGGCCAATAGTGGTCAGTAGAGTGACTAGTAGAGAAGTGAGACGCGATCACCAAAATATCAATCGTCTATGATGGAGAAATCCGCTTCCTTCTAATCAGTCAGACCTCGCCCATGAGAACGATCCGAAGAATCTGGCAACCTCTGGCTTTGGCCTTTTTAATCTCGCTAGCGATTGGCATGTGGTTGACCCCAGCGCAGGCGTCATCCGCGCTCAACGAGTCGAGAATTCGGCAGCTAGAGTTTCAGGTGCGATCGCTCCAAACCCAAATCAGTCAAATCCAGTCGCGCACGCCCGGCTCACCTGCGTCCCCAGCTGCACCGAGCCCCGCCGCTGACATCTTCAACGAGCCCACACCCCAAGAACAGTTCGACAATTTAGCCACACTGGTCATCGAGATCAACCAGCGGGTACAGGCGATAGAACAACAGCTTGCCGACTAAAGCTAGCAGAACTAAGATCTACCGATGGCTTCACGCACTCGCTTTTCTCGCTTCTTACCTTTTAGGAAAAGTTTGAAGTAAAGTGCCTGAGAGATTTCCTTGATCGGGAAAAGCAGATAGGTCAGCGGATTGATAGTGACGATGATGTTGCGGATATCGCGCTTGGCGAGAAAGAGGATGATGCGAGCGATCGCATCTGCGCTCATCACCCCATAAGGATTCAGATTACTCTTGAACGGCCCCAACACTAGCTTGCGAATCACACAGGGCGAGTCGCTGCGGCGCAAGTTAATTAGATCTCCGATTAGCCGTTTGGAAATCTCATACAGTGGACTAAAGGCCGGATTCACTTCCGCTTCTGAGGTATTCATCCAGACTTCTTTAGTCGCGCTCCCCGTGCGATTGTCCACAGTCTCCAAAAAAGTCTCCATCAGTCGCCATGCAGACAGCGCATTGACCTCAAGAGATTGATGGACCGCACTAGGAGACTTTTCCCCCATGACGTTAATGCCATGATTGACAATCAAGATATCTACTTTTTGAAAAAATTCTCTTAGCTCACTTTCCTGCCCAGCTTGCCAAGAGAGCGTTTTGACCGCCCCCGGAATCTCGGCGCGGTTTGAAGTGGTCAGCGCAATGGGTTTTGCGCCTGCTTTAGCAAGCGCTCGAACTAAAGCACTACCTAATGTGCCAGAAGCGCCCGTAACTGCAACAGATTTTCCTTTGAGAGAAAGGGCAGTGCCTAAAAGCTTGTCGCTAATGGGGAAAAGCCCTGCATAGTAGGCGTTGGTATCGTCGAAGTGATGTCGCCAGTGATAGGTGCGATTGACTCGCCAGTAGCCGGGAATATCTGTCAGTGGGCCAGGTTCATGGGTAAGATCGGTCGCGCTAAACAGGCCACGCGATCGCATTACAGCAGATACCAGAAAGCCAATGGCATAGATCACGCCCATCCATAGCCCAGGCGTACGGGTGACTATAGCCGCGATCGCCATCACAACAATCATAAAGATAGACTCTGGCGCATCGTTATAGAGCTGCGCTTTGCGATAGACATCGGTGCTAATCGGGGAAAAATCTTTCTTGTAGGCGCGGTGGTGCCAATTGTGCAGACGCTGCAGCGGCGCCCACTGATGGCTAAGAAAGTGGTAGAAGTCTCGGACCATCTCGACGATAAAAATAGCAATTACAGCCCACAGCAGCTGAGTCCCCCAGTCTCTAAGACTCCAACCAGCGACTGCCATCAGCCCAATCGAAGACGACTGTTGGAGACTAGAACCGAAGGCGCTGAATAAATCTGCCACCATATGAAAAACGATGCCCTGATAGTGACGTACGTAAAGTTAGCTTAAGCGTTATGGTAAACCGCCATCACAAAAAAGTCCGTCACATCCTTAATAGTCACATCCTTAATATACGGGTGACAAGAATCCAGGTATTCTTTGTATTGAGTAGTATTGCTTGATCTAGTCCAAGACTAGTCTGGTCAAGTAATAGCCGATATTCCGGGGAGATCTGCACATGAGCGCCACGCTGCACGAACAGGAAAAGATCAATCGCGCCAAGGCCATCAACTATGGCGAAGTCACCGCTATCCCAGAAGTTTGGCCAATCGTCGCAGCGAAATATGCCGATCACCTAGCGCTGTACGACCCGCACACTCAGCCAGAAACCAAATACACCTACGCTGAGCTGGCAACCGCGATCGCCCAGTTCGCTGCCGGATTGCAGCAGCTAGGCGTAGCCCCTGGCGAGGCAATCGCCCTCTTTTCAGAAAACCGTCCCCGCTGGATGGTGGCGGACCAAGGCATTATGACAGCGGGCGCGATTGACGCAGTTCGCGGTGCCAGCGCAGATAAAGCCGAGCTGCTTTTTATCCTAAACAACAGCGACAGCACTGGCCTGATCGTTCAAGACATCAGCGTGCTAGACAAGCTCAAAGAAGGCTTGAGTGATTCAAAATTGCGCTTCATCATCCTGCTAACTGATGAAGCCGCAGAGATAGACGCCGATCTAGGTGGTGCCAAACTGCTGAATTTCTCTGATCTGATGGCGCTAGGTGCTGAGAAAGGGACCCCAACGCCAGTTCAGTTTGAGCGTGGTCGCACCGCCACACTGATGTACACCTCTGGCACCTCTGGCATGCCCAAAGGCGTCATGCTCAGCCAAAGCAACCTACTCTCACAGATTGCTGGCGCTAGCAGCGTCGTCAACGTTGGCCCCGAGCAAAAAGTCTTGAGCATTCTGCCAATCTGGCACTGCTATGAGCGATCTTTTGAATATTTCGTACTTTCCCAAGGCTGTACGCAAATTTATACCAACATCCGCACCGTCAAAAAAGACTTCAAAGAGCACAGTCCGCAGTACATGGTAGCCGTGCCCAGGCTGTGGGAGTCGATTTATGACGGCGTGCAAAAGCAGTTCCAGAGCCAGCCAGAGAGTAAGCAAAAGCTGATTCGCTTCTTTTTAGAAAAAGGTCAGGAGTACATCACGGCTAGACGAACATTAGCGGGCCTACGATTAGACAACCTGACTAGTTCCGGCGGTCAGAAGCTGGCGGCGACCCTGAAGCTGGCTTACTTATGGCCGATCTATCAGATTGGCGATCGCATCGTCTTCTCAAAAATTCGCGAAGCCATGGGCGGCAAAGTCGACTATCTCGTCAGCGGCGGTGGCTCGATTGCCGACTACCTAGAAGACTTTTACGAAATCGTCGGCATTCCCATTCTAGGTGGCTACGGC
>JBCCOH010000037.1:0-39295 GCA_039111275.1 Cyanobacteria bacterium P01_D01_bin.1 | reverse complement strand
CCACCGCGATCGCCTCCCTCCGGCCCCAGATCAATCACCCAGTCACAGCAGCGAATCACATCCAGGTTATGCTCAATCATAATCACCGAATTGCCCTTGTCCACCAGCCGCTGCACCACGTCTAACAGCTTGTGCACATCATAAAAAGACAGTCCCGTCGTCGGCTCATCAATCAGATACAGTGTCTTTCCCGTAGACCTTCGCGCTAGCTCACTCGCCAGCTTCATCCGCTGCGCCTCACCGCCTGAGAGCGTCGGCGCCTTCTGCCCCAGCTTTACATAGCCCAAGCCCACATCCACCATCGTCTGCAATCGACTCGCCGCCTTCGGAATATTCTCAAAAAACTTCAGCCCTTCTTCTGCTGTCGTTTCCAGCACGTCAGCAATGTTCTTCCCTTTATACTTCACCTGCAAAGTCTCTCGGTTGTAGCGCGCTCCTTTGCACACATCACACACCACATACACATCCGGCAAAAAGTTCATCTCAATCACGTTCACACCCTGTCCACCACAGGCTTCGCAGCGTCCACCCTTAACATTAAAAGAGAACTGACCGCGCTTATAGCCGCGTGCTTTTGCTTCGATAGTTTCGGTATACAAATCGCGAACAACATCAAAGATTCCGGTATAGGTAGCAGGATTTGACCGCGGTGTCCGCCCGATAGGAGACTGATCGATCACAATTGCTTTATCTAGAGCTTTTAGACCTTTGATCGGGTCCATCGCTTTTGGATGCGGAATCTTACTGCCAAAGTAGTGACGAATGGCCGGATACAGCAGTTCGTTGATTAAGGTGGATTTACCAGAGCCAGAGACACCTGTAATACATACGAATTTGCCTAGAGGAATGTCTACATCTAGATTGCGCAGGTTGTTGAGATGGGCGTTGCGGATTTGAATGCTGCGTCCGTTACCAGGTCTACGCTCAGCCGGGGTATCAATCTTCTTTCGCCCAGAAAGATAGGCCCCAGTCAGCGATTCTTCGCAGTTCAAAATGTCTTCTAGCTGACCTTGAGCAACAATCTGCCCACCGTGAACGCCCGCACCAGGACCAACGTCTACAAGATAGTCAGCCGCTCGCATGGTGTCTTCGTCATGCTCTACAACAATCAGGGTATTGCCCAGACTCTTTAGCCTTTGCAGCGTATTCAATAATCGGTCGTTATCTCTTTGATGAAGGCCGATGCTGGGTTCGTCCAAAACGTAGAGCACGCCGCTAAGCCCCGCGCCGATTTGGGTAGCTAGACGAATTCGCTGAGCCTCGCCCCCCGAAAGGCTGCGGGCTGTTCTATCTAGCGTCAAATAGTCGAGGCCAACATCCAAAAGAAAAGTCAGACGGGCCTTAATTTCTTTGAGTACGAGTTCACCAATCGCCATTTGTCGCTTAGTCAGCTTGGGCGCTTCGCCGTTTTCACCAACTAGCTCATACACTCTGTCGCGACATTCTCGCACCGAAACACTCGTGAAATCTTTGATGTTGTACGGCCCAATCTTCACCGCCAACGCCTCTGGCTTTAGCCTAGCGCCATTGCAGACTTCGCAGGTTTGGTCGACTAGATATTTCTCTAACTTTTGTTTATAAGTTTCAGAAGATGCCTCTTTATACTGGCGCTCTAGCATCGGCAGCACGCCCTCGTAGCGGCGATGATAGCCCTTATTTGTACCGTAGCGAGAATCTGTTTCTATGTAGATTTTCTCTTTTGAGCCATGTAGAATCACTTCTTTTTGAGACTCTTCTAGGCTGGCCCAGGTGGACTGTAGCTCGAAACCAAACGCCTGACCGACGCTATAGAGCAGAGAAAAATAGTAGGTGTTGTCTTTTTCTGACCAGGGGGCGATCGCAGCATAGACCGGCACATTCGGATCAGGCACCACCAGCTCCTCCGAAAACCGCTGCAAACTCCCCAATCCATGACAATTCGGACAAGCCCCATACGGCGAATTAAAAGAAAACAGCCGCGGCGAGAGCTCCTCCATCACCGCCCCATGCTCCGGACAGGCAAAATTCTCCGAAAAAACAATCTCCTCCGGCACCTCCCCCTTTTTGTTCCCATCGCGATCCGGCAGCACATCAATGATAGCCACCCCCTCCGAACGCTTCAGCGCCGTCGCCAGAGAATCCACCAGTCTCTCTTGCAGATCGTCCTTCTTCACCAGCCGATCAACCACAACCTCAATATCATGCTTCTTGTTCTTATCCAGCTCGATATTGTCACCCAGCTCACGCGCCTCACCATTCACCCTCACCCGCACAAACCCCTCCGCCGCCAGCGCCGACAGCAGCTTCTGATGCGTCCCCTTTTTCCCCCTCACCACCGGAGCCAACAGCTGAAACCGCGTCCCATTCGGCAGCTCCATTACCCGATCCACCATCTGATCAATACTCTGCGGCGAAATCGACCGGCCACAAATTGGACAGTGCGGCTGCCCCGCCCGCCCATACAGCAGTCGCAGATAATCATAAATCTCCGTCACCGTCCCCACCGTAGAACGGGGATTATGCGACGTAGACTTCTGGTCAATCGAAATCGCCGGACTCAGCCCCTCAATCGCATCCACATCCGGCTTATCCACCTGCCCCAAAAACTGGCGAGCATAGGCACTCAGCGACTCCACATACCGCCGCTGCCCCTCCGCAAAAATCGTATCAAACGCCAGCGAAGACTTCCCAGAGCCCGAAACCCCAGTAAACACAACCATCTTATCTCGCGGCAAATCGAGACTAATATCCTTCAGATTGTGCTGCCTAGCCCCACTAATCCGAATCAAATTCTTTGCATTTACCAGATCATCTGGTCCATCCATCGGCCCGTCTAGCGACACATGCCCATTCGAAGCAGGCGCAACTTTCTTAGCTTTCTTCTTCGTCGAAGCCTTGTCCGCCGTCACCCCCTTAGTTTTCCTCGTCGCAGCCTTCTTCGTCTTAGTTTTCTCTACCCCAGCCGTACCTTCCGTAGCAGACTGATCCCGATTCGATTTCTTTTTTGAAGGAGGCATTAGTAAAGTGCGATATGAGAGATCCAGGCAAGGTTCAGTCTACGCAAAAACCCGCAACAACATTTCTTCATGATAGACCACCAACCAAGCCTATGCCCCGCATTCGCAGCATAGAAAACCCAATAAACCCACCAACCTCCTCACCCAACCGATTTCTATCAAATCTCCTCCAGAAACCCCTTTCGGGGGGTTTGGGGGAGCCCGGGCCCCCAAGCAGGATGTAACGACTCCAAGCAGAGGAGGGGCATGGGGAGGAAATCCCCAATCTTGTCGTCTTGCCTCTTAATCTCTAAGCATTCTTAGAATTCAGGGCTATCCGACCACCGAACCACCGACGGCACCGTCTCCACCAAAACCCTCCCCCGGGAAATCACCCACCTCACCGTCGCCCGCTCCAAAATCGCCTCATACCGATCCCTCGCATCCAACACCACCAAATTCGCAGGTCGCCCCACCGCGATCCCATACCCCTCCCCCAAATTCAGCGTCCTCGCCCCACCACTCGTCACCATGTCAAAACAAGCATCCACCTCTGCCTGCCCCGTCATCTGACACACATGCACCGCCATCTCCACCACCGACAGCAGATTCCCCGTCCCCAAGCTATACCAAGGATCCTGTACACAGTCATGACCCAAACTCACATTTAGCCCGCCTTGCCAAAGCTCCTTCACCCGAGTCACCCCCCGCCGCTTCGGATAAGTATCCATCCGCCCCTGCAAAGTAATATTAATCAGCGGATTCGCAATAAAATTCAGCCGCGCCCGCCGCAAAATCCCCATCAGCTTCAGCGCATACGCATCGTCATATGAGCCAAACGCCGTCGTATGGCTCGCCGTCACCTCCGAGCTCAGCCCACTGCGAATACACTCAGCCGCCATCACTTCCAGAAACCGCGACTGCGGATCATCAATCTCATCACAGTGAATATCAATCAGCCGCTCATACCGCTGCGCCAGCTCAAAAATTTTGAGAACAGAACGCACCCCATCATCCCTAGTCAGCTCGTAGTGAGGAATTCCCCCTACCACATCCGCTCCCAACCGCAGCGCCTCCTCCATCAAAGCCTCATTCCCAGGACTGCCATACAGTCCATCTTGCGGAAACGCCACCACCTGCAAAGTCATCCAGTCCTTCACCGCCGCTTTCACCTCTAGCAGCGCCTTCAAAGCCACTAGGCCCGGTTCACTCACGTCAGCATGACTACGCACAAACAAAACGCCGTAACTAGCCTGCTGCCTCAGCGTCCGAATTGCTCGATGCTTGACATCTGCCGCCGTCAGGCTCGCCTTTCTCTCCCGCCAGATATCAATTCCTTCAAATAGCGTTCCACTCTCATTCCACCGAGGCTCTCCCGCCGTCATCGCCGAATCTAAATGAATGTGCGATTCTACAAACGGCGGAATGACTAACTGGCCTGTAATATCTAACTCAGTGGGCGCTGTGATTGGTAGATCGGTGTCGATCGCAACAATTTTGTCATGGGCGATCGCAATATCTACCACCGATCCATCCACCAGTCGTCCTCGCCGCAGCACCAAAGTCGCATCCACAAAAAAATCAGCCTCCTATCGAGCCGCTGGCAGATCTAAAGCTTTCTTACACCGTCGCAGTTTGGTTCAGTTTGCGCTATGTGAAGCAAAGCAAACTTAAACCTATCAAAAGTATAAAATCTCTGAGTAAGGATGTATCGACGAACGTCATCCCATTTTCTGCTAGTTGCCCAACCTCACAGCTTCGCCATCCAATCTGGCTATCAGAATCTAGCCACCAAATCCGGCCATCAAACTATGGAATCACAGCAGGAACACAGTCAGGAAACGCAACAAAACCTACAGCAACGCATTAATCAGCAGCGCGTTCAGCATATCGTTGACAGCTACTTACTCGCTAGCAGCGAACCTAAAGCCTTCGAGACTTATCTTCGAGAGCTACTCCATCAGTATCCACATGGGCTAATCGAGCTTGCCCTAGTCGACACTTTGATTAAGAGCTGGCTAACTATCCCTATGCAAAAGGGAGTGCCATTCCTCGCGATCGCACACCAGCAAATCAAACAATGGCAAATCGAACAGCAGCAAAGCACACAGACCATTAGTCTGACCCGCAGCCAATTTCGTCAGATTACCGGACTCGATCCCAACAGTGCCTTCGCTGCCCTAGAAGAGTTTCGACCACAACCGGCTCCCACCGCTACAGAATCCACTTCCTGAATCCAGTCTTCCTGAGTCTAGTTTTCCTGAGTCTAGTCTTCCTTAAGCTCAGTCACCAATTGCTCTAGCAACAGCAACCATCCCCACCACAGGGACGCGCGATCGCCTTAAAACATCCACCGCACTCCGCGCCGTTGTCCCACTGGTGTAGATATCATCAACCAGCAGCACCTCAGGCATACTTCCTAGCCGCTTACCAATCTGCTGCAGCGAGCGACCCACCCTAAAAGCACCCTTCAAATTTTCCTGCCGAGCCTTCAGCCCCAGCTGATACTGAGGCAGTGTATCCTCCACACGGCTCAACCCGTCAGCCAGCAAAGGTAACCCACTAATCTGACAGAAACTACGAGCAATCACCTCCGCCTGGTTGTAGCCCCTTTGCGCCTGTCGATGACGATGCAATGGAATCGGCAGTGCGTACAAAGGCCGAGACCTCACTCCCACACGAGTCTGTTGCTGTAGCCACTGCTTACCCAAAGCCATACCAAAAGCACTGCCGACTTCTCGCCTGCGTTCGTACTTCAAAGCGCGTAGCGCCTGCTTGATCGCACCGCCATAAGGTCCGAGCGCTCCTATCAACAAAGGATGCTCAGGATCTATCGTCCAGCCCTCATAGTGATTGACCAGATCTTGAATTTGCCTCTGACAGTCTAGGCAAACCGAACGATGTCCAGGGCAATCGCACACCGCACACCCCTGACTCAAGAAAAAGCTAAGCCCACTTTCAGCGACAGACCGACCCAGCCGACGAACAGCAGCTAATCTACTCATGCTCTGACTATGCCCTTTTTCTGACTATGCCCTTTTATAGAGCGTATGAGTCAAGTACTCAGACTAGTTGCCGTTAGACTGAGTTTGGACGGTAGCAGTAGACCCATCGGCAAAGACCAAACACATCAGGTCGCGATCAGGATGCTCATGTTGTTCGGGGGTGGTCAGTTCATCAGGCTGGTTGCGGTCGATGTTGCTCATAACAGCGATAGCGGACTTAGCTTTCTTCAATGAACGCATAGTGTTTAAGTTGCTTAAGTGACGAATTTCAAAAACTCACATTAATCTTTCCGGATCTGACTGAAATTCTGTGAGCGTATAAGTGGTGAACTTTATTTGCAGTGTTATTTGAGTTCCGCAGGGTAGCCCCCCTGGTGTCTGAAAGCATCTGACACCAAGCGCTCTAAGACTTTAGACAAAAGCCATAAGCAGCCGCAGAGAGGTGACTTCTTCAGACTTCTGTGATACGCAGGCAGCTGTGTTCACACATCCTTCATAAATGAAGTTTAGTTGATGTGTGAATTTACGGACAATTCTAGCGGCTACTGCCCACTCTGCACAAAAAATGAATAACTTGAGCCGTAAAAGCCTATGATTGGGGCATGTTGGCGCGAAGTTGCGTCAATTGGCTGAAGCGACCTCAGCCTCATGACTTAAACTATCTTTGCACGAGCCTTGGGTGTAGAACTTCGTAGCTACGTATATTTAGACAATCTTCAGCCTCAGCATGCCGCCTATATTGGCACCGTATCTATCGGTTTCCTGCCGTTACCAGGAGACGCTTCGCTTTGGATTGAGGTATCGCCAGGGATCGAAATCAACCGGATCACCGATGTCGCTCTAAAATCCGCAGTTGTGCGTCCTGGCGTACAGGTAGTAGAGCGACTGTACGGCGTCTTAGAAATTCATGGCAGCCAAGGCGAAGTAAAAGCTGCCGGACGCGCCATACTTACTTACTTAGGGCTTCAGCGAAAAGACGCACTCAAGCCAGAGCTCCTTTCTAACCAGGTAATTCGCAACCTCGATCCGCATCATGTGCAGTTGGTCAACCGCACCCGTCGAGGCAATATGATTTTAGCTGGGGAGACGCTGTACGTGATGGAATGCCAGCCCGCTGCCTACGCCGCTCTCGCTGCCAACGAAGCTGAAAAAGCGGCCTTCATCAACATCCTACAGATATCCGCGATCGGCAGCTTTGGCAGACTCTATCTAGGCGGCGCTGAGCAAGATATTTTAGCAGCGGCGCGAGCAGTGAAAGCGGAGATGCAGGCGCTGCCAGGACGGTTGGACGACGATGATGACCCAGATGAGTAGGGAGTCACTTGGCACTAGCTATTAGGCGTTGGCAGCTGAGCATTGGCAGCCTCAAAGTTGAGTTGCGATCGCTCAAAAACCAGCCGATTGACTAGCGAAACCACATCTTGAGTGCCAGCATCAGCCGCGTTCTCAGTCAAAACCGTCAGCAAATAAGGATGGATGCCTTTTGCCTCTACATAAGCGATACTGTGGCTAATTTGAGCGTTTATAGCGGTAATCTGCCAGCTTTTGATGGTAGGCGATGCAGCAGTTGGTAGACCGATACGAGCTGACAATTCCGGCTGAGCCTGAAGTAGGTCCATCATGGATTGAGACCGGGGACTAGTCACCGATACGCCGCCGATGATGCTGTGTAGCAGCCGCGCGATCGCCTCTGCAGTCAGTCGATTCCGGTTCTCAAATGTTTTGCCAAAGGACACGCGCTCCCTACCATAAGGCCCTTCCTGCCAGGTTTTCTGATTGACGTTGATAGATCGCAGCTCTGGCCAGCCTAGCTGGGTGAAGTACCGGTTGATGATGTTGCGCTGAGACTGCCACGTCGTCATTGGGCCTTCGGGCAATACAGGACCACTAGAAACACCGCTGAGAACATCAACTAGGTAGCTAGCAGCGTCATGGCTACCGCCTCGAATCATACTGGTTAGCGCCCGTTCAGTATCCGCAGCAGGTTGAACCATGCCCTGCTCTAGCCAAACGTGGACAGCCACTAGATAAAATAAATGCACCAGCTTACCCGGTTCGACCAGCTCTACGCCTCGGTAGCTGATGCCTTCGGGCTGATATTCCCAAAATTCTTCAGCGCTAAGGGCTCCGCCTGTATTTATTCGATAGGGCGGGCGATAGGTAATCCAGGTAAGCGCAATTTGGTTTTGAGCGAGAGTAGGGTAGGTCTCCCAGACAGTGTCCAGAATTTGTTCAAGCTGAGTTTGAAGCGTTAGATCGGGAGTGAAAAATCTAGCAGGCATGGAAGAGAAGGCGGAGGGATGAAGGCGGAAGGATGAGTTTAAAGGCTAATCTCTGCATGGGCTATTGCTAGCTGTTCGTATTTTTTTGCGTGTTCGATTAGCTCTGCGGCTTCTGCTTCTAAGACGGGACGGCGGACCTTGGCGGGGATACCGACAACGAGCGATCGCGGTGGCACATCTTTGCTGACTACCGCGCCCGCCCCGACGATACTGCCGCTGCCGACTCGAACACCGTTCAAAACAATCGCACCGATCCCAATCAGACAGCCCGATTCAATGTGAGCGCTATGAATGACAGCGCGATGCCCTACCGTGACGTAAGCTTCTAGAATCGTAGGCTGGCCCGGATCGCCGTGGATGATCGCGCCGTCTTGAATGTTGGTATGCTCACCCACTTTGATGGCTTCTACATCGCCTCGGATGATAGCGCCGTACCAGATACTGACACCCTGGCAGATATCTACATTGCCAACTACAGTAGCGTTAGCGGCAACAAAGCTAGCGGCGCTCAGATCCGAGCGCTCTACATCCGAGCGCTCTACAGATGTGTTCCAGCTTTGATTAACAGAAGGCTCTGACAAGGACATAGTTGAATTTGTGCGATCGCCTCGCTAGCTACAGTAAGTCGACTAGTATATAGCTTTAGACTGTTACCATCGATTACTCAGCCTAAATATTCAGCTGCCCAAACATTCAGCGATAGAGACTTTTGATGCTAGGCTCCGCCTCTCAATATCCCATATTCGGCCCGGAAGTCCGCTGTCCTCACTGCCGCCAGATCATTCCAGCCCTCGTGCTAACTGATAGCTATCTGTGCTCTCGTCACGGCGCATTTGAAGCTAATCCCAAGACTGAAGAGCTGGTTCATGTGCAATCAGGGCGACACTGGCGGCGCTGGGAAGATAGGTGGTATCGGCAACACACCCATCCAGACGGCATTCGGTTTGAGATTCATGAGGAGCTAGACCGACTGTATACACAGGGCTTTCGTGCAACCAAAGTAATCATTGCCGAGCGCTATCAGCAGCTGATGAGCCCATATCTAGAGCACGGCGCACCGTGGCAAAGTCCAGGACATGAAAAAAGTCCAAAGCTATACGGGCTGCCAGTAACTTTTAGTGAACCTGCTTCGGTAACGCCTCAGTGGGCGGTGGTCAATTTTGATTTGGAAAAGGAACCGGGTGTGCCTACTCAATACCGCTATCTAAAGATGTTTGATTAGTTAGCTGACCAATTCACTGGCCCATAACTTTCCATGCACCACGCTTCGATTAAAACGGCGGATATTCATCAGGCGATCGCATTCTACGAACGGCTAGGGTTCCAACTCGAAACTCGATTCACAGCTGGGATCACGCTGGCCTGCTGGATGACCGGGTTGAACGGTCGCATCGAGCTAATACAAGTACCCGAGCCTAGACCAGCCCTAGATGCGTTTATCGATGAGCACTACACGGGGTACTATCACCTGTCTTTTGATCTAACCGGGCAAGTTGAGAGTTTGCCAGACTGGTTGGGGAGCCTACGTACACAGACTCAGGCAACAGGCGGGCAGCTCAGCATTTTATTGGAGCCGCAGCAGCAGCAAATTGGCGATCATGTTTACGAGGTCGCCTTCATTGCAGACACGGACGGGCTTCCTTTGGAATTTATTCGGCGGATTGAGAATGGGCGTTGATATGATGCCATTTGCAGACAACTGGGCCTACCTAAAAACGGAGCTAGCCTGGTTAGATAGATTGCTGATGCTGGCGATCGCCCGCCAAAAAAAAGAAACCAAAGAAGTTCGCAAAGTTGCAACAACCAAAGCTGATACAGTCAGCAGCCACTGGTGGAAAGGTGTCATTCTAGTTCCCAATCCTGCCTACGACGACTGCCACGTGATCCCGACACCGCGCCAGCGCAAAACGGCTGGCTACCAAAGTCAGCTAGAAAACCGGATCAAACTGACAGCAGAAGAGAGCGTAGTGTTAGCACTGCCTTCTCTGCGCCACTATCTGAACCTGACGCTGTTTGAAAAAAACCTCATTCTGATGGTGCTAGCCCCCGAGGTCAGTCGGCGCTACGGTCAGCTCTATCACTTTTTACAGACAGGCGAAGAGAGTAAAAGCGCGTCCGATTTACCGATGCTCGATCTAGCACTGCGGCTGCTGTGTCGCAATGATCTAGAACGGCGTCGGGCTAGAGCCAGCCTGATGGCACCCCAATCGCTGATTGATAGACAGATTCTGCGCTACGTATCACCGCCCGCGACTACTCGGCTGAGCAGCTACCTACAGCTCAATGAAGAATGGGTCAATTACTTGCTAGCAGAAAAACCCGATCAGCAAGTGCTGTTCGAGCGACTAGCGACTCCCGAGCCTGAGCCAGTCTTGGCACTGCCTGCGCCGACTGCCGCCACCCGTGCGGTCAAAATTTATCAGCCAGAAGTGTCCTGGGATCAGCTTATTCTACCGGCTCCGATCGTTTCGCAGTTGCAAACGCTGTGCCAACAAGCCTCTGCTAGCCTGCTAACGCGCAGTCAAACCGGACATACGGCCCTGCTGGTAGGGGCAATGGGCACAGGCAAGACCATGGCAGCGGGTGCGATCACCAACTCCATCCGCCAGCCACTATGCGAAATCGATCTCGAACAGGTCCATCCTGACGACGCCTTTTCTGTCCTGATCACGCTCGATGCGGATCGCTATCCAGTCTTACTGATAAAGTCGGCCTCTATTTGGTTTGGGCGAAACGCTAAGCTACCGACAGCGGCCCTGCGACAGTGGCTGCATCAAAGGCTGAGTGCACCAAGCTTGACACTGTTTAGCGCTCGCTACTTGCACACCATAAAGGCGAGCTGGCGACAGCAAATAGATGTGATTTCGACCTTGCCACTACCCCATAAGATGTCTCGAAAGACGCTGCTACGGCAGTCCTTTAACGGGATTGCCTGTAGCGACCAAATCAACTGGGAGAGCCTGGCCACACAGCTGAAGCTGAGCGGCGGCGAGCTAAACGCGATCGCTCAAGCAGCAGTTGCGATCGCTCAGTCCAAACAGGCTAAAACCGTCACATTCAGCCACATTCAACAAGCTGTCAAGCGTAGGGGACTCTCGATCAATTTGGTCAGCAGCGGTCAGGCCGATGCATAACCGACGAACTCGAAAACATTGGCCAAAGAACAACAAAAGATCTACCGCAAAGAAGAAGCTGTGGCACCGTTAAAAAGCTGAAGCTCCTTCGAACGAGTGTTATTGAGATCTTCTGAGAGTCCACCACCATCAGATGCTGATTGAGACGACCGTGGAGTAGATCTAGACGAGTTCGCAGGCGTGAATCCCTCAGACACAGGACCTTTCGTAGAAATTAGCGAGATTGCCTGACTAACGCTCTCTGGCAAAATAACGACCAAACCATCATCTGGAGCATTATCCAAAGCGTAACTGACTGCGCTAGCTTCATCTAGCTCAATGCGATAAGAAAAGTTACTAGCTAGCTGATTTTGATCCACATGTGAAATCCCCCGTTCGATGAGCGCGGCCACAGCACCAGGTGAGCGTCCTCGCCTGTCATGGTCTTCTTTTATCACCACTTGATCAAAGATCTCAGCCGATAGCTGACCGAGTTCAACAAAGTCTTCGTCTCTGCGATCGCCCGGCGCGCCCACTACGCCAATCGAAGGCCCCGGCCAGTTTTTCACAAAGCTACCAATGGCCTCATACCCGGCTGGATTGTGAGCGTAGTCCACCAGCGCGTGATAGCGACCCATATTGAATAGATTCATCCGACCCGGAATCTGGCTAGCCGACGGCTGGAAGCTCTGAAGGGCAGCGCGGATCTGTTCTATCTTTACACCCTGTACAAATCCAGCCAAGCTAGCGGCTAGCGCATTGGCGATCATGAAGGGGGCTCGTCCGCCCATAGTCAGCGGTACCAAGTCAGCTTTGATGATCCGGTGCAGCCAGTCCTGTTGAATAATTGAGAGATAGCCTTCCTCGTAGACAGCAGCGATACCGCCATTGGCAAGATGCGATCGCACCAAAGGATTAGCAGGGTCCATCGAGAAGTAAGCCACCTTTGCCTGTACCTGGTTGGCCATTGCCGCGACTCGCTCATCATCTGCATTCAGCACAGTGTAGCCATCAGCAGCCGTCGACTCAGCTACGACGGCTTTGAGCTTCGCCAGCTGGTCAATTGTATTGATATCACCAATGCCCAAATGATCCGCCGCTACGTTTAGCACAATCCCTACATCGCACTGCTCAAATGCCAAACCAGAACGAAGCAGCCCACCCCGAGCTGTCTCGAGCACGGCCATCTCAACCGTCGGATCTTCCAAGATCATTCGCGCACTCTGCGGACCCGTCGTATCACCTTTTTCAACCAGATGATTGCCAATATAGATGCCATCTGTGGTGGTAAAACCTACCGTTTCATATACCTGACGAAAGATGTGCGCCGTTAGTCTAGTTGTAGTTGTCTTGCCGTTAGTTCCAGTGATCGACACAATCGGAATACGGCTCGGCTGATCAGGCGGCATCAGCATATCTAGGATAGGCGCACCCACATTGCGGGCAACGCCCTGACTGGGCGCAACGTGCATTCGCAGCCCAGGTGCAGCATTGACCTCCACAATCACACCGTCAGCAACGGCCAGCGTCTTAGAGATATCCGTGGTCACCACATCGATTCCCGCCACATCCAATCCCAACATCTGAGCAGCGCGCTCGGCAATCCAAATAGTCTCTGGGTGGATCTCATCAGTACGATCAATCGCGATGCCCCCTGTACTCAGGTTAGCAGTCGCTCTCAAGTAGCAAATCTCGTTTTCCCTTAGGACTGTATCTAACGTAAAGCCCTGTGACTCTAGCAGCTTGTCACTCATCCGATCTAGCTTGATTGCGGTCAGAAGGTTATCGTGGCCTTCACCGCGGCGAGGATCTTCGTTCTCTCGTTCAACTAGCCGCTCGACAGTGTCGACACCGTTACCAACAACATGGGCAGGCACTCGCTCAGCCACAGCCACCATCTTGTTGTTCACCACCAGTATGCGATGGTCTCGGCCCTGATAATGGTGTTCGACAATCACCCCATCAGACACCGCACGCGCTAGGTCATAGGCAGCTTCCGCCTGCTCCCACGAGTTGATATTGAGCGTAATACCTCGGCCATGATTGCCATCTAACGGCTTAATCACAATCGGATAGCCACCTAAATATTCCAGCGAATCTTCTAGCTCGCGCAAAGAATAGATTACTGTCCCTTTTGGCACTGGGATACCAGCATTGCCCAGCATTCGCTTGGTTGCTTCTTTGTCACAGGCTAGCTCCACGCTCAAGATATTGCTGTGAGAAGTCAGCGATGCTTGAACTCGCTTTTGATGAACACCGTAGCCAAACTGTAAAAGATTCCGAACATCTAGCTCTAGCCAGGGAATGTTGCGCACTTGGGCTGCGCGCACCAGCGCCTCGGTACTCGGTCCCAGCGCTGCCGCCGCGCGCAACTCTCTTAAATCTTCGAGATCTTTTTGAACTTCAGATGCCGGATACGAGCCAGTCTCTACAATGCTCTCGCACAGCCTCAGTGCGGCTCTAGCGGCATAGCGGCCAGCAGCTTCATTTTCGTACTGAAATACAACTTGATAGACCCCAGGATCGTCAGTTTCACGAGTACGGCCAAATCCAACAGACATACCCGCTAGGGTTTGCAGCTCCAGCGCCACATGCTCAATGATGTGTCCCATCATCGTGCCTGTCTCTATACGGCTCAAGAATCCACCTCGCATACCCGGAGAACAAAAGTGCTCTACTAAACTAGGCAGCGCTGCGACCAAACCCTCATAAAAGCCGTCGATAGTATCAGAAGGCCGCTCAGCAAGATCTTCTAGATCGAGTCGAACGACAATCAGCTTTCCGTATCGAATACTCCAGTAATTGGGTCCGCGCAGCGTCTGAGTTTTAAGAACTTTCATAGTGTCAGGTTATGGGTAACCGAATAGGCAAAAACTAATGCTTGGCATTCTCAGGAGAACTAAATAAAACTTATCAAGCCATGACCATTTTATACGTTGTCTGACCTTCTGTTACATGAGACTTTTGAAGTAAAAACACCCCATTTGCAGAGTAGAAACTGATGGAATAATCAGATCTGGTTTGTTTTTTGTCTGTATAGCTACGTTCTACCTGATACTAGGTAAAACTCTGCGAACGGTAGGCTGGGACTCACAAAACTCTGCCGTTAGTTCTCTGCCTTTTATCGGCCTTTTACCGTTAGCTATTTCTGTATATGCACACAGACTAACAGCACTATTTGTCATCAGATTCGGTCATCAGATTCGTAGAGATATTGAAGGCATCAAAGATCTAATAAGTATCTAATAGTCGTCTGATGATAACTATCAGTAATATCTATCGTTTCTTGAATGTTGAATTTGTTTAGCTCTTTTGTTTAGCTCTTTTGTTTAGCTCTGAAGCTGAATTAGCGCCCGCGCTTTGTAGTCGTAGCGATCGCCTTGATTCAAAATATGAACCTTGAGATTGTGCAAGCTCAATGGTGAGGTCTCTCGGCTCTCGGGGTAGCTAGTGTGAGTCAGATTTCCAGGATCGATGATAGTGATTGTCCCCTTTCCTAGCACGTGAGAGATACCATCTTCGGCAATGGCGATGCAGGTATCTTCATCAATGCCGACCCCTAGTCTGTTGGGGTGAGCGGCGATCGCACTCAGCAAACGCGCCATCCGATTGCGATTATGGAAGTGCTGATCGACCAGTAGCTCAGGCACGAAGCCCAGTCCACTCGTCAAGTCTACTAGGCTCTGATTAGGAGATTCGCCACTGCTACCCCCTGCTATCATCTGCTCGCCCATGATAGCTGCGCCCGCACTGGTTCCAGCTAGCACCAGCTCGGCTCTAGCCAGCTTTTCCTTTAGTACCTGCAAAAGCCGAGTATCCCCGATTAGATCGCGAAGACGCAGCTGATCTCCACCCGTTATAAATACGCCGCTACAGTCATTCAATACTTCTATCCAGCGCTCTTCCTCGCACTCGCTACGATGTCGAATATCAAGTACCTGCACATGCGGAGCGCCCATGGCAGTAAAGAGCTGATAGTATCTGTTGCCGACAACGGCGGGTTCTCGAGAAGCAGACGGAATAATGCCGATAGTCGCACTATCTCCACCTGCGCTCTTAACAAATGCGTTCAATATACTGCACCCGTTAGTCTTGTCTTCTGCCCCACCAATGATCATCACTGGGTACTGGGTAGACACTGTCATAGGCTTGTGAGCTAAAAGTGGTTTCACTTCCAGCATAGAGCTATCCTCGCTGTTTATTAAAGCAATTGCTACAGAGCGTACGGCAATCACGGGGCGACTACCCATAGTGTGCTAGTGCCTAACAAGGCGCGAATTAAGCCTCAGTACCTCAGCCCTAGCAAACAAGCCCTAGCAAAATTGAAAATTAGACAAAGACTAGCATCGTAGAGCAACCTTCACAGCCCTCAAAACAGACCACTAGAGCCAGTTGCCTAGCACATAATCTATCAATAGCAATCATCCAAGAATTGTATCAGGCAATACAAGATAATTAGCACGAACGCCCCAGAGAAAATCTCAGCCTATTGGTGTTTCAGACTAATATTTTAAGTAGAAAAGCTATTCCAGGAAAAAATGAGTAAAGCAGACATCAATCAGTCTTTAGAGGCGCTTCGAGCCGAGCTAGATCAGATAGCGACCACTGATGTAGATGCCAAGGATAAGCTGCTAGCGCTAATAACCGATGTCGAGAGACAAGTGCAGAACCCTGATGACCAAAGTCATCGGAAAGTGGCTTTACAGCAGCTGCCAGCATTGATTGAACAGTTCGAGGCCGATCATCCAAAAGTTACCAGCACGCTCGGTCGACTGCTCAATACGCTTAGCGGTATAGGCATATAGCGAAGCGTCTAGTGCTCGAAAGCTTATTAGCCGTCTTCATAGCTTGGGTTCATTGTGGCTAAATTCACTGCATGGCGGCTTTTGCTACTGACCGAAGCGGGATCGTCTGGCGCAGATGTTCGCCCAGTCGACGGGCAAGTGCCAGTATGGTGAACGTTGGTGAATATGACAGCCCGGTTGGAAACACAGCCGAACTTGCAATATAGAGATTATTGGTCCCAAACACTCGGCAGTTCGTATCGACAACGCCTGCCTCAGGACGGCTAGCCATGCGGGTTGTGCCCATTTGGTGAGCTGCGTCAGTCATTGTCTCTAGCATCGGCGGATCGTCGCCAAAGTCAAAAGTACCCAGACCCGAGCACTCGAACCGCTCTGTTAAAAGCTGAAGCGTTTTTGCTATGGAGCGCTTGTCTTGGTCAGTGAAGCGCCAGTCAAGCGCTGTCTTCCTTTTGCCTAGCGGGTCTCGTTCGGGACTTAGCGTGATGCGACTATCCTTATGTGGAATCAGAGGGCTGTTTGAAATGAGCAAGCAGACATAACAGATTCACAGCATCTCGCGTCACCTGCTATCACGCTGTCAGCGGCCATGACACCGCTTAAACTTCAGACCGCTACCACACCAGCAAGGTTGATTTTTCTTGGGTTGATAGTCAGACAGCAGCACGCCTTTGGTATAGAACCACTGCCCGCCTTCGCGCACAAACTGAGACTTCTCGTGGAGCTGGCTTATACCTGATAGAGCACTTCTATCTACAGCTTTCGTCGAACGATAGGCAGCAACAAACTCTACGCTACCAGTTTTATCTTTCCGCTGCCCTTTCTGAGTGCCAAGAACGATCAGGTTGATCCACTGCGTCGACTGAATCGTTGACTGCAGGCTATCTGTGTTCTCTGGTCGATAGTTAGCATGATGAGTTGCAAGCAGATAGTTAGCATCTCCGATTACAAAGGCAGTGTAGCGCGATCGCATCAAAGCCTCTGCCGTTGGGGCAAGTTCATTTCCGCTGATTACCCCCTTGAGATACGGTTCACAGCAGTTGGCAAAAGCCCGCCTATTGCCGCATATGCACTGCTTACCCATCAATCTTACGTATCCTAAAATTATCGGTGCTAAGCTTACTGTAGAACATCCGTTTTGCCCATGTCGCAGTCTGTCACTACCGAAACTATCCAGACTGCTACGGCTTCGAAGGCGATACCAGAAGTGCTACCTGGTATCGAATTAAGTCAGCAGCAGTGGCAGTCGCTGCAAGCTTTAGAAGCATTTGTCTACAGCGATGAAAAAATCTATCTGCTAACAGGCTACGCAGGTACTGGCAAAACCACTTTGCTGCAAGCGCTGATTACCCGCTTGCAGCAGCAGCGTGATAGCAGACCCATCGCGCTGACCGCGCTGAGCAACAAGGCAACCAAAGTGCTACAGTCGATGGCCTATCGATGGGGTTGCGAAGTAGACTGTATGACCTGCTGTCGCCTGCTAGGGCTAAAGCCCGTCATTGATAAGGAAACAGGTGGTCAAAAGTTTGAGCCAGACCGCGATCGCAAAAACCTCACCACAGAATACGACTTGGTTGTCGTTGATGAATGCTCCATGATCAACGTAGAGATGTGGGACTTGCTGGTCAACGCCGTCTCTAAATTCACGGAGCGCACTCAATTGCTGTTCGTTGGGGACTCTGCTCAACTGCCGCCAGTAGGCGAAACCGAATCTCCTTGTTTTGAAAATATCTTGCATCGTAGCGATCTTGCCGAAGTGATTCGCTACGGCGGAGCGATTGGCCTGCTTGCAGAAGAGGTACGCACCAATCTAGAAAGAACAACAATGCCTCGGGCTATTAGCGATTGCAACCCTACCAACACCGAAGGTATCTTCACCATCCCACAACCCCACTGGGAAAAGCTCATGCTTCGAGCTTTCAAAAGCGAAGCCTACGAGCAGAACCCTGATCAGGTTCGCGTGTTGGCCTACACCAATAAGCGCGTCAACTATCTAAACAACAAAATTCGCGCTGCTATCTACGGTGACCAAGCTGCTCGCTTTATGGCCGGAGAACGCCTTGTCGCTAGAAATGCTTGCATGGGACGTGACGGCATCTTGCTACAGACGTCCGAAGAATGTGAAGTAATGAACGCTTATCTCACTCGCTTCGAAGGCTGGCTGGTATGGGAGCTAGAAGTCGAAACGGACGAACAGCAAGAGCGTAAGCTGCGAGTTCTTCACGAAGATGAACAGCAGCGGTACAAAGAACTTCTCTCCGACTACTCAGAAAAAAAGCAGTGGATGGCATTTTGGGACTACAAAGAACTCTTCCACGATCTGAGCTACGCCTACAGCCTGACAGTTCACAAAAGTCAGGGCTCAACCTTTCAAGATGTCTTTGTCGATGTGCCTAATCTAATGCTCAACCGCAAAGTGATAGAACGGAATCAACTCTACTACGTCGCTTTCACTCGCGCGGCCAAAAGGCTGTTTTTGTGTCAGTAGAAACAGCCTCTTGACTCAGTCTTTTACCCGCACACATCATAACTAGTCCTAAACGCAACCAGTCTGCTGATACAAACAACAACCTTAGTAAGGCATTAGCGTTCCGCGCAGCTCACCACCACGATTCTTGGTGGTGTGAATATCTACATAAAGTCGATTGTCGGCCAGTGCCTGCATCTGATCTTGGCTCAGAGTGTACTCTCCCATTGCCGAACCACTGCGGCCAGTATCATCTAGCATCACATTCAAAGCATACTGAAAGGGACCATTTTCCATTTGTGTGCCTTGGTGAATATGGAAGGCTGAAGTGATATTAGAGTTGGGTGGGCTTACCGGATCAGTCGCATAGTCACGCATTTCACTAGAAAGCATTTTGAAACTGCCGCGAACAACCAGTCGATTGCCAGAGAGGACCGCACCTACAGCGCCTCTAGCAGGCATATTTCCAGGAGAATTAGGGACAACATTGCTCTCCATCATTGGGGCTACATAGGAAGTAAATGAGCGCATCCCTTGGGCCATGAGAGTGGCCTTAGCATTCTGTACATTTGCCCGATTCGCATCAGAGACCGAAAACTCCGCATCCAGCATCTGATACTGACTGGCGTGAGCAGACTTAGTCGGTAAGGAATAGCTAAAGCTAGGAACACAGAAGATAACAACAGATAGACAACTCGCCAAGCCCAATAGGAGGTGGCGGAACCGCTTTAAACATGAGAGCATGATGCTTCTTTCTACTGAACAACAGAGATACAAGCGGGTCACAGGCTAATCCGCAGATACGGCGCTGCTAACGGCGCCTGCGATCTAGACTAGAAAATGACTGCTTCTATCGACCGATTTTATTGACGGTCTTGCTGTAAGTACGAAAAAAGCGGACTAGCGGATGCATTGACGAATCTCTGTCTTAGCTGAGAAAGAACAATCCCTGGTATCCATTACCGGACTGAACGAGCGATCGCATCCACAGCCTGGTCAATCTGCTGAGCATTCACCATCAGGTTAGTCACCGCTCGAATCCGATGGGGACCAGTCGCCAGTACCGCCACCCCCTCTTGCGCCAGCAGCTTGACCAATTCGCTAGCGCTTAGCGCATTCAGCTCACTCAGCTCGAAGTTAACAATGTTTGTCTCTACCGAATCAGGGTTCACCAGGATGCCTTTTACGCCTTGCAACTGACTAGCTAGCCGCTGCGCATTATCGTGGTCCTCAGCCAGCCGATCGAACTGATGCTGCACAGCATAGAGCGCGCCAGCGGCAATCATGCCAGCCTGACGCATGCCACCGCCAAACATTTTGCGAAATCGCCGTGCAGTCGCAATTTTTTCAGCACTGCCTACTAGGGCAGAGCCAACTGGTGCACCCAATCCTTTAGAAAAGCAAACGCTGACCGTATCAAACGGCTCAGCATATTCCTTGGGCGTAATCTTTGTAGCGACACAGGCATTCCAAAACCTAGCACCGTCCATGTGTAGCTGTAGGTCGTTTCGCGAGCACACAGCAGCGATTTCTCGGATTGTCTCTAGCGGAAAAATCCGCCCCCCGCTGCGATTGTGAGTATTCTCAATGCAAACTAACCGAGTACGAGGAAAGTGTGGATCGACTGGTCGCAGCGTCTTTTCTACTGCTGCCGCAGAAAAGACACCAGCCTCGCCAGGCAGTAATCGACAGCTAACGCCAGACAGCGCCGCAGGCCCACCCCCCTCGTAATAATAGATATGCGCTTCGGCTTCTAAAACGACCTCGTCGCCGGGTTGGGTGTGCGATCGCAGGGCCACCTGGTTGGTCATCGTCCCAGAAGGCATATAGACCGCAGCTTCTTTACCCAGTAGCATTGCCACGTACGCTTCTAACTCATTAACCGAAGGGTCGTCTCCCAACACATCATCGCCAACCGGCGCACTCAGCATTGCCTGGCGCATATCCGCTGTCGGCTGCGTTACCGTATCGCTACGCAGATCAATCATAATTTCGTCAATCTATCCAGGAGAAAAATAAACCCTACCCAGCAGATAATAACGAACTTTATGAAGAGTGGCTTCACACAAAGCGAAACGAGCAGGCCAAATCATCACAATCTTGAAGGTGTTTCTTTTTATACTTGGCTCAGATGTTTTGGGCAGCTTAGATACATACATGCTGCCCTGCTCTCAAGATTTTTCCAAAGCTATGAGCATATCTCTTAGAAGCTATCCAAATGCCTACCGCATGCTGCAAAGAATGCCAGAAGACATTAGGAGAACCTTTACCCCCGCGCAGATACGTACGACAGAAATAGCACTAGTCCCACGTACGCATGCTGTAGACGTGCGCTTTTCTATTCCACTTATGGGTACAGGCGCTTATTTCGTTCTTTTAGCTGGGCCAAACCATAGGAATAATTCTCGACAAGGACCTTACCCTACAGAGAAAGGGTCCATGCACGACTTGCGGACGACCAATAATCAAAAAGAAATTTGTAGTCCCAATGCCCAGCGTTTACTAGTTAGGATTCCGCCAGAAGTCCGTGCTACCTTCACGCGTACGCAAATCCATGCAATAGAAGCTGCCCTTGTTCCCCGTAGTCACGTTGTTGATCTCCGGTTGTCTTTACCTTTACTAGGCAAAGGCTCTTATCTAGCGCTGGCTGCTGGCCCCAATCGCCGAGCTCGCTACCGCAACCTCCAAAAACGCAATCCCTTTATCATGCCAGCTGTCTTTGCCAGCGTTCTAATAGGTGCTGCTTCTATTTTTGGACTTGTTCACCTGAAGGGCAGTAAGCTGCTTGATAAACCCGACCAGTTCACCAGAAAAAGGGGATTCCATCCTACTGCTGTTCCCTTCAAAACGAATCGAGGGGAATGCGAAGAAAGTGGTCGTCAATGGATAGATGATCAGTGCATAGACACTATTCACGATCCTGTTTTCTAAGTAAAGAAGAACTCGCGAATCGCCCGTTAGATTGACGTATGGCCCGAGAAAACATGCACAATCGTGCTAGCAATCCGGGCAAGTTAGATATGTCAGATGGCGTCCAATATCATGAACACTCCTGTGCATCCTCAAAATCAGAGAACTTTGGCCGCGATCGTCATCACCGATGCAGTCAGTTTTAGTAAGCGCATGTCACAGGATGAGGAAAAGGCGCTTTCTATCATCAACCAGGATTTAAAGCTAATCACGGATCTTTGCGATGCTTTTGAGGGAAAAATTCTCAAAACGGTAGGCGACGGCGTACTGATGTATTTTGTTAGCGCAGTTCAAGCAGCAGGCTGCGCGGTAGAGATTCAAAAAACATTTCTGAGCCACGCCAGAGGAGAAGAAGCCGACAATCACTTTACCCATCGGGTCGGCGTTCATTTAGGAGATATATTCTTCAACCAAAAAGACATGATGGGTACAGGCGTCAACATTGCTGCAAGGCTAGAGGCAGCAGCGACACCAGGCGCTGTCTGCATGTCCCAGGTTGTGTACAATGTGGTCAAGTCTCAGCTTGAGCTAGATGCTGAGTACATTGGAGAGCTTTCGCTCAAAAACATCTCAGAAGCAGTCGCTGCATACAGCGTTTGGCCTCTGGGAATGCGCCCAGAAAAGAAAGAAGAAGACAGTACTGAGGCTGTCGCCTCACTTGCAGTCACACCGATCAATGCAGCGCTCAAACAGCTTTCCGAACATCCCAACAGCCGTCGTATCAAGAAGTTGTTGTATGGAACGCATCAGTGCTTTTGGGAAAACAACACAACAGTTCTAGAAAGCTTTTCTCTAAAACGATTGCTAGAATCGCTGACCGATCGCAATCCAACTTTAGAAGAATGTCGCAACAGCCTCTATGCTATTGTTGGCACGCTTAACCGTCAGGTCGAGTATGCTCAAGTTGCGGAAATTATATTGGATAGTTTAAATGATTTCTACATAGAGCCTACAGGCGGCACCGTTGAAACAGTCCGCTCTCCAACAGCCTATTCTTCCGAGGGTGCCCATGAGGATATTCATACAGAGCGGGAAAAAAGCACCACAGACGCTGATATTCTGTCTAACCCACACGTAGCGCTCTATAGAGATACTGCAGCTAGACTATCCCAAGGCGCCGACCCACTTAGGACCAAAAAGCTACTGTACTGTCTGTGCTACGACAAGTGGGAGAGCGATGCCTCGCTTTTATCTCATATAGATACTTCTATCTTGGTAGAGACGCTATATCAGCAGGTTACAACGGTTAAAGGGCTTCAAAATCGTATTGTGACTGTGCTCATGCGCTTGAATCGCCGTTCGACCTATGGACCGATTGCCAACCAAATCTTTAGAGAATTCCAAGCACTGTATCCAGAAATTGACAGTCAAATTTCTTTGCCTGCAAATACTTCGGAGATAGAAGATCCGACTGCTGAGAATACTCAGATCAACTCTCAAAAAAAGCCCAACAAACGCTGGCTTGGCGATAAATCCGCAGTCAGTCAATCTTCAGTTAAACCGATGCTAATCCGATCTGTGTTTAGTAACTGACCCTTCAGAGCCTTTTCAGAAGCTTTTCAGAGCTCGATACGGACTTAGCATCGATTTGCCACTGACTTTATTGATCCACTAACTTTTGCAGCCGGTTGTAGATTAAGATCGCTAGGAATTCTGACTGAGTACGCGCCTATTCAACTGGAGCGATCAGTAGGATGCTTAGTAGAGTGCTCAAGGGTTAGCGGCTGAGTAGCAGGGGCGATCGCATGGCAATTCCAAAAGTTTTTATTGATGGGGAAGCAGGTACAACCGGGCTGCAAATCTATCAGCGCTTAGCGGATCGCACTGACATAGAGGTGATCAGTATTGATCCGGCGAAGCGCAAAGAAGCCAGTGAACGATCTAGGATGATTAACGCTGCGGACGTTGCCATTTTGTGTCTACCTGATGATGCCGCTCGTGAAGCTGTTGGCTGGGTTACTAATCCTCAGACCAAGGTTTTAGATGCTAGCACCGCTCACCGAACCGCTAATGGCTGGACCTATGGCTTTGCAGAGATGACAGCAGACCAGCGATCGCACATCGCTACCGCTAGCCGAGTCAGTAACCCTGGCTGCTATCCCACCGGATTTCTAGCGCTGATGGCTCCGCTAGTGAGCGGCAATTTGCTACCACCGACTTTTCCGGCGACCGTTAACGCCATCTCCGGCTATTCGGGCGGCGGAAAAAAGCTGATCGCTCAGTACGAGGGCTTTCGAGCAGCCCCCGATGAAGAATCACAATCTCCCTACAGTCCCTACGGACTAGGCTTTGGACACAAACACGTCAAGGAGATGCAAAAATACGCCGGACTAAGCCACGCGCCGCTGTTTGTACCGGCTGTTGGTGACTTTGCTCAAGGGATGGTAGTACAGGTGCCGCTACCCTTATGGAGCTTGGACGATGCCCCTACAGGCGAACAGCTGCACCAAAAGCTGAGTGAATACTACGCAGGGGAAACTTTTGTCAGAGTAGCAGCGCTCAACGACAAAGGGCAGCTTCGAGACGGTAATTTTCTTGAGACGAAGAGTGCCAACCAAACTAACGAAGTGCAGCTCTTTGTCTTTGCCAACGATAACACTCAAGAAGCTTTGCTAGTAGCACGTTTAGACAACCTAGGCAAAGGCGCGTCCGGCGCAGCGGTGCAGAACCTAAATATTATGCTAGGTCTGCCCGAGAAAACGGGTCTTACTCACTAGGAGAAACCTTTCTATGGTGCAAGTTAGAGTTACCGGCAGCGCAAAGTCTCTGAATCAAATCAAGGCACAGCTCTCCGAAATTATTCACCAATGCCTGCAAGACGCGATTGGAACGCCAAAAGAAAAACGATTTCAGCGATTCTATCCACTTGATGCAGATAATTTTTACTATCCGGATAGCCGCTCATCGCGATATACCATTATCGAAATCATCATGTTCGAGGGGCGTTCGGTGACTGCGAAGAAAAAGCTAACTGGTTTGTTGTTTGAGAGGATTCAGCAGCAGCTAGGGATAGCAGTAGAGGATATAGAAATCGTCATGTTTGATCTACCGAAGCATAACTGGGGAATTCGAGGAATTCCTGGCGACGAGCTAGTTCTAGGCTACAAAGCAAGCGTATGATTGATATTGATACTGGCGATCTAACAAAACCTGTAGCAATTTCATTACAACCTTTAGGCGATTCTTTCTACGTCTGCTGTTTTTTGTACTGAGAAATTCTAGACCAGGAACCAAGTCCAACCTCTTTCTCAAACTCTTCTATCACCCATCCTTCTGAATTGTTGGACTTTCTTGCGCTCTCTTGTAAATAATCAACAATATCAAGCTGTTCATCCCAGGTGGGTTTAGCACCGTAGAGAGAGCCAAAACACCATTCGGCTTTGGGCTCCCGGCCGCACTGGTCAAAGAAGGATCTAACTGCCCAACCTGGGCCCTTCCCCTGCTTATACGCTCGCCGCCTGTGGCCGTGATATAGCTCTATCAGGGTTGGAATATCTTTGATCTGCTGGGCCTGGGCATTGGAATATATTTCCACCATATTTTCGGTATTGACAGGCCGCTCACTAATCCATTTGTGTCCGCAGTCTGGGCACTTGACAATAAATGAAAGAACGATTCTGCCGCAGGCGGGACAGGGCTTCGTTGGCGGGGCGCCACCGCCGCCAGTAGATGCTTTTCTAGTAGGCAGCGAATAGTCTTCTATATCTTCTGGAAAGCCGAGTCGCTGTAGGTTTCCAGCCTGGTCGAGAATAATCCCGTACTCTTTGCCCGTTTGAGGGGAGATTCGCATCACTCTACCGAGCTGCTGAAAATGCATGGCGCTAGACATCGTCGGTCGCAGCATCAGCCCAACTTCTACGCTGGGTTCATCAAACCCAATGCTAATCACGTTGCACGAAGTCAGCACCATTAGCTCACCAGTCTTTAGCGCCTGATATAGCTGCTGGCGGTCCTTGATAGACGTGTTGCCATCGACCGTATCGGCGGTGATTCCGGCTTTGCGAAATTCTTCGGCGACGTGGTTAGCGTGCTCAATATCGACGCAGAAGGCGATAGTGCGTTTGCCTTTGCCAATGCGAAACCATTCTTGAACAATCTTTTCGACTAGTTCGGTGCGATCGCAAGCGTTCTTCAAATCCTTCTCGTCATAGTCTCCCCGAGACGTTTTCACCTCTTCTAGATTCGCCATGCTATCTCTTGGCATGCTGTAGTACTTCATCGTCGAGAGATAGCCCATCTCTTGCAGTACATTAGGCACCGGAGAAGACACCAAAGTGTCTAAGTAGTCTCCTAGTTGCTCTTTCCCCAGCCGTAGCGGTGTCGCTGTCATCACTAAATGAACAGAATTCGCGTGGGTTTTTGTCATCACCTTTTTGCCCACCTGGCTAAAAAGCGTGATATGCCCCTCGTCGTAGAACACAACGTCTGCGGGCCACTTTTGCCACCAGCGCCGCTTCGCCATCGTCTGAATGCTGGCAATCTGAATAGGAGCTTCTCGATTCTCTTCCCATCCGGCTTTGATAAAGCCGCACCGCAGGCCAAACGCTTTCATCTTTTCATAAGTCTGGCCAACTAACACGTCCAAATGCACCAAAAACATCAGCCGCTTGCCCGCAGCTTCGGCGTGGGCGCAAATCTGACCGCTGATGATTGTTTTTCCTGCGCCTGTCCCGGCAATAATGGCAACTCTTTTGTGGCCAGCGTTTAGCTCTTCGTACAGGTTCTTGATCAGCTCTTCTTGATAGGGACGCAGCTTTGGCGGAGGAGGTGAAGCGGCTGAAGATGTAGAGATAGCAGCGGCTGACTGCACGCTATTGGTCTGGTTATGCACAACGACACATGCTTTATAGATAGCTTGTCGTTCAATAGGATATACGCATACGGAGATTTGGAGAATGACAACTGAGAGTGATTGATTTGAATGAAGACTTGAATCCGCCTACGGGTAGACCTATACAAACACAAACGACTCGCTCTCTAATACTAGAAGGCTATTGCTGCGAACGATGCCAATCAGTTCGTCTTTACCTGCTGTCTTCAAGAATATTCCCTGTTCACTGCTCTCCCCTCCTGGCACTGCGCCTATCGAATAGTCCGCTGCCTTGCCGTGAAGCTGAATCTGGTCCCCTTCTTCACCTTTGAAGTCCAAGATCAAGGCATGGTCAGCTAGTCCAACCGTGCCGGAACTACCGTCGTCGTAGAAGGCGCGAGTGCGATCGCCCAATATAAACAAATCAGCCTTTGCGCCACCGACTAACGCATCTTTTTCGCGCAGTCCGTCTCCGTCAATCGAAGTTCCTAGCAAGATATCTTGTCCTTTACCACCCATTAGAGAGTCGTTGCCAAGACCACCGATTAGTTCATCGTCGCCTAGCCCTCCGATCAATTCGTCATCGCCCCCTCCCCCGTCTAAAAAGTCGTTGTTTGCACCGCCAAATAACAAGTCTTCATTCCCCTCACCAAAGAGCTGATCGTAACCTTTACCCCCCATGACAACATCATTACCGCTACCTGCACTGACAAGATCGTTGCCATTTAGACCTTCGATAGTCTGTGATCGCCTACCGCCTATGATGACATCGTCAAACCACGTGCCCGATACGACTTTGGCATTGGACCAAATGGGCATAGAGGGATCGGGGACTGGATCTGGCTGAGGGTCTGGCTGAGGAGTCGGGTCTGGCTGGGGAACGGGCTCAGGTTCCAACGTTGTGAGCGAACCCTGTCCTCTTCCGTACAGCGCTCGGATACCGGCAATATCGTCTGCATAGACAAAGGCTGTCCCTAGACCCGCATAGATATCGCTAGCGAAAGGGTTCATGATCGCATCTACATCGAACTCGTGCTTAAGCCCTAGCGCATGGCCAATCTCATGGACAGCAACTGAGACAAAGTCAAACGCAGGGCCGATCCAATCTACCTCCCATGCATCTTGATTATCGAAATCGATTTCTACTGCCAAATCACCAAAGTAGGTGAGCACTGCTTCTGCTAGCGTTCCACCACTGCCGTCCATCTCTCTGTGGCCAAAGCGAATATCCGCCGCATCAGGGTTACTGAAAGATTTCTCGCCAGTATCGCTGACTTCAACGAAGTTAAGCGGTGCATATTGAGCCCATAGGCTAAAAGATTCCTCAATGGCAGATTTCATCTCCTGGTTGGTGATACCGCCGCCGATCGCTCCGTCAAATAGGTTGCTATAGCTGTAGGTAAGCGTTAGATCCGACCCCTTGCCATCAGGCTGTTCCCAGCGAAAAATAGAATCTTGTAAAGAGAATGCCGACTTGAAGACGGTTCCATCTGAGGAGAAAGCATGGCTATGGCTATGTACCCCATCCAAAGAGTCTATTTTGTTCTCAGGAGATGAATGTTTTTGTGCGCTATCAGATTTCTTGCACGAGCTGCATGATGAACACATTTATATAATCACTCCTAGATAATAAATTCCAAGGTCACGAACTCCGGAATAATGAACTTTGGAAAATGCACTCCGGTATCGGAACTACGGCATCGGAACTACGGCATCGGAACTACAGCATTGGAACTGCGGTGTTGAGACCACTAAAATCAGCTCTGCTGAGATATCAAAACCGCAGAGATCGCTGTGTTAGCGACCTCAACCACAGTCTCAAAGGGCTTGTGCTGGCCTCAGAATCAATCTCTGCTCAAGAACATATACATGGTCTCAGAGGGCGGGAGATTGAGTGACCAACCGCCTAAAGCTTTATCGTTTTTTTAAACAAATACCTGAGACAGACACAGATTAGCTGCACCTGGCAATGAACTGAGGCAGGAAATCGTTAAGGATAGTTCTGGCTGCACAAAGCGTCTATAAAAAGCGCCTATAATTTGATCACTTCGTAGGTAAGCGCTTGAGAGGTCTTGAGGCGGTCGTGCGATTCTTCCTACCATCCAAACCTAGAACAAGTCTGCTGAGTTTTTTGCGATCGCGCCTCTCTCAGAAAATTGTACTTTCCGTTTTTGGCAGCATTGTCGCAATCGAAGGGCTCATTTTGATCCCTTCAGTTATACGCCGCCAGCAAGAGCTGCTGCGTGGACTAGCACAGCAATCCGCAGCTAGCTTGAAGGTCGCAACTGTAGACGTTAAGACGACGGATGAAGTCGTCTTCCCAAATCAGCTACTCGCCAAGCTCAGCAGACTTGAAGCGATTCCGGCTGTCGTAGGCGGCAGTCTCTACGATGCGACAGGCAATTTGATTGGCAGTTTTGGCGAAGCCCCTACCCTACCCTTTGAAGAGTTTTCAGCCACGACGAATCCAACGGACTTCAAGCCTCAGCTCAATCGATATGAAACGGCCCAACTGTTTCCTCTAGTAGGCGTCCCCCACTGGGTTGTAATCAATCACGATACAATCAGCGTCCGCCAGGAAATACGCGCTTTTATCTGGCGCATCATTGGTCTAGTCGTCATTATCTCGGCCGTGGTCACGCTAACTACGATGGTAGTTTTACGCACCATTTTGATTGCGCCTATATTGGCACTTAGTAGCGATTTGCTACAGGCGGCTCCTGCTGCGTTGAATCCTGCCACATCGAGCAAAGAGCAGATAGCAGCACAAACCTTCAAATCTGCTCGCTACAGTAGTAGAAAAGACGAACTAGGCGCAGTTGTAGGTGCTTTTCGTCAAATGTTCGAGCGGATCTCAACGACGATTGCACAACGACAGCAGGCAGAAGATCAGCTCAGAGAAAGTAAGAATCGCTTCCGCACTCTGATAGAACAAGCAGCAGAATCTATCTTTGTCTTAGATGAGCAGGCGCAGATATTAGACGTCAACAAGTTCGCGCTGAGCAATCTGAACTACGAGCGAGCCGAACTGATGCATCGCAGTCTGTTCGTGGTTAATCCGGCCTTCACACCAGAGAAATACAAAGCCCTTTGGCAAAGCCTGCAAGCGGGCAAGCCAGTTACTTTGGAAAGCGTTCATCGCCGTCAAGATGGTAGCGACTATCCGGTAGAGATGCGCACTAGCTTTATGGAGATAGCAGGAAAGCAACGGGCACTGTCGCTGGTAAGAGATATTAGCGATCGCAAACAAGCCGAAAAAGCCCAGGCGCGCCTAGCCGAGATCGGACAGCTCGCTGCCATGATTGTGCACGAGGTTCGCAACCCGTTTACCACCGTATACATGGCGCTTTCTACCTTCCAAACTATGGACCTGCCCCCTAGAGGGCAGATGCGCTTAGCGCTGGCGATGGATGAGTCCGAGCGCCTAAAGCGGCTACTCAATGAAATATTGGCCTATTCTAAAGAACAAAGACTAGCGGGAGACCTAGTCGAGACCAACCAGCTGTCACTGGAGTTAGTGCGATCGCTCTCAAGCTCGCCCGCCGCAGAAGGCAAGCACATTCAGCTAATCACCCATCCAAAAGATTTGGTCGTAAAGGGCGATCGCGATAAACTCAAACAGGTCTTGATCAACCTAGTCACCAACGCCTGCGAAGCCATTCCAGTCAAAGAAACCGTTACTTGGCAGCTACGCCCCACAGACAACAGGCAGCAGCTCGAAATCAGAATCCACAACGGCGGCGACCCTATCCCACCCGATGTGCTGCCCAAGCTCACACAGCCTTTTGTCTCAACCAAAGCCAACGGCAATGGTCTAGGACTCGCCATCACGCGGCGCATTATCGAAGCCCATAGTGGCAGCATGACCATCGAATCCACGTTAGAAAAAGGTACTGTCGTTACTGTTCTCTTACCGCTAGCGATACAAACCAATAGTATTGAAAATGCTGATTAGGCTTCTCAGTTTAGCTCATGATTAAGATTCTTCATCTGTCAGATATTCACATGGGTAGCGGCTTTAGCCACGGTCGAATCAATCCAGAGACAGGGTTGAATACACGGCTAGAAGATTTTGCCAGAGCACTGCGCAGATGCGTGGATGATGCGATCGCCCAGAAAGTAGACCTTGTTCTTTTTGGTGGCGATGCCTTTCCTGACGCAACTCCCGCACCCTATATTCAGCAGACATTCGCTGAAGAATTCTGCCGTCTAGTCGAAGCGAATATTCCCACTGTTCTGTTGGTGGGCAATCACGACCAACACTCTCAAGGTGTCGGTGGTGCCAGCCTATGTATCTATCGCACCCTTGGCGTTCCAGGATTCATTGTCGGCGACACGCTGATGACTCACCGAATCGAAACTTGTAGCGGTCCTATCCAAATTGTTACCCTTCCTTGGCTCACCCGTTCTACCTTGCTTACTCGCCCCGAAACGCAGGGGCTTTCTATGGGAGAAATCTCAGAGCTGCTGCTAGAGAAATTAAGAATTGTTCTAGAAGGAGAGATTCGCAAGCTCGACAAAACGATTCCAACCGTATTACTAGCGCATGTAATGACTGATACCGCTCGATATGGAGCAGAGAAATTCCTAGCGGTGGGCAAAGGGTTTACGATACCCATGGCGATCCTGGCACGAGATTGTTTTGACTATATTGCCTTGGGTCACGTGCACAAATATCAGGAAGTCAATCAGTCGCCGCTAGCTATCTATCCCGGCAGTATCGAGCGGGTAGACTTTAATGAAGAGAAAGAAGAGAAAGGCTATGTGATTGTCCAAGTCAGTAAAGGAAGAACAGAGGCAGAGTTCCGAGCACTACCAGCTCGTGCGTTTAAGACTATAGAAGTCGATCTGACTAATGCGCAAGAACCGCAGCTAGCTCTGATAGAAGAGATCGAGCAAATGGCGATCGTCCAGGCAGTCGTCAGAGTAATCTACAGAGCTAGCGCCAGTCAGATAGAAGCCATAGACAACAATATTATTGGCGAATCGCTAGCATCGGCCCACAGCTATACAATCCAACCGCAGCTAGTCAGCGAAACAGCTAGACCCAGACTGCCCGAGCTAGGCACAGACAACACGCTGCTGCCGATGAGTGCTTTGCAGAGCTACTTGAACAATCGAGCAGACTTGGATGCGATCGCCCCCGATATCATCCAAGCGGCACAAGCACTCCTAGACCAGGATCCACATGGCGATAAAACAATAGAGCCGGAAGCACTGACTGTTCTAGAAATAGAGGACGGCGACATAGAGAATAGCCAGCAGCTCAGACTCTTATAGAACAGCTTTACTGACCCCGTAGACTGCCTTTAGCATCTCCGAGTGCCATCATCTGTTCCAAACGAGGCAGCGCACTTTCGGCTGTTTCTCTCACATAGCTATCCACGGAATCATCGGCAATTAGCTCGCGCAAAACCTCAAGCGCGCGCGGATCGCCGATAGAGCCTAGCGTGTTGGTAATTGTGAGGGCGATCGCCACATTATCTGTTGTCTTTAGCGCCTCTAACAGCGTATCAACAGCAGGCGTTCCTACCTCTCCCAGAGACATCACTGAGGCGATTTGCACCACCGGATACGGATCGTTCATGGCCTGTCGCAATCCCTCTAGCCCTTCTGCTGGAAAAGGCTCGTCAGGATGATACACCGCAATTTGCGCCATCGCCTTCGTGCAGCTTGCTCGCACCGTATCGTTTTCACTATTGAGCATCTGTTCTACCACC
The DNA here is from genome assembly GCA_039111275.1 of Cyanobacteria bacterium P01_D01_bin.1. Classification (GTDB taxonomy): domain Bacteria; phylum Cyanobacteriota; class Cyanobacteriia; order Phormidesmidales; family Phormidesmidaceae; genus Phormidesmis. The sequence continues at coordinate 7,151 of JBCCOH010000037.1, read as the reverse complement.
ACTGGCACAGAGTCCATACCGATGGCACCTAGCGTTTTGACGCAAGCTCGGCGGTAAACGACATCTTCTTCGCCCAGTGCCGCCATCAAGGTAGGAATAGTCTGCGCATCGCGACTATCTACAATCTCTGTCATCGCCCGCTGCCGCATAGCCGGATTGGGGTGCTTGAGCTGGTCAAAAACAGAATCGGCAACCATAACAACAGAATAGAAATAAGACGGCATAGAAAAAAGACTCTTGGAAATCCTTATCGCTAAGGCATGAGCCAAGAGTCTTTTATTTTAACGTTTCAACGCTTCTTCAACGTTTTTTTCGCTTCTTCAGCGCTTTTTAGCATTCCGAACGGAACTATGAGAGGGAGTTGATAACGTAGTCGAGGAGAGCGCGGAACTCAGTGAGTGCCTGAGGAGACATATCGCGAGGAGCACAAGCGCGATCACGAGTAAACTGCATAGCAGTCACATAAGGCGCAGTTGGTAGGTTCAAAGAACGATACACTTCACGCGCACCAGCAATGCCCCACTCATCCAAAGGACCAGTACCACCAACAACTAGGCAGTAGTTGATCAGACGTAGATAGTGCTTGATGTCGCGCAGACACTTTTCTTGCTTGCCCTGGTTGCCGCCTGCTTCACCTTCGTTGGTGAGGTAGGGGTACTTCTTAAACGCAGCGTCATAAGCTTCTTTTGCAACCTGGTCGATGCCAGCGTTGAGCTTTTCAGCCGCTTCTAGGCGAGCAGCCGCACGCTGCAACCCACCTTGAACAGCCTGCAAGTCAGCAGAGCCAGGAAAACGTCCGGCAGCATCAGCCGAAGCGATAGCGGAAGTAACAACTGATTTCATTATCTCAAATCTCCAAAGTTAGTTATGTTTGATCGGTTAACAAAGTAAATAAACTCAAACGCAAATTGCCGCTGTTGGGCAATTAGGAAAGAGCAGATACCACGCGATCAAAATAGCCAGCAGCTTCAGAAGCTAGAGCAGAACAGTCGCCGTCTATAGCTTCGTACTTGTTGTAGCGAGCGCCACCCCCTTGAGGCGTGTTAGTACCCTTGAGGTGGGCGATGCTAGAAGCCTTCATAATGTTGACTGCGCGGGCAGCAGAACCAGTCGGTACGCCCAAAGCAGCGTAAGTCTCTTTCAAACCGTTGAGACAGCGATCGTCTAGGACAGAAGCATCACCTGCGAGCAGAGCGTAAGTGACATAGCGCAGAACGATTTCACCATCGCGCAGGCAAGCAGCCATGCGGCGAGTGGGGTAGCAGTTGCCACCTGCTTGAATCAAACCAGTGTTCTCACAGATCATGCCAGAAACAGCGTCAGAAACGATGCAGCTAGCGTTAGAAGCGATCGCATTAACAGCGTCTAGACGCTTGTTCCCCTCGGAAACAAAGCCCTTTAGCGCTTCGAGGTCGTCGCCACCGATAGTAGCAGTCTTAGAGTCAGCCGAAACAACGGCTCTAGAGAAAGCGTCAAGCATCAAGCTCTCCTTCTTCTTAATACAGCAGCTGGCCGCTTTTGTGGCCAGTGATACAAGACTAAAAGAAGATCCGACTTCGCGTCCGCTTTATTAAAAACAAAGCAACAATCCGTTACAAACTCTCAGCGATTTTTGTCAAACCCTTTTATAGAGGGAGATATGGGCTATCACGAAAAATACAGCCGCGTTACATAAACGCATTGTCTTGCAACATTTTGTAGTATTACACAGCCTCATCAAAGAGACAGCCTCATCAAAGAGACAGCCTCATCAAAGAGACAGCCTCATCAAACCGCTATTGCAGTGGGTGCTTCTTTTTTGATCAGCTCAAGCACCATACCTTCTTTAGCGACAATGCTACCCGGCATTGCAATGGAGGTTTGACGAGCAATACCATCCATAAAATCATCGGTATGGCTAGGGTCGTGATGAAAGATCACTAGCTGTTTAACATTGGCAGCTTTAGCTAGCTTGACTGCCTCTTGCCAAGTAGAGTGACCCCAGCCGATTTTGCTTGCCTTCTTGTCGTAGTACTCATCATCGGTGTAGGTGCAGTCATAGATCATGACGTCTGCATTGCGAGCAAGACGCAGAACGTTTTCGTCTAGTTTGCCAGGCAGGTGTTCTGTATCGCTGACGTAGGCAGCCGCATGTCCCTGATAGCTAACCCGGTAGCCAATGGCTTCTCCAGGATGGTTGAGCAGGGCATTACTGATTTCTACATCACCAATTTTGACGACTTCATCGACTTCTATATCGCAAAACTCCAGTGTCGCTCCCATAATCTGTAGCGGTACTGGAAAGTTCGGATGAAGCATTTGGTCGTTTAAGCGCTGCTCAATAGTGGATCCGTTGGGTGCGATCGCACCATGAATCTTGAATCGATTGCCCGGGACAAAAGCTGGTACAAAGAAAGGAAATCCTTGAATATGGTCCCAATGCGAATGGGTGAAAAATATATTGGCGTTGACTGGCATGTGCGGAAGCATCTTTTGCCCTAGATTGCGCAGTCCTGTTCCCCCATCGAAAATCAGCTGCTGCCCGCCCACGTTCATTTCGATACAAGCCGTGTTTCCGCCATATCGAACCGTATCTTCTCCTGGGGAGGCAACGCTTCCTCGGACGCCCCAAAAGCATATGGAAAACTGATCTTGCTGGTCTGACATGAGCTTTACGCGAGGTGGGTTAAGCGGAATCACAATCTATTTTTAATAGTTAGCAGCACCCTTTGTTCGATCAAAGGATTCCTTCAGTACTTGACTAAAAAATAAAAATTCCTGCTTGCAGAATGCCCAAGCGAAGTTATTACATTTCGATGTGTTTTAATCCAGCTTAAAATTAGCTGACTAAATGCTTAAAACATCACTGATACAAAGCAGCTATCAGGACAATGTTTGCAACTTTTTATCTTTTCGCTCGGCACTAATTTTCCCGACCTGGCACCAAAAGCGGGTCAGAATATCTAGATATCTACATGCTCAAATCTTATATTTTTCCACCCTTCGATAAAGCTCAAGGCTGTATAGGCAGTCAGATTGCTCTGCAGTGGTGTGATCGTGATGTGGTCTCGCTTGATGGCTTGCACATCGGTCATAAACTGCTGGCCCACTGCTAGTAACGCTGAGCTCAGTGAATCGCGGGTCGGCACATTATGATTCGGTAAATCATGAGCTGGATCACCTACTTTTTTCTCAACTGATGGTGCAGGGGGCGTTGGAATTTCAGCATCTTCTTCTTCTATGACTTCTCCAGCTAGCCAATAATACGTTTTGCCTCTAGGATCCACGCGCTTTTCAAACTGGTCAAAATATCGCCGCACGCCCTGACGGGTAATCAGCGGCGGCCGGATCTTCGCTGGCTCAACGGGTGGGATATTGACATTGAGGAGTACGGGTAGTGACAGCGACTGCTTTTCTAACGCCGCAACGAGCTGAACAGCAAAGCTAGCCGCAGGCTGAAAGTTTGGGTAGCCGCCGAGCAGGCTAATTGCGATCGCACTCACCCCTTCTAACACACCTTCCATTGCCGCCGACACCGTTCCTGAATACAGCACATCCGTACCCAGGTTGGCCCCATGATTAATCCCCGACACCAGCAGATCCGGCTTCTCTAGAAGTATTGCATCCAACGCTAATTTCACACAGTCTGACGGTGTTCCCGAACAGGCCCAAGCCGTTACTTCTGGTGCGAACACACCCTCAGCCTGTTCCACCCGTAAAGGCTCATGTAGCGTCAATCCGTGCCCAGTTGCCGATCGCTCACGATCAGGGCATACCACTGTCACCTGATGCCCTGCCTTGGCCAGACCATTCGCTAGCGCCCTAATTCCTAGCGCAAACACGCCATCATCGTTGCTCACCAAAATGTTCATAGCCACTTCCTCATGAAGGTCCAATACTCTAGACCTCCCTGGCAGGTTAACATAGACTAATTTGCACAATTGGCAAGCCCACTAGCTTGTCTATCTCGTGTTTGCTTATCCCGACTGGAGTAGCCGTGAGCGCCACCACCTCAACCGAAATTGAGTCTCAGCTTGATACCGTTCAGCAAAGTGCCCTAGCAGATATCACCGCCGCAGGAAGCCTAGAAGATCTCGAAACCGCCCGCGTTAAATACTTAGGCAAAAAAGGCGCACTCTTAAAAGTACTAGGCGGCATGGGCAAGCTGTCCGCAGACGAGCGGCCTAAGGTCGGCGCAATGGCAAACCAGGCAAAAACAGCCCTGCAAACAGCGATCGAACAGCGAAAATCAGATCTGCAAGCCGCCGAAATAGAGGCCCAGTTAGCAGCTGAGACCCTAGATGTCACTATGCCCGGCGTCTACAAGCCTCAGGGCCGAGTTCATCCCATCAACAGCATCATTGATCAAATTACCGATATCTTCGTCGGCTTAGGCTACACCGTCGCCCAAAGCCAAGAAATCGAAAGCGACTACTACAACTTTGAAGCGCTAAACTTCTTGCCAGATCATCCCGCTCGCGACATGCAAGACACCCTATACCTACCCGGCGGTCAGCTGATGCGAACGCATACATCCAATACGCAAATTCGCTATATGGAAAATAACCAGCCGCCGATGCGAGTGCTGGCTTCGGGCCGCTGCTACCGTCGCGATACGGTAGATGCTACTCATTCAGCGGTCTTTCACCAAATCGAATTCTTTGCGGTGGATAAAGACATCACCTTCACAGACCTGCGCGGTACGGTTCAGCTATTTCTAGAAGCGCTATTTGGTGATATCGAGGTCCGCTTTCGTCCCAGCTACTTCCCTTTCACTGAGCCTTCGGCGGAGGTAGATGTTCGCTGGCAAGGGCAGTGGTTAGAGGTGATGGGCTGTGGCATGATCGACCCGAACGTGCTCAAAGCGGTTGACTGCGACCCTGAAGTCTACTCAGGATTTGCAGCGGGCCTAGGCGTAGAGCGTTTGGCAATGGTGCAAAGCAAAATTGATGATATCCGACGCCTGTACAAGAGCGACCTGAGATTTCTACGGCAGTTTCAATAGACCAAAGTTCACCAGAAGAGCAGAAATTCGTATGCGCTCCATGCGGCTTTCTATACGGTGGCTTTCTATACAGTGGCTTTTTATGCGGCTATGGTCTGTAGAGCTTAGCAGGGGGGCGAACAGTGCTAGTACGATCCTGTTTGGCTACTCGCGTGCTTTCCTTCGGTGCATGGGGAAGATTCAGCTCGCTAAGCTGTGGGGGGACAAGATCGCTAAGCAGCAAATCGGCTGGTTCCTCACCCTCTGCGGCATAGTCAATAAACTGAGTGAAAATTGGGGATGTCTCTGTAGTCATAGGAACCTTTTGAAGCTTTGAGCGCTGCTCTCAGGCTTTCGCCTTTTTGGAAGAGCGTATCTTCAGCGTTCCCGGCCTGTATAATCCATATCTGAGTGATTGCATGGATTTACGCGGAGCCATCAAAATCGATTGATTTACAGCGTGAGCATAGTGCGTGTTTTTACCAATCAAAATGGGTGTGAATCCATTTTTTGGCTTGGGCGATCGCCCGTTCTCGACTGTCCGCTCTCGGTACGGCAACTGCACTGCCCGTGTCGTAGGTCACCCAGGCCGAATAAATCTGCTGATCGTGATAGATAGAAGTCGTCACTTCGATCTTCATCTCACGATAGGTAAACGCCCAAACAACGGCTGGATAGTCAGGAATAGCGATATGCTCGTGCATGTTCTAAGGATTTTGCTAGAAAAGTTTGCCAGAAGGAAGTGTCGTAGCTTAGACCAGGTGTGCCTAGGATTAGGTGGAGTTTACATCAGGCACACAGAAAATCAACCATATAAAGCGGCAACGTATTCACCATAACCGTTGTACAAAAGCGTAGGCTGCTTTTGCCAATCCCAGTCATTACCCTCACCCATTAACCGTTCTCGCGCTTGAGACCATCTGGGATGAGGAACCTCCGGATTCACGTTTGCCTCAAACCCGTACTCGTTCGGTGAAACTACGTTCCAATAGGTCTCGGGCTGCTGGGCAACAAACTCTATTTTGACAATGGATTTCGCACCCTTAAATCCGTATTTCCAGGGCACAACCATCCGAATGGGCGCACCGTGCTGCTTTGGCAGCGTGCGGCCGTAGATTCCAACTGCAAAAAACGCCAGTTCATTAGCCATCTCTTCAATACGCAAACCTTCTTGATACGGCCAAGGCAGGTTAGAGAACGAAACACCAGGACCGGTCGTCACGCTTGGGTCATAGTAAGATTCAAACCGGACAAACTTAGCCTCGGGCTTTGGGTCTACCGCTTCGATTAGCTTTTTCATCGGGAAGCCCAGCCAGGGAACAACCATCGCCCAAGCCTCGACACAGCGAAATCGATAGATTCTTTCTTCTAGATCAAAAGTCGTTAGCAGGTCGTCGGCATCGTAAGTTCTAGGCTGATTGACGAGTCCGCCAACAGTCAGTTTCCAGTCTTCGGAAGGAAGCGCTTGAGCTTTGCGCCAGATGTCTTTAGTACCGCCAAATTCGTAGAAGTTATTGAACCGGCTGGCGTACTGCTGATCTGTGACGGCACTGTCAGGTAGCGACTCGAAGTTGGGATGGGTGCGAAAGCCTGAAAGCTTGCGTCCCAGCGTGGCTTCGAATTCGGCGCGGTCGTCTTCGGTGAGTGGTGGACGGCAGCTATTAAGCGCGATGGCAAGGCCACTCCCTCGGAGTATCGCTCCCCCCATTCCTATCCCAACACCTGCTGCTGTTTTTAGAAACTGCCTTCTAGAGCGTCTACGATTAAAAAAGACGGTTTCAGCCGTAGCCTGTTTCTCTAAAAGCTGCCAGTCGGGACGAATACGAGGAAAGACCATAGTCTTGAAAACTGTGAGAGTGACAATGAACTCACTCTATATATTGCGTCCTCTAAATTCTGACATTCTGATGAGAAAACCAGCAGATGCCGTTAATGAATCTCGAAGTTCAAGGACATTATCTATGATCTGCACACGGAGACGACACGAAGAGACAACGGAGACAAATGACTGAGCCGGGTGATGCCAACGAAGCGGTGAGACTAAACCCGCTCAACTTTCGGATGGGCTGTGCGGTTTGGGCATTCAAAGACTGGGTCGGTAGTTTTTATCCACCTAAAAGTCAGCCAGCGAACTTCCTGAAGCTCTACGGCGAGCGGATGCGGGCAGTAGAAGGAAACACTACGTTTT
>JBCCOH010000036.1:0-39772 GCA_039111275.1 Cyanobacteria bacterium P01_D01_bin.1 | reverse complement strand
CGTTGCCCAAAAGTCAAAATGTGCCGATGGTGCCAGGGCTACGGACGCGTCAAAGCGAGTACGGCATTGAGATTATTCTTACGGTAGCGTTCTTGCATTATTGGACGGGGATATCGCTAGACCATGTCTGCTCAGTGGTGCAGTTTTTCACGGGCCTAGAGCTGAGTAAGTCGCAAGCCAACGCGTTGTTAAATCAGCTCAGCCGTGATTGGGATAAGCAATACGATACGATAGCCGAGCTTTTAGCCCGACAGATGGTGATCTATATTGATGAGACGGGTTGGAAAGTCGGCTCAGATAGCTGCTACACCTGGGCATTTTCGACAGCGCTGCATGTGTTATTTCGCTGTGGTGTCGGTCGTGGCAAAGCCGAAGCGGAGGCTATCTTGGGCGAGTCCTTTGAGGGTATCGGCGTCACCGACGACTACGGTGCTTATCAAGCCCTGTTTCTAGAGCATCAGCTCTGTTGGGCACATCTACTGCGCAAAGCGATTAAGTTGATGCTTCAGCATCCCGATGAAACTGCTTACAAACGATTCTTGGATGAACTCTATACTATCTATCAGCAGGCGATTCGCTGGCAAAAAGACCAGCGGTTGACAGTCGGTAGAGCTGAGAAAATTATCTTCCTCCAAGACTGCATTTGTGAGCTGTGTGAGCTATCCGATAGAAAGATTGATAGTGACACCATGAGTGCCCATGAACAATCGTTCATTCGGCTGCAAAAAGAGTTAATTCGCGGGCTCGATGAGTTGTTTGTTTTTGTTGCTCACCCCGAGGTCGAACCGACTAACAACCGCAGTGAACGCAATGTTCGACATGAAGCGATGGTGCGCAAGGGCGGCAGAACTAGTAAAAGTCAATCGGGGGCAAAGCGGCGAGGCGTCATCATGACCGTACTAGCCACCCTCAATACTCGCTTTGAAGCCTTTACGTTGAACCAACTGATTGATGAAATCGGACAATGGGCCCGTAACGGGCTTTCTAGGTTTCAACAGGAATTGGCCGCTTTGGAAAAAGGGCTCTCTCCACCGACGACTGTACAGATGGCTTGAGGGCTTATCACCTGCATTCTCATTGCAGATAGCTTAGGCTACCGGAAAATAGACACCTACCTTGTTACTTTGTATGTCGCATTAGTCTGTATCCTCTGAAACTTTCGTCTTTGAATCGAGTAACAGTAATAGCTTAATGAAAAAGAAATCTTCAAAGCAAGTGCAATACAATAAGCACATTCTGAAACACCTCTCGGCGCTAAGCATCTTTGTTTAAAGAAGTCATAAAATTTCCTTCCCATTGGCAGAAAAGTTATATAATTCCAGACGATCATAAGACTTCAATCTAACTCGAACTAGCACTATGAAACGAAGTCACAGCACAGCTAACGACACTTGTAAAAAATTGTAAAATAGCCAGAAACGTACATATGGACAATCAAAACAAGCCTGAGATAGGAACAAACGGTGGATTCTGGACTACTTTACCAGGTGTTTTGACTGGAGTAGCAGGAGTTATTGGAGCTATTACAGCGCTGATACTTGGTTTGAAAGAGGTTGGCTTAATTGGTCAAGATTCGCCACCGTCCCCCTCAACTTCAACCTCGGAAACGAGTCCTGCTCTGACAGCTAGTCCAACATCTTCAACAGACTCTTCATTACCACCAGCCACTCAGCCACCTATTGTATCGCCAACACCTACCGTTGAGCAGTCACCAAATTCTACATCCACACAGCCAAAGTCTGCATGGGAATTTATGGGAGCTGCTTCAACAGGAGAAAGCATCTCTGTGAATACAAACAGCATCACAAAATCGGGGAATTCAATCAAGTTTGAGTACAAAATAGGAGATGAATCTATATCTGCTAATGCTGACTGTGCTCAAAACAAATGGTACGCAGAAAACTACGATTGGTATTCGCCTCAAAGTAAGGCAACTCAGGACATGATGAACTTTGTTTGTAGCTTCTAGCGTCCTACTGAGGTTTAGCAAGGCTTCAACAGTCTTTAGCATATGGATTTAGACGTTTATTCATGAATTTTAGAAAGTTACGTTCTAAGAAATTAAGTGTGGCATTTACAATTCTTTTATTCCTCCTAGGTACAACCGCTTTTCTAAAAAGCACTGAATTTACCCCTCTTAGCTTTTGGCAGGAAGAAAAAGTAAGTATTGTAGAAGCCGGAAATGAGGACTCAACGGATGCTACAGATTCAAACAGCATTTTAGAAGAGGAAACTATCAAAAGCGCTTATGCTGACTATGAAACTATAGATAGAATATTGAGTGACACAGATTTTCTTGAACAGACAAATCTGTGGGATGGCAAGATATTGCTCGTTAGAGATATGTCAAATCCATCCGAACAAATACTTCAATATTATCACTACAGTTCTCAATATGAAGACACAAACGACAACAATATTCAGGATTCTCTAGACAAGGGATTCTTTAATCCAGCATCAACAGTTAAAGTTAGTCTTGTCGGCTTAGTTCTGGAAAAACTAAATGAGATTGATGTCAGCCGAGATGCGGAATACCGTATAAAGGGAACCCAAGACTGGTATAGTTTTGAAGATGATATTCGCCGCGCTTTAGTCATTTCAGACAATAATGCAACCAACCGGCTTATTCTTTGGCTCGGCTTTGACCATATCGGTAACAGTCTTAGGAACAAAGGCTTGAGCAATTTGATTGTTAATAGGCTAATGCTGGATCGGGGCACACTTGTTCCATCTCCAGCATTTGAAATACGCTTAAAGACAGAGGTGATTCAGCAATCGAGACAGACTGTGGAAGTTGCACCAAAGTGCTATGAGATAGACTCAAAAATAGGTAATTGCGCGACTGCAACTGATTTAGTGGAAGGGTTGATACGGATAATCCAGCCTGAGTATTATGATGTCGCTGAGAATTTTAAGCTCAGGAAAACCGACCGAGTTTGGATGCAAAATGTTATGTCTCATACTCCTAGAGAGGAAGGCTTTAATTATGAAAACAACTATTGTCGATTTTTGACACGGCTGGAAAAGAAATTCGCTAGCAAATCTGGCAAGATGCTGAGTAAGTGTGGTATATCTTTATTCACGAATACTTATACTGATTTGAGTTACCTAGAAACGGACATGGGCAACCAGTACTATATACTTCTGTCGGTCAGCCCACCACGTTCTGTTTCCGAAGAGACAGTACTTCTGTGGATGAATCAAGTCGCTGAAGCTATCTTAGTCAATCTTTCCTGAGAAGCGTTACGATCTCTTGTTCGGCCTGTTGTAGTTCGCTACTCTCTTCAACTTCATCGGCCTCAATAGATTCCTCTTGACTGTCTGGAATTGTTACTTGCTGCGACGCAGACTGGCTACCAGCCAAGAAATAACCGACTAGTCCAAACACAGGCACTAAGGCCAGTCCAATGAAAGCTAGCTTGGGGATAGGCAATTTCCAGATAGGTCGAGCAGAGCTGGTATCAATATCTGCAAAGGCATCTTTCTGAACGAGCGGCTGGTTGATGTCGGGCGCACCTGTCATCTGGCGCAGAGTTTCTTCATTCGTTTCGGTATCAGGCTGGTCGTGAGTAGGAAGCTGATTTGCTTCAGTCATGGTTTACTCCTCTATTTACTCTTCTGAGCGGATTGGTCGAATTTCTTCTATTTGCAAGCCGCTTTCTAGCGACTGGTAGATTACCTGCTGTTGAGTCGATGCTTCTTCTTTCAGAGGGCTTTGAGGCGGCTCAACCGCTCTGAGATAGAGTCTGCGGTTGAAGGGAATAGTGGTTCCAGCAGGGTTGGAAGAATCAAAGACGACACGGGTAGCCATGAGATCTACCTGCCAGCGACCTTCTCCTAAGGCTTGAGGCGGTGAAATCTGTTGAGGGACTAGGACAGCGGAGACCTCTGCGCTAAACACGCCTTCTGGAATGATGTCGTTGCTAAGCTGTTGGAGAAACTGGTCTCGAAAGTCAGGACTAATCATAAATGATGCAGCCCAGGCGGAGGAAGGTACTCGCTTACCGTCGGCAACCTCAATTCCTTCATCGGCTGTTTTCGCTTCATTTCCAGACAATGTGCCCCAGGTGAAGGTCATCGTAGCCCAGTCGGAAACGACACGGCGGATGACTTCTGGCTCTCGATACAGGTAATCTGCTGGCCGTACGGTGAAAGCTTTGCCGTTGACTTGCTGAACGAGCGTAGGGGCTTTCTGGTTCGCAACTTTGGAGAAAGAGAATGCTAGCCAAAAGAACGATATGGAGAGGATCAGGACACCAGCCGAAAGTCCCGCGAAAGCTAATGGAAGAATATCGCTAGAATCGACTCTAGGTAGTTTTCGTTTGCGAATAAGATGAGAGAGTTGCATTGTTCGTTGGTGTGATTGAGCTTGAGTTCTCGTTTATCTCGGCATGGGTAGAGCGGCAGTCCCCAGGGAAATGATGCGAGTGGCACCGCCAGAGACGCCTCGGAAAACGGCCATACCTGCACCACCTGCGATCGCCAGTGCCAGAATAGGAGCCAGTACGCCAATCAGCAGCAGGAAGCCAAACTCTCCTTGCGATTGCGCTTCGGCAGAGACCACGACCGTTGCAGCTAGGCCGACGATGATGCCATACGAGAACTTCGCCATGCCTAAGCTAAAGAAACCAGTCAGCCAGGCCCACAGCGGTCTTCCCTGCATTGGCATGGCTGAACCAGCTACAGCGATAGGACCCATGAGCCCGGTTAATAGCATCGATAGCTCTAGCATGTTGCTAAATGCCCACTGCCCACCCCTTAAAAAGGTTTGAGCCAGTGCCTGATTCGCCGTTTGCATAACTGTCTGTAAGAAGATATTCGCAAGCGGGTTAATCTGCTGGTCGGGATTGACATCGCGGTCGTAGTTCTCTTCTACTTTTTCGGTGATCGCTTTTACCCTTTCCCACAGTCGCTGTACACCAGGAGACCAGAAGCCCGTATCTTTGTATTCGTCTATCAAACGTCGCTCAGTACGGTTCCCAGCATCTATAAAGCAGTCAATCTGGGCTTGTCCCTCTTTCGCTTCACAGTCTGCGTATTCCTGTTGAATCAGTTCCTTTGCCTGCTGAGAGACCAGCACATCATTAAGCGCTTCCAACATCGTGACTTCGTCAATCTGTATCTCTAAAACTATCCTAGTTTGTTCGTTGATAACGTTGCGAATACCTAGCGTTAGCTGTCCGAGCAGCTTGCCGTTATTGAACAACAAAGTCGCGACAACGAGAACCCAAATAACGTGAGGAAGAGCGGGAAAGATGCCGCGTTCAATAGCATCTTTTATCCAGCCTACCGCGAAGAAAATGAACGTTCCAGCAAGGATGATCGCAGCAAACTGGTTGATGCCTAAGTACAGCCCGTTGACAGAGCCGAAGATATCATTCCAGCGGTCATCCCAAGCTTCCTGAATAGCTGCTAATTGCTGAACGCTGTCTTCAATGATGCTGACGCCTCCTTGTATCTGAGCGAGCAGAGGGTAAGTTGCTTGTGTAGTCAACATGCTGTTTAATCCTCTGATGTTGTATCTGTTCCAAGCAAGCCAGGAATGTAGACAGGTGTTCGACTTGTGCCCGAAATCGTAACCTGGCGCTCTAGGCGATCGCGCCGATTAGCCTCGTCGATTCCTTCACTGGTGTTGGCAGCTAACTGTGCCTGAATCCCTTGCAGTCGCTGAAGTTGAACGAGGGTAGCGCGATTGTCTGCGGTCAGCTGGGTTTGATTTGTCAGTAGGGAGGCGATCGCAGCATCAATCTCAGCCGACTGCTTCATCACATCCTGAGTCACGCTCAGGCCCTGCGCTTCATTCGCCATCTGTTGAACTTGAGTAGCCCCTTTCTGCGAGCTTTCGATTAATCCAGCGGTTCGTGTAGCTTCCTCTTCTAACCAGGTTTTTCCCTGTTCACCAAGCACGGGAGCTGCGATCGCCCTAGCCGACTCCTGGTCGTACAAATTCGCCAAATCTCGCTGCTGTACGACCGGGCTATTACTCAGTAGTCCCGGCCCTTTAGACGGCTCAGTCGTTCGCAGCTCGTAAGGATCAGGTATCTCTCCGGTCTCAGATTGAATCCCACCCCAGTCGTCTCCTAGGGCAACATCCATGATGGTTTCAAAGATAGGATCGACCTTGCTCAATTGGCCGAGTAGATACTCCAACGGATTGGCGTACTGATCTAGCGCCCATTCCTGCCAGTTGCCGCCCATGTTGTTAGGCATAATCGAAGCGGTCGCCATGCCGACTCCCAGCAGAGGAACAAGAGTGCTAGCGCCGAGAAGTAATACTCTCCATCGTTTGGTTCTGCTATTTGCTTTTTTTGCAGATGATTCAGTCGCAGATGATTCACTCATAGTGACCTCTAAATTGTTGAAGTGGTTTAATTTACGCCACTGACGTTCTGATAGATATGGTTTGAGGCTTTGCCGTTGCAGGATCTATAGCGGCGTCGGGTTCTGTTGCTTCAGACGCAATTGAGTCCATAGAGCGGCCAGCTCTTACAGCTTCTACGTAGGCTTTGGCAAAAGCCGAGTAGCCTGCAAACTTGTTATCATATCGAGCCAGTACTCGCTTTCTAGCTCGCTGTTCCTTCTGATTATTGGCGACAGCCGCGAGCAGTTCCGGCGACGGGTGATGAGAACAAGCTGTCAGTCTGGCATCTGCATCGACCATCCAGTGCGAGCAAACCCGAGATGAATCAATCCGAAAAGACTCATCGGTGTTGGGTAGTAGCAGCTTCGGATCGTAGCCGAATAGCCGTTCATAGGAAGGCAAAGCATTAGCCTGAATAGCGCCGATAAAACGAGTGTTCAGGTTCTGAAGAATCTGAGAACCTGCGACAGAATTAGCGATGGTGTCTGGATCTTGACCGATGATTAACGGACGAATGCCTGACTTAGCACCGTTCGCGCAGACCTGTCCAATAATTTGAGCAATGCCGCTGTACTTAAACAGGATTGGGCTCTCGTCAATTGCAAGAAGAGAATCTGTTACTTCTAACGCCCGCCGAAAAGCCATAGACTGAGCCGAAAGCGCTAGGACGGCTGCTTCGATGTTGTCACCGACGTTGCGTAGAGCAAAGATGGTGAGCTGAGCGTCAGTGCGGATACTGGAGGGTTGTGAGATGGCGCGGCCTACCCGGCTTGTGAGCCAGCCGCGTAATTCTAGAAGGATAGTGGCGATCGCATCCGTCACTAAATCCGACTCTAGTCCCAGTTCCAGCGCTTCAACCACATTAACAAAATCAACCAGCGTCGGCATCTCCTGCCATGCGTTGCTGCCAAAGCCCTGTTCAAGCGCAGCTTCATAGCGAGCCATAATCGAGACTTCTTCAAAGAATGCTGCTAATGCCTGCCAAAGCACCGTATGGACCCGTTTACCCATCGGATTTTCAATATCAGCGCCCATCACCATCGTGTCCAGCGCTTTCACTAGAAACTCTTTGTAGTCATCTAGTCGTTCAGATTGTTCTTTTTCAGGTAGATGCCGCAGGTCGGGTATTTGAAATAGGTTGTTGGTTTCTGAGCCAATATCAAAGTAAGCGCCCTGGTCACCGAAGAACTTCACCAGGTCTGTGTAGGTGGTGGTGCCGTCTGGTTTGGGATAGTCGAGCGAGATCACATTCATACCGTTTGCGATCGCCCACACGAATATCTCAGCTGCTAACACCGACTTCCCGCCCCGAGTTTCCGCCAGAATCAAAATGCCGCGATGCTTCGTCGCAAAATCTATCTTTACTGGCATATTGCCCTGATGCGTGATTAGCTCAATGCCTTTACTATCAATCTGTCTGGGACAGGCGACAGCCATCAATCCTGGTGCTTCGTTTGTCAGATACATCTGCTTGCGGCCATCACCTAGCAGCCAGTCTTTTACGATAGGCAGCGACTTCAGCCACAGCGACCAGGCAACTTCCGTTTCTCGGATGAACGAGCCCTGGTGAAAGGTATTAGCCAGCTTCTGACAGGCTTCTGAAAGACTTTCAGGTGTATCTCGGTGAATGAGCGCGATGACGCTGACCCAGATCGGTAGAGCACCTTGATAGATCTGTTCTTGCGCGTCTACACCCTGTCTCATCCGCATTTGCGAAGCTACGTCCACGTTTTTGAGCAGATTGGCGCGAAAGGTAGCCGTCAGGTTTTGTTTGGTTAAGCGTTGCAGTGTAATCCTTGTCATAGTGCGATCCGCTGCCGCTAGCTCACAGACAAACTCACAGTCAGAGAACTGAGAAAGCGCTTGCCACAGAAAGTAGAGCTGATGTTCAGGAGAGGTGAAGCCCATCGGCTTAGACTCTAGAACCACCGCGCCTACAAACCGATCCTTTACCTTTACCCACTGGCGATCTGCCTGAGGATGTGTAGGCCGTCCATTCTCACCTCGAATCAGCACCGAAGTCGCGTGGAGTTCTTCATTGATTTGTTCAGTGAGAGAAAGACCATCCGATAATTCCGACAGGATCAGGTATTGAGGGATAGGTCGAGCCATAGCGTGATTAAACTGCGATTCTAGATAACCCCAAAGTTGCTCGGCGTCCATCGGTGTAGCTTGCAGTCCCATACGAGAGTTAATCTGTTGTTCCCAGTGCAGATAGCCATCAGTAAACGCTGCATTCAACAGCTGACTGTATTCCTGCTGTTCCTTCTGGTCTTTGGTGCCTTTGAAAGTGTCGTACTGATCAACGAACCATGCCAGCAGCTTCTCTGTATGGTCAGTGTGACTACTTCTACCTGCTTCGACGGTATAGCTAGCAAACATATAGATTTTCTTCGGCTGTCGCAGTCCTTGTTGGCTCATTTCACGGGTTGCGCGCTGCTGCGCCATCAGCAAGAACTTAGACTCTAGGTCTCTGTTACTGTGAATGAGGGCTTCCAGTTCCTGCTGTCGCGGGATGTCTTCAGCGAATGAGCGTAAATGAATCCGCAGACGATCTCCCGGACGGAAGCCTTTTAGCCCTTCTTCCAGATGGCCGAGCACTGTCTCCGCCTGACCTTGAGTAAGCAGCGTATGAATGCCAACAGGGCGAAAACCAAAGACGAATGTGAACTGGTTGTGTTTCTTCAACAGGTAAGCACCAACGTCACGACCTCGAAGAGAGAGTCTACAGATACATTCCAAGTGAGACTCGTCTTCGAAGGGCTTGAAGGTGTAGCGTTGAGTACCCAAGCGTTGTTTGGACATGAGGTTGCTCGCCTCTACAGTTGAGAGTGAATAAGAGGTAAATCACGTTAGGTAGTGGTGGTAGAGCACGTAGCCTCGACTCCAATTAGGGACGCTCACTAGTTTGTTGGTGAACTGCCAAGTCTTCTCTCCCACCACGACCCACCAGGTGCAGATCATCCAGGCGGTGAATAGAAGAAAGGCAGCGAAACTGAGGCCGAGCAGAACTTGAGTGAAGCAGTAGCTGCCAACTAGAATAGTGAGCGATGGTCCTAGCAAGTTTGTAGGGATAGGACCGAGCGACGGTTGAGCGCCCAAACTCTGATTGACTGCACAAAACAACCTGCGTTGCGCTGTTTCAGTCATCGCTTATGTTCCTCCTGTCGTTGTGCCAAAGAACAGTTTGCTCATTCCTTCGACTACAACAACAGCTGCTACAACAATGAAGGCGTTTTGCATCAGCGGTTGCCACTGTTCGCCTCTTTGCGCTTGGTAGACAGCAAAAAGGATGAAGCCAACCGAAGTTACCCAGATGACGATGCGTAGCACACCAAACAAAAAGGAGATAATACTTTGGTCAATATTGGTACCAAAGATGGTTTTGACTTGACTTTCAACATTGTTAAACAACTGAGCTGATGCAGGATCTGCGTGAGTCGTGATGCTACAGAACAAAAGTACGCCCAGGCATACGCCAATTATCTTCCAGTTGAAAGCACGAGAAAGACGAGAAGATTGGATAGCTGATAGTCGAACAGACAGAAAGAAAAATACAACGGCTAGCCAGCTCTGAATGGGTCTGAGTAGATTTGAATGATTAGGTGAACAGTGGACGCGAGAACGCGCCCTGTATAAATGGTTCATAGTTGTGTTCTCTTGAAGCGGTTAATGAGAAGTTGACTAGAGGTGAGTAGGCAGCAAGAAGCAATAGGACTGAGCAATCTGCTTCTTGCCAAAACGAATCAGGAGCTATAGTAGTACTTTTTTTAGGTTAGTACTACCTAAGAGTATGTTTTACGGAAAAAGATATCGTTCAGCTTCTTATACTTTCTTAATAGTTTGTCTGTAAATATGCAGATTTCGTGCCCAGAGCAGTCATATAGATTGATGCAACAGACATGTTCGAGTACTACTTTTTTCGAAATACATCTATTCGACAGCGTACATGAAGGAAGGCTATACGACCTACCAAACTTAATTTATTAAAGGGTAGGATGGCAGCAGTCTGATTGGCCTTTTCCCTACTCATGTCTGACTCTGACCCAAAAGCTTCTCAAACTCCTGCAAGTAAGTCATCCAAATCTACTAAGCCTGACGAGAGCGGCTGTCGCCCTACTTTCTACATGAGCACTGAACTGCTCGCAGAGATTGATGCGCAGTGTGCTCAAGACGGTGGAAAGAAGCGATCGCCCTTCCTAGTAGAGCTGCTAGATCTATTGCTAACTAGCTCTATGGGAGAGCAGCTGCGGGTAAATGCCAAAAAGAATCGTCGCAGTTTGGCGCATGAGCTAGAAGCAAATCTCGTCCTTTTTAATGAGCATGTTCCTACAGATGAGATTGCCGAGCTAGCAGAAGCCAGCCAGCGCAATCCGGATCAGATGCTGATACGCCTATTGCTACTGGGACTAAGAGTGTATAGAAACTCTGTCGCTCGTATGGAAGCAGAGATTCAAGAGGGGAACGAATTAGTATAGCAAAGCACACTATGCCAAGTAATTTTACTTACCTTCCGGACGGCGCTTCTGTAGTCAGCAAAAGTTGAATATGAGTGTACCCTTCTTATACTCAACGCCTTATGGAACGATACATTACCGGGCGTTATGTGGCTATTGATTGGACGGATGCGGTAAGACTGGCTCAGCTCGATAACACTGCGCTAGAAGAAATCAGACATCGGCAGAACGTGGAGTTGCTTCACCGTACAGATTGGTGGGCTTGGTGGAGCGATGAACGATTGACTACAGCTATCGGTTTGCCGGATGACCTGCGACCTGACCAGCTATCTGCGGATGCAGAATCTTTAATATCTGAGGTTTGGGAAAGTTTGCAGATTAGACCTCAGTGCGGGTGGACGATGCTGGCGAATGTAACGCGCATTTCTGAACGCGAGCTTCTCCAAACAAGTATTGCCGTTAGTGACAGCTTATCGTCTCAGTGGGAGAAGTTGACGGTTCTTTTCAGAGATGGAGAAATGGGTGTTCTGTACAAGCACCACCGCCAGAATGAAGCAGAGTACAAATGCAACATCCTGTATGAATTACCCCAGTTGCAAGAGTCGCATCTTATATAGATTCGGTTTAGAATGAAGGCTAGGTCACGAGTGTTGAGTATTCAAAGACATAGTAAGGATGACCCAAGCCAAAGTAAGATTTCCAACCTTTGAAGCCTATCTTTCCTGGAGTGAAGAGCCAGGAAACTTTATGGATGGAAGGTTTGAGTTAATAGAGGGTGAGTTGTTTGAAGTGCCTCCGGAAAAAGAACTCAACAACTGGATTGCTCGCTGTCTGATGCTTCGGCTGATGATGAATGGGCGCATTTCTCCAAGACTTATTGTCATACACAGTTTGGAACTTCAAGTGCCGGTCTTGCGTAGAAGCGACAGTGCTAATCGCTTTCCTGACTTAGTCGTTTTGCAGCCTGAGCATCTCTCGCTGATGCAAAAGCGACTGACGCTCACTACAGAGATGCCGCCACCGAAGATGGTCTGTGAGGTAATGAGTACTGGCAGAAGAAACCGTGAACGCGACTTTGTAGCTAAGCGGGCTCAATATGCAGCACGGGGTATCCCCGAATACTGGTTAATTAGCCCTGAAGAGCAAACGATTACGGTGCTGAAGTTACAGGATGGGACGTATGTTGAGTTGGGAATGTTTCGAGGTGATGACTTCCTTTCATCTTCAGTGTTTCCAAACTTGCAGATAACAGCGGCAAAGGTATTAAAAGAGGATCAGTCAGATCTGCTCTAAACCATTTCGAGGATAGAGCGATATAGCATGGGAGTAGCTTTGTCGTCTCTCCCAATATCGTGAGCATCAACTCAGCAACTCTTAGTCGGCATCCTGTTGAGGTTGTTCTCTAGCTGCTAGCGCTTCTTGCAAAAGCATTTCCACTACAAATGTGAACGATCGCTGCTCTCTCTTTGCGATCGCCTGAATGGCTTCCCGGATCTGGTCGGGCAGATAGATACTGGTCTGCTTTTTTGATGTCGTCATAGACTGCTCTAGCTGGCTTCAGAGCAAGTCTAAGTGAAGTACTGTAATTAGTGGTAGTTTACTCTACTCTAGAGTAGAGTAAAATATAAATGAAATAGTCCAGTTGTTTCCTTGTTGCCTCACCCTGTCTGTCTGAAAGGCAGGCTACCGCTATGTCAGATTCACTCTCTCAAGACGAACGGTACAGAGCACTTCTGTCCGCTTGTCTAGCTACTAGGTGCCGCGCATTTTCTGACGCATATGAATCTCAGATAAGGCTGCGTTTCTCACCTTCTGATCTGCCAGATGACTTTCCCAACGTCGAGGTACCGTGCTTTTCGTATGGCGATCGCCTCCGCTGGGAAACGAATGGTGCAACCACCGACTGGGGCATTGTAATCGGCAGGTTTTATAGCTTCGCGCCTCATCACCGTTGCTAGAAATGGTGCTATCTGGTTTGGCTTAGTCCCGACTCGCATAGCATTTCGTGGGTCAGGGCTGATATTGCCTGGGAAGATGATCTTGAATACTTTAAGGCGGAGCCACAGCTATGAGTCCTCGTCCTCTGACGCCTGAAGATCAGCATTTGATGGATCGCTATAGCTACTGTCGGCTAGGAATGACGCCTCAAGCCTTTTATGCCAAGTGGCAGGTGAGCCATGAGGAACTCGCTGCCATCTGCTCGCGTTCTGTCTCTACTGTTCGTGGCTGGTTTCGCAAAGGTTCTAGCTACCGTCGCCCTAGTCAGACTGACCTGCGTCATCTGGCCATCATGGACTTTTTACTCGACCATTTCGACCAGATCCCGGAGACGCTCAAAGAGGCGATTTGTCCTAGTAGTGGGGAACCCTGACCCACAGAAATAAAGAAAAGTCAATAGCACCGTGCTACTTCTTTGGAACAAGTTCCTCGATAAGTTGTTTTGAATTTCTCGGAAACATTCCCCGATTTGGAGAGCATCAAAATGAGTCAAGATCCAAGGACTGAAGATGAAAAGGCAAAGGACTACCAGCGGAAGCTGTATCCCTGGTGCCTTGTTCAGCACCTGCCCAAAATGCAGAATCGTACAGTCGCTCGGTTTCGTCGCCGTAATGATGCCGATGCTCACCAGCGTATACTGCGACAGCTCATTCCATTGGCACAGTACACTATCGTCTTTGATCCAGGTCCGACTCTGATCGGTACGGAGGCTAACAGTCGGGATGGTAAAGCGATCAAACTACCTCTAAGCACGACCGCTTGATGATTCTAGGCGTTGCACAACAGGGGCATGAATTAAGGGCATTGCTGAATAGCAGTATGAATTTTAAACGTGCATTGAGGAGTGCCAAAGCTCGTAGAAGTCAGTTTATACTCTGAATCAGCAACGCCACAAATTACTTAGAACTCAGGCACTGAAACTTCCCGCTTACTAGCTGCATAGTGCCGATAAATCACCTCCGCAGAATTTCCAACTAACTTAGCAACATCCTTCGCATCTAATCCATGCTCCAACGCAAGGGTGATAAATGTGTGCCGAGTCTGATATGGTTTTCGATACTCAATCTTCAGCCCTTCCAAAACCGCCTTCCATACCGTCTTACGGAATGAGGCCGTATTCAGAACCTTGCCTGAGAAGCCAGGAAATACCAATGTCTCAGAACTATATTTTTCAGGCTTTATGGACTGAAGCAGCTCCTTTAGTTTGGCGTTGCAGGGAAACCGCCTGCGCTCTTGCGTCTTCAGCCCATCGCGCATCTTTTGACCGCTCGCAGTACTAATCGAAGCTCGCTCAAATCTGACAGTGCTGTAGTCGCGGCTTATATTCTTCCATTGAAGTGCGATCGCCTCACTAGGCCGACACCCCGTCAAAAATAAAAACTCCACATATCCCGCGTAGTGATCGTGTTTGTAAGCCGAATGCTTCTTACAAAAAGTATTCGCCCGCAGCGCCTTAATAATTGCATCTCGCTCCACCACTGTGAACGGGAAGATATCGCCCTCATCAGACTTCCGTTTTGCCTTCGGCGGCTTAATCTCCTGCGACATCCCCGCAAACGGATTCTCAAAAATCAGCCCCGACTGACAGGCCCACTTGCAACAAGCATTCAATCGCACAATGAACCGCTTGCAAGACTCAATAGGAAATGTATTGATCGCAAAGTCCCGAATATCAGTAGCCCGCTCAAGGTTATACGTCGGCAACTGCTCCATATATTTGGAATACGACCCATACACGTAGTACATCGTATTCGCCGAGCACTGCGGACGCTTGTACTCAACAAACTTCTCCCATAGCTCGCTTAAATCCGGCCCCGCCGACTTCTTTTCAGCTGCCTGCTCAGCCTCATCATCTGAGACAGCAGCTTGAGGCTTGTATTTAGCGAGCGTTTCATCAAAATTGCCAGACACGATATCTAGCTCAATTTGCTTAGCCTTCATCTGTGCCAACGCTCGGGACGTTTTAGTATCAGTGACGCCAAGCGATAGGTAACGGCGGCGACCGTTGAAGGTAAAAACGAGCTGAAGCCACCCGCGCGAGTTCTTTATTCGGACAGATCCTTTGGCAGCTTTTCGACGCTTTAGTTGCTCAGCCATAGCAGAAAATTGGGGTACAGGAAACCAATTATTGGGGTACAAAGTCCAAATCCGTACCCCAATCGTACCCCAATAATCAGCCTAAATGGGTCCAAAAATGTCCAAAATGTTCTAGAAACAGTACGTAAGGACTACCAGAAATGGCCTGTGGAAGCTGTCTCCTGTAGGCTGAATCCCTCTATTTTCAACGTTTTTGTGCTTTAAGCGGGTAGGGGGAATCGAACCCCCATCATTAGCTTGGAAGGCTAAGGTTTTACCACTAAACTACACCCGCAGCTTGTGCTAACTGCATATTAGCTTAGATAAGATATCACGGTTTTGGGTTGATGACCCATAGGTAAGATTTCGTAACTGGTTCTAGTTTGCCTGTGATTCGATGATGTCGAGGGTGAGTAGCAGATTGTCGTTGACGACGGGTTCGCCTTCTATGGTGGCGGGGGTGAAGCGGAAGCCAGAGGCGAGGAGAAGGCAGGCGATCGCGCTCTCCTGCTCAGTCAAAGGCGGTCTTTCTTCAATGCTGCCAGTCCAGGGAAAGGCCGCCCGCATCGAGCCATCAGTGTTTACTGTAATTCGATAGGTGACCTGCGGCTGCGGAAAATCTAACTGAGTGCAGTCCACGTCTCGGGGCCGTAGCTCTATCTCTGCTAACTCTGCGTCAACGGGGGAAGGGGGTTGAGTAACGAGGTCTCGCTGGAGCGATCGCGGCACTTCCTGATAACCCACAACCCTTAGGTAGGCAACCTGCGGCAAATCGCTGCTAGCGGCTTCGCTGCCGGGCGTGGGAATTGCCTGGTCGCCAGGAAGCTCTGGCAGCTTCTCTTCATCAGCTAAATCATTGGGCAAGTCAGACACGTCCTGGGGGTTCTGACTGTCAGCCTCTGGTTCCGTAGTTGCTGAGGTTTGGGAGTCTGAGGTTTGGGAGTTTGAGGTCTGGGAATCCGAATCTACAGACTCTGACTCGGAGGCGTCTGGCTTATCAGTCGGCAAGTCTGCGTTGCTACTATCCGATTCGGGGCGAACCGGATTTTGAACAGCTTCTGATTGAGACTGCGTCGAAGAGACAATAGACTCGGTCTGCGAAGTTAAAGCTTCAGTGGCCGTAGCGGCCGCGTTGGTTTCTGCTGATTCAGGAGCTTGACTGTCGGCAGGCTGAATAGGTGCTTCGGTAGTCTGTGGGCTGTCTGTCGATGCGGCGACCGGGGCCGCTACGCTGTCAGGAAGCTGCTGACTTATTGGTGGGGTTTCGGGCGTCGAGCCTGCTTCGACAATTAATTCAATCGGTATCGCTGTATCGCTATTAGCGGCAGTAGGCCGCATGATTTCGATCAGATAGGGCAAGGAAAATCCTAGGATGCCTACGTGCAGCAGTACGGCTAGGCCGCCTAGGGTTGGCCATAGCGCTTTGGGTTCAGGGTGTTTCCAAGTTTGCGGCTGAGAGACCATCACTCGCTACAGCGTTTTCCTGTACCAAGCTAACGTTTTTCGCTCAATTCTCCAATCGAGTTTTGACGCCAAAGGTCAACACGGTTTCATCAACGCCTTTGAGCTTTAGCGGATCGAACTTCACAATCTCGGTGTCATCTAGATAGTCGGCAACGGCAGCCGAGACGAGTATTGTCTCAGCGGTAGCGGCTTCTTGAATACGAGCAGCAATATTGACGCTAGGGCCAATGGCGGTATAGTCAGAGCGCTCGACGCTGCCAAACATGCCGACGACGGCAGTCCCCTGGTGAATGCCACAGCGAAATCTGACTGGGCCGATGCCCTGCTCTGCCCATTGCTGATTGAGCGTGTCTAGGTCTTTGTACATTTGTCTAGCGGCTGAGATCGCCCGCCTTACCTGCTCGTTCGGACTCATCTCCTCGGGTGCCCCAAACAGCGCTAGCACCGCATCGCCCATAAACTTATCGACTGTGCCACCATTATTGAAGATGGCGTGGGTCATAGTCTCTAGATACTGGTTCAATAGCTCAGCAACTCGGCGCGATCGCAATGTATTACTCAGCTGCGTAAAGCCCACAATATCGCTGAACAAAATGGTTACTAGGCGCGGTTCAGGCCGCAAATCCAAACGCAGATTGCCCTCACTCGCTTTCTGCACCATAGAGGGCGGTAGGAATCTTTGCAGGACTGACTCTGTCAGGTACTGATTCAGCTCAGCGACCTTGCGCTCATTCGACTTTAACGCCAGCAAGTTGCGCACTTCAGCCAGCAGCTCTCGGTCGTTAAACGGCTTCGATAAGTAGGCATCTGCCCCTTGCTCCATACCTTCTAGGCGAGTTTCGCTATCTACCTTAGCCGTTAGCAAAATAATTGGCGTTCCTTGCAAAGCGACATCTTTGCGAATCCGCTCAATCATTTCTAGACCGTTTACTCCTGGCATCATCAGATCGGTAATAATCAGATCAGGCTCGTGGGTCGTTGCCATCTCTAGACCCGCTGCGCCTTGCTCGGCAGTTCGGACCTGATAGCCCTGACGGTTTAACACACTCGATACATAGGCTCGCAGGTCAGGATTGTCATCGACGACTAATATCTGAGATCCTTCAAACGACGCGCGTTCGGACTGTGCGCCTTCGGCTTCTGGCGGTAGCGATATGGCGCTGTCAGCCGTAGCCGAGGCCATCTCAATATCAGAAAGCTCCACCGCTGCTCTACCGGCTGCGGTAGAGAGAGCTTCTTCGACTACCTGGTCTGCTGGCAAGTGGGCAAATCCTAGAGGTAGCTCGATGGTAAAGGCAGTTCCTTCCCCATAAACCGACTCTACTGACACGTCACCGCCATGTAGCTGAGAGAGCTCTTGAACTAGCGATAGCCCCAAGCCAGTCCCTTCGTAGTGTCGGTTGGCTGACCCATCCGCCTGACGAAACCGTTCAAACAAATAGGGAATTTGATCTTCGCGGATGCCGATACCTTCGTCTCGGACTTGGAGGTAGGCTTTGCTACCCGCTTCTTTTAGTCGCACTGTGATGGACTTACCCGCTGGGGTAAATTTCATTGCGTTAGATAGCAAGTTGTAGAGAACTTTGTCGAATTTCTCAATGTCTAGATAGACGGTAGAACAAGAGATAATTTCTGTGCTCAGCTTGATCTGCTTGCGTTCGCAGTAGTTTTGAAAAGCTTCTACCACCTCTATTGTAAAAGCGGCTAGGTCACAGGGCCGAAAGGTGGGTTTCATCTTGCCTGCGTCCAGCTTTTGTAAATCGAGTAGCTGATTGACCAGGCGCAGCAGGCGACGCGAATTGCGCAAAGCGATGGTGGCCTGCTCTGCGTCTAGCCCTTCGCCGCGTTCGACGGCTGATTCTAGCGGGCCGATGGTCAGCGTTAGTGGCGTGCGAAATTCGTGAGAGATATTTTGGAAGAAGGCTGTCTTTTGCTGGTCTAGCTCTAGGAGTTGTTCGGCCTGGCGCTTGCTGGTCTGGTAGAGGTTGGCCTGTTGGACTGCGATCGCAGCCTGATTGGCCACCGCCTGCGCTAGGCTAACTTCTTCTGCCCTCCAAGTGCGAGACTCTCGCATCTGTCGCAAA
Source organism: Cyanobacteria bacterium P01_D01_bin.1 (assembly GCA_039111275.1). Classification (GTDB taxonomy): domain Bacteria; phylum Cyanobacteriota; class Cyanobacteriia; order Phormidesmidales; family Phormidesmidaceae; genus Phormidesmis. Next base: position 21,332 of record JBCCOH010000036.1, on the reverse strand, counting down.
ATGATGCAGCCTGTAATCTTCGATTCTGCCAGTAGCGGCACCGCCATCAACGCCTTAGCTCCAAACGGGCCTTCTTCAGCCAAGTGAGAACTCGCTGGCTCTGTTGTACTGAGCACAACTGGCTGTTTACCCATTTGCATCTCAGTTAGGATTGAATCTCGGGCGATCGCCACCTTCGGTTCTGGCAAAGTCGGCGCCATCTCCATACTCAGCTCGTAGCGGCCAACACACTGCGCGTAGTCGTCTGTCCATAGCGACAGCGTGCAGCTATCAGCTCTTAGCGCCTGACCTAGCTTCTGGGTGATCGCCGCAAAAATTTCACTCGGGTCTAGACTTGCATGCAGTGCTTGCGTAATTGTGTTGATCAGCAGCTCTCGCTGAGCGAGAGACTCTACCCGCTCATAGGTCCAAGTCTGAGAAAGTGCCAACGCCGCCTGGTCTGCTAAAGTCGTCAGCAGCTTGATTTCACTTTCTTGCCAAGGCTTTTGATGAGAGCATTTGTGCAGAGCCAAGACGGCCAGCGAATCCTGTTTACAAACCAGGGGAATTAGCAGGCTCGCACAGATATCTAGTGCTTCATATGCGGCTACATTCTCGGGACTAGAGGCGGCAGCGGCAATATCTTCTGCCGACTCCAGATGCTGGATCAGCACCGTGTTCCAAACCGTTTGCTTCAGCTGCTCTAGCGCCTTACCTGTCAGCTCTCTTCCTGGTACAGCCGTCAGCGCTGCTGCTGGTGCATCCGTGCCTACATAGTAAAACGTCGAAGAATTCAGCTCTGCATTCGTCTGCACAATGCCATAATCTAGCTCAAATGCCTCGCCTAGCGTCTCCACAATTGTCTTCAGCATTTCTTCTGAAGACTGAGCGCTTCTAATAGTATTAGTGATTGCGTTGAGTAGCGTCTCTTGTCTCACGACTCTATTGAGTTCTTGAGTTCTGGCCTGCAAGACACTGTGAGTATCGACTGCCTGGTTAACCACCATTCGCAGATCGCTCTCTTCCCAAGGCTTCGTCACGTATTTAAAAACTTTACCCTCGTTGATAGCTTCTACTAGGTCTTCGACATCGGTATAGCCCGTCAATACAATCCGAATTGAATTGGGATAGCGATCGGCTGTCAGCCGCAATAGCTCCGTCCCACTCATTCCTGGCATCCGCTGGTCAGAGATAATAACCGCGATGTCCCCTTGTTCGGCCAACATTTGTAGTGCGTCAGGCCCACTATTCGCTTTGATAACTTTGAAATCTCGATAGAATGTCCGATAGAGCAGGTCTAGATTGTCTGGCTCATCGTCTACTACTAAGATCTTATGCTTAGCCGCTTTTTGTCGTCGATTACGCTCTCTAACTGCCATGCATCAATCTCTCATCTAGGCCGAAACGTCCGCCGTGAACCGATTTACTGTTCGTGTGCTAGAAGACATCTCTCAGTAGTCTCTACCAGATAGAAACTTGTCAGTCATACCAAGGGTTTACGGTACTTGCGTATGTCTGACGATGAGGTAGATGCTACAGCTATGCAACGTCCCTCATAAAGTGCCCATCCTCTTTCGAGTTTCTAACTATGTCACAGGCCAATGCAGCGCGTGCTTTACCTCTTTCTCACTGGCGGCCGCCTTTTCGTATCCGCTCTGCGCAGCAAAAAGACCTAGGGGCGATTGTCGCTGTTTTGCTCTCTAGCTTCTACCCACAGGCCAAGGCAACTCAATGGCTCTACTGGATTATGCGTATGGGCATCAAAGAGGACATCAAAACGAGACTTAAAACATCAGCTAGTCAATACGTTTGCCTGGTTGCGACGACCGTCGATCCAGAATCGGCACAGTCAGTTGACGTAGTTGGCACTGCCGAAATTTCACAGCGACCCTGCGAGGCTTGGCGGCTCTTACCGCCAAAGCGGGCCTACATCTCCAATCTAGCGATCAGTGCAGACTACCGTCGTCAAGGGGTAGCTCACCAGCTTCTGCGCGCAAGCGAGAAAATTGCCCTCAGCTGGGGATTTCATCGGGTATACCTACATGTAATGGCCGATAACCCGGCAGCTAGAGCGCTCTACACCCAAGCTGGCTACAGAGAGTGCGCCGTGAGCAACCCAGTCTTATCTGGATTAGGACTTCGACCACAGCGGCTGCTACTGTCCAAACGAATTGAGTCGGAAAGGAGTTGAGTCGAGAAGGAGTTTCGAAGACAGGTGACAGACGAATAATCTTTGCCTTAGTTTCTTAAGAGAATCTAAAGCAGGTTAGACAACTTCAAATTCTTACAATGCTTACCGTTAGCTTAATAGAGATAGGCAATTCCCTCTAGAGACCGGGCGAAGCGTTTATGTACAGTGTGTAAAGCACGGGCAGCGTTGCCGTGAAGAATGAATAAAAAGTATTTGTTCCTTTTCAGTTCGTCGAATATTCGTATCACATTAGAAGGAGCAAATTATATTGGCTGCTTTGAGTTTTGCCAAAGTAGCTGGCAGAGACACAAGTGAAATTGCTTTCAGATGATGCTCTAGTCCCAAGCAACGATGACGCCGATACCCGTGCTGAGGTTCGCAAACAAGTGGCTCCAAGCAAAGCGAACGCTGCGACCCAACCCCAGGTAGCTAGGTCTCAGACGAATAGCTCCCAGATGAGTAACTCCCAGATGAGTAGCTCCCAAATGAGCAGCTTTCTGATAGACGGATCTCAGATAGCTAGCGATCCTGAGTTCGAAAGTGTGCAACCGGAGCCGGATGAAAAGGGTACTAATAAGAGGAGCTGGCAATTCTTTGGTGCATCAGTGAGTCAAGAACTGAAAGTTGACAACGTAGTGGAAAAGATAAGCAGTGGGCAGCTTTGGGTTGTCAACAGTCGCCGTCGCAACGGACTGATCGTGCTGCGTGAGTTTCACGCGGAGTTCGCTGGGCCAGGGGCCGCAGTGGGTGGCCTGATAGACGATGACATTGTGGATGTGATTCCGATTGGCAATCTTTCATTGCTAGCGCCGGATTCGTCAAAGGAGCATCAGAACGCGCTCAAGATTCGCCTTCAGTGGATTCGCCTGACGCAGAATTTCACAGACCAGCCGGAACCAGACGATAGAGCCCGGATGATTCTAGAGCAGTTCAAGACTTACTTTGATCAAGAAACGGTAGATTCTGTTTCCGACAAGGCGTTTGCGATGCTAGTGGGTGTGCTGCCGCAGACAATCCATCGGGTACGCTCTGGCTTTGTTTGGTGACTACCCTTCGGGGAGCGCAGAGCGCTACGACTGCGCTCAGCCATCGATTCCGCTTACGCTCAGCTGCCTGATTTTGCTGGGGACGTACCCCGAGCGGAGCCGAAGGGTCAATCACCTAGCACCTGCTGTAGGTTTGATAGGGTCCGCTGATTTTCTGCTGCGGTGCCGATGCTGATGCGAAGACCGCCGCCCGTGTGACGGACCAGGGTGCCTTGATTGCGCAACATTCGACAGACTTTGGTGAGTCCTTCTGTCTGGCTTTGGACTTCTAGGTGGGCTAGAGCGCGATCACACAGCCGAGCATAGATAAAGTTACCGTCACTAGGCCAAACCCGTAAGGCAGGCTGCTTTTCTAAGGCCGACAGTAGCTTGTCTCTTTCGCTCAGCAGTACTGGGACCTGTGCTAATAGCTGATCGCTATGCGCCAGTGCAGTGATAGCAGCCGCCTGCGAAAAGCTAGGTAGGTTGTAGGGCAATCTGAGCTTTTCTAAGGCTGAGATGATGTCAGGATGGGCAATGCCGTAGCCAACGCGATGAGCGGCTAAGCGGAAGGCTTTAGAAAACGTTCGTAAGATGATCCAGTTCGGACGGCTAAGCGCCTCAACCAGAGTAGTCTGTCCACTAAACTCAAAATAGGCTTCATCGACGACGACTAGGACATCTTCTGGGAGCTGTCTGAGCCAGTCTAGTTCCCCGGCCGTTAGCGCATTACCAGTCGGTGAGTTGGGGTGCACCATGAACACGACTTTGATAGGAGCTGTTTTTTCAGAATGCCTTGCCTGCTGAAGCGCAGTCTGAGCAGCAGCAGTATCGACTGTAAAATTGTCTTGCTGGTCTGTTTTTCTCGGTACGCTATGGACGGTGATGCCTAGCGTTTTGGCCAGGATGGCGTACATAGAAAATGTAGGTGTGGCCACTAGAATAGAGCCGTTGTTGCCCAGGCAGGTGGCCATCAGAACAGAGCGAATCAGCTCGTCGGAGCCATTGCCAAGAGTGATATGACCCGGCGTGAGGGTCTCTGGGTCAATAGCACTAGAAGAAGTAGCCCCAGAAGAGAGGGCGTACTTGAGGACTGCTTGCTTTAGGGCGAAGTGAGCACCATCTGGGTAGCGGTTAGCGGCGATCGCCCCTTGATACTTCTCCGCTAGTGCCGCTTTGATTTCGTCTGGCAAATCAATCGGGCTCTCATTTGTATCTAGCGGGTCGACAGCAGGCTGCACCAAGGCCGAATCATCCGCCAGATGAGGCGACTGATACGCCGTGAACTGAGCTAAATCAGCGCGTAAAAAAGACATATCGCCCAAACTTGACCCGCATGGGCCCTTCCAATATCCATGCATTCTACAGCACCGCTCAATCAGGTACTATGGCCGGGTATCATAGCACCCGTTCCTCAAACTCTCTCTTCGCTAATCATGACAGATACCGCAGCTCAGTCTTTTCAGATCACGCTTCTTTCTGGCGATGGTATCGGCCCGGAGATTATGAAGGTAGCTGTAGATGTCTTGGAGCAAGTTAGCGAGCAGGAGCGTATTGCATTTGAATTTTCAACAGCACCGATCGGTGGCGTAGCGATTGATACCACTGGTGAGCCGCTCCCAGAAGAGACGCTGAAGACATGCCGCCAAAGTGATGCGGTGCTGCTAGCTTCGATCGGTGGCTACAAGTGGGACAGCTTGCCTAGGGCGCAAAGGCCAGAGACCGGATTATTGGGTCTGCGCGCTGGTTTGGGATTGTTTGCGAACTTGCGGCCAGCGACGATTTTGCCGCAGTTACTGGAGGCGTCTTCGCTAAAACCAGAGGTAGTTGAAGGCGTAGACATCATGGTGGTACGCGAGCTAACGGGCGGTATTTATTTTGGTCAGCCTAAAGGGGTCTTTGAGACGGAGGACGGCGATCAGCGAGGGGTGAGCACGATGGTCTATACCGGTAGCGAGATCGACCGGATTGGCCGAGTGGCGTTCGAGACAGCGCAAAAGCGTAAGGGACGGCTGTGCTCTGTGGATAAGGCGAATGTATTGGAGGTGTCGCAGCTTTGGCGTGATCGCATCACCACCCTTAGTCAACAATACGCAGACGTCGAACTCTCCCACCTGTACGTAGATAACGCCGCCATGCAGCTCGTCCGGGCGCCAAGACAATTTGACACCATCGTCACCAGCAACCTATTCGGCGACATTCTCTCAGACGCTGCGGCCATGCTCACAGGCAGCATCGGCATGCTCCCCTCCGCTAGCCTGGGCGAAAGCGGCCCCGGAGTCTATGAACCTGTTCACGGCTCAGCGCCCGATATTGCCGGACAAGACAAAGCCAACCCGCTTGCGCAAGTGCTCAGCGCCGCCATGATGCTTCGCTATGGACTAAACCAACCCAAGGCCGCCGGTCGAATAGAGCAAGCCGTGCTCACCGTCCTCGACCAGGGCTATCGAACTGGCGACATCATGTCCACAGGAATGAAAGCCGTCGGCTGCAAAGCAATGGGAGAAGCCCTACAAACCGCACTCGGTCAATAACCGCTCCAATAACCATCAAATCGAGTAGTTTTGCTGAACTTTAATAGTTTTGCCAAGCAATGTGACTAAACACGCCAAAATGGACACGTTGTAGTAGACTTGAGCCAACTTTTCTGTCATCAGTCCAGAGTTGGGGCAAGTCAATCGCCCCTTCAACCAACCAAAAGCAGCTGTAAATCGGCACCGAAAGGAGCAATTCATGCCAACTATGACCACCGAAAGGCCTGCAGGCACTGCGAGGCCCGTCAGTGCCGCCGAGCGCCTAGCCTTTGGAGACGACTCCGTTCTCTTAGATCCCACGCTGCTCAAAGCTGCTCGGCAGATTTATCGCGTCTTCTACGAAGTTCATCCAGAAATAATGCAAAGGCCCATTGGCGTCGCTATTGGCCGCTTGAATCACCGCGGCAAGCTCGTCTTCGGCGACAAACCCGTCCTACTGCCACAAGAATGCTTCGTTCCCTTCAACCAAATCGAACCTGATGTAGCGTAAACGAGTAAGGCGCGAATTTCTATCAAGTTCGTTAGATGGTGGGCACCTTAGCTACAGTCCTCCATCAACACGGCAAGCTTTGTGGGTAGTGCTGTTCCTTTTCTGATAGTTTTTATTCTAGGCGCTGCGGTTGGTAGCTTCTTGAATGTTGTGGTCTACCGACTGCCAGCAGGGCTCTCGTTACTGTATCCGCCCTCTCACTGCCCAAAGTGCAAACAGCGGCTAAAGCCTTACGACAACGTGCCAGTGTTTGGCTGGCTGTGGCTGCTAGGTCGCTGTCGTAATTGCCATCTGCCGATTGCTTTTCGATATCCGCTGGTAGAGTTTGCCACAGGATGTCTGTTCATATCTGTGTTTGCTCGTTTTGGAATGAGCTGGCAGACGCCTGGGTATTGGCTGTTTGTCTGCTGGCTGCTGGCGCTGGCGCTGATTGATTTAGATACGATGACGCTACCGAATAGTTTGACTGCGTCCGGACTGGTTCTGGGCTGGGGATTTCAGGGCTGGATAAGCTATCTAGCAGTGCCAACGCTGCTATCTGGACTAGGCGGTGCGCTCATGGCATTCTTTGCCAGTATTTTTGGTCTGTGGCTGTTTGATTCTATTGGAATTGCCGGTAGCCGCGCGTTTGGAAAGACAGCGATGGGCGGTGGCGATTCCAAGCTAGCGGCGATGATGGCAGCTTGGTTGGGCTGGTCAGGACTGCTGTTAGCAACGTTCTTAGCAGCGGCGATGGGCTCGATTATTGGCGGTGGGGCGCTGGCGTTAGGAGCGCTAGGACCAAAGCAGCATATTCCATTTGGCCCTTACTTAGCACTAGGCGCTGTCATAGAGCTGTTTTACGGCAGACAGCTAGTCGATGCGTATCTATCGATTTTTCTCAGCTGACTTGCCTACGATACTCTCTGTGGCTTTACTCTAGGGCTTTATTCTGGGGCTTTACTCTGGGGCTTTGTGAGGAGCGGCAAACAAGGCAAACAGTCATTAGCATAGGTTTCAGTGCATAATGTTATGTCTGTCGGTGAATATTCACGGCCCAAACATGCCTCTTCAGTATGTCTCTTCCCTATGCAATTTTGGCCGCGCTATTCAATGAAGCCTGCAGCGGCTACGACTTAGTCAAACGCTTCAACAAATCAGTAGAGTGCTTTTGGAGTGCAAGCCATCAGCAAATCTACAAGGCGCTAGCTAAGCTAGAAGAAGATGAGCATATCTCCTCAGAAAAGATTGAGCAGGAGAACCGACCCAACAAGAAGCTGTACACCGTAACCGAAAGTGGGCGGCAGCTTTTGCAAGAGTGGATAGGGCAAGCTGAAGAAGAGAGCATGCCGCTGAAGTCAGAGCTGCTAGTGAAGCTGTCAGTAGGTCATGCGGTGCCCACAGATAAACTGCTAACAATGCTAAACACCTACTATCAGCAGCATCGAGAACGGCTAAAAGACTATCAGATGGTCGCGAGGCAGTATGCTCAAGAACCGCAGATGTCTCGCGAAAGTCAGTTTCAGTACCTGGCACTGCGAGCGGGCATTCGGCAGCAGCTAGCCTGGGTGGCTTGGTGTGAAGAGGTGATGGGTTTCTTTGGTCAGCCCGTTGCTCAGCCGGTGACTCAGCCAGTGGCAGCCCGAAGCGAATCTAGTCGAGAAACATCCTCAGCAGGTTGAGTTGAATAGATGCGACTACTGCTCAGGTAGTTGCTCAAGCAGTAAATTGTTCTCATCTATGCTGCGACCTTGCTAGTAGACACCTTGCTAGTAAATACTGCTCTATCGATTTAGTCACAGTGGATTGACGAACTGGAAACGTCATAATCCTTCTATCCCTGCATAGCGTCTTCGGCGAGTTTTTGAGCAGATTGACTCTGTTGGCACTGTTTGCACAGGCCAAAGAATTCTAGGGTGTGATAGAAAACTTGGAACTGGTGCGATTCAGTCAGGTGAGTCTCTAGGCCATGTATGGGGCATTCGGCCATCTCGATAGAGTGGCCGCAGCGAACGCAGGTGAGATGGTGGGTATCGACTTGGACGAGGCTGTAGAGCGATTCACCATTAGGCAGCGTACGTACCTGGATGACACCTTCTTGCTTGAGTGAGTCTAGAGCACGGTAGACGGTGGCTAGGCCAATGCTGCTTTTTTCCTGTCTGAGCTGGATGTACAGATCTTGGGCTGAGACGGCATCTTTGAGCCGTTTGATTAGCTCGAATATTTGGTTCTGGCTGCGGGTACGACGGCTTTTCATTCGCCTTTTGCAAAGTCTTAAAAGTCTTGGAGGAAAGTTGGCGTTGGTCGCGCTTACTACACCTTAGGCTAATCTTATGCGAATCGTAAGTATCGAGCCCAGCTATTGAGTGCGCAGTCAAATAAGGTAGGTCAAATAAGGTAGGATCGCTTTTGTCCTTTTAGGTATGTGACTGTGGCGCAATCTGCTGATGTTCAATCCTATCAAGCTGTTCACTTCTATCAAGCTAAAGTCTATGTGACTTTGCGACCTTCTGTACTAGACCCGGCGGGAACGGCAGTGCGTTCTGGGCTGAGCCATATGGGCTATGACAATGTGTCTAAGGTGCGAATTGGTAAGTATATTGAGGTCGATTTGACAGCTGAAAATAGGGAGTCGGCGCAGGCGCAGCTGGATAAGATCTGCGATCAGCTGCTAGCTAATCCAGTGATTGAAAATTACTGTGTGGAAGTTTTCGAAGCCCCTGAGGAATAGAGACTTAAGGAATAGGGACTTATGAATTTTGGTGTAATTGTTTTTCCGGGGGCAAATTGCGATCGCGATATTGCCTACATCCTCCGCGATATTCTCGCTCAGCCCACTCGCATGATTTGGCACGAAGACAGCGACCTAACGGGATTAGATGTCGTAGTGGTACCAGGTGGGTTTAGCTATGGGGACTATTTGCGCTGCGGGGCGATCGCACAGTTTTCTCCAGCCATGCGCGCTACGGCCGAACATGCCAAGCAGGGCAAGCAGGTAATGGGCATCTGCAACGGCTTTCAGGTGCTGACCGAAATGGGGCTACTACCTGGGGCGTTAGTACGGAATCGAGACTTGCACTTTGTGTGTGATCGCACCCCTCTGCGCGTCGAACGCACCGACCTTTCCTGGACCCAAGGCTACGGTCAGGATCAAGTCATCACCTTGCCCATCGCTCACGGGGAAGGTTGCTACTTCGCAGATCCGGACACTATCAAAGCGTTAGAAGACAATAATCAGGTTCTCTTTCGCTACTGTGATGCCAGTGGGCAAGTCAGCGGCGATACGAACGCAGCCACCAATCCCAACGGTTCGCTAAACAATATTGCCGGTATCTGTAACCAGGCAGGTAACGTGCTGGGGATGATGCCCCATCCTGAACGAGCCGCCGATCCGGCATTGGGCAACACCGACGGCCTAGATTTATTCAAAGGGCTCTTGGCCTCAGCGATGGCGACTGTTTAGTCGAAGTGTGGCGACTACCTATTAAACTAGGCAGCGTCTACAAGCGCCTAATTCACCTGTAGACGCCGAGTGATCACCGTCATACCGTCGTCACGAACCAGCAGCGCAGACACCCAGCGACTGTCTGGCACCTCTGGAGCTTCTCCGATTTTGAACAGTCCACCAGCTGACAGCAGCTCTAGTTCAACCGGGCGACCGGTAAAGAAATCAGCCGCAGTGGCCCCTTCGTCAATAACGCCGCCTAGCAAGTAGCGATCGCCAAGTGGTTCTAGCACAATGGCATCAAAGTCATACTTTTCGCCCCTTTCTACCTGCTCAGTCAAGATCACCGAGACAGACGGCGGTTTTTCGCCAGAGGTCGTTTGATTGCGTTCGGAGAGGGTTTCTTGCGCAATGATCTTGCCACCTTGATAGGTCTGCTGCGAACGGATAATCGACTCCAGCTCCCTGCTCTGACCGTTGTCAATCTGAGTGCCACTGACGTAGGTGACCGTTTCGGCTAGGTATCCTTCTGGTGTCGGTTCCCACGACTGTAGCTCTACGCGGTACGACAGCGAAGTGTAGCTGTCCCAAAAAGTTTGTAGCGCGGTTTCTAGCGTGCCATAGGTAAAGCCATCTTCGTTAGAAAATTCGGAGCTGTAGCCTTCCATCACAGCGCCTAAGTCTCTCGCAGAGGCAGCGCTTTCCATCCGCTCAATGGCGGCGGTCAGTTCAGTGGGAGCGCTCTCGGCAGAGGCGGCCTTTGCCTCTGGTGAAAGACCAAGGCTTAGGGCCAATCCACTGGCGGTTCCAATCAGGGTAGTGGTCGCTATCTTGCGGCTCTGCACACAAAACTGTGCCCAAAACTGAATCGGCCAAAGTTGAATCGGCCGAAGTTGAAGCCAGAAATGGCGCTGGGTCATAGAACTCAATGTCCTTGTTGCGAGTCGGCTGAAGTGAATTTTGTTGGCAGATACTACCTTAAACCAAGGTAACCTGAAAATTGTATCAATACGGCATTCAATCGGGTGTATGCCGCTGTAAGAGGCCAGTTGTATGAGTGAAGGACTATCGGCACAGGTATCAGCGCAGGGATCGACACCCGCGTCGATACAGACACCTAATACTGTGCGATCATCAAAGCTTTTGATTGCGGCAAGTGGTACGGGCGGACATCTATTCCCAGCGATCGCAACTGCCCAGCAGCTCTCTGAGTGCACTATCGAGTGGCTAGGGGTGCCCAACCGACTCGAAACAACGCTAGTCCCATCCACCTACAAGCTTCATACAGTTGAGATGAGCGGCGTTCAGGGCAAAGTGAGTCTCAAGTCACTGAAGCAGCTAGCCCAGTTTGTCGCTGCGACTGTGCAGGTACGTCAACTACTAAAGCGCGGCCAATTCGACGGGGTATTTACAACAGGAGGCTACATTGCTGCACCTGCCATTCTCGCGGCGCGATCGCTGGGTCTACCAGCAATGCTACACGAGTCAAATGCGCTGCCCGGAAAGGTGACTCGGTTCTTGAGCTCGTGGTGTACGACGGTGGCGCTCGGCTTCGAGGCGGCGGTGGCGTATCTGCCCAAGGCAAAGACAGTGGTGGTCGGAACGCCAGTGCGATCACAGTTCCTAACAGCTTTAGAAGGACGAGACCTTCCCGGTATTAATATTCCTGCGGAAGCGCCGCTAATTGCCATTGTCGGAGGCAGCCAAGGTGCGGTTGCGGTCAATCAGCTAGTGCGCTCAGCGGCACCTACTTGGTTAGAGACAGGCGCCTGGATTGTGCATATTACCGGGACAAATGACCCAGATGTAGATAGTTTTGAGCATCCCCGCTACATCCATCGTACTTTTTATGACAACATGGCGGCTCTGTTTCAGCGGGCGAACATAGTAATTAGCAGGGCTGGCGCGGGGACTCTAATTGAGCTAGCAGTTACAGGAACGCCATCGATTTTGATTCCCTATCCATTTGCAGCAGAAGACCACCAAACGTTCAATGCGATCGCATTTAAGGAGGCAGGCGCAGCGCAGCTCCATCAGCAGTCTGATCTGCTAGCAGATCAGCTGCAGGAGCTGGTTTTAGCTCTATTGAAGTCGCCCGAGCAGCTAGCGCGTATGTCAACAGCAGCGCGTAGTCTGGCTCAGATAGATAGCGCTAGCAAGATGGCCAAGCTCATCTCAGTGCAGCTATCAGCTTAGTGCAGTTTTAGGTAGGCCAGTATCCGCCAAAAAATGTTCCTCAAGTCCCCAAATCTTGTCAACGTCGGTGGAGACTGTAGAGAATTGGCCACCTAAATATTCATTACTTTGCTACATCTATGGCCCGCGTTCCTCGTAAGTAAACTCTCGATGCTTCTGGCGTTATGCATCTGAGCAGCTCTATAGAACGGAGACACTATATGGCTTTCCTTAAAGTCTGAGCCTATTAACATCACCCTTATTCTCGTCGATTGCTTTTAGGAACTGACTGTATGGATGACAATATCGATCTGATTTGGGTGATCTTGTGCGCCATTCTAGTCAGTGCCATGCAAGCAGGTTTCTGCTGTTTGGAAAGTGGCTTAGTTCGTACCAAAAACAGCATCAACGTCGCTATCAAAAACCTGGTTGACTTCTGTATTTCCTCAGCTATCTTTTGGGCGGTAGGGTTTCAGCTAATGTTTGGTGAGTCGGCCTTTGGACTAGTCGGCTACGCGCTGTCACCAGGCTCTACTTGGAATGCCAGGGACCATGCATTTTTCTTGTTTCAGCTGACGTTCTGTGGAACGGCGACGACTATCGTTTCAGGAGCGGTAGCAGAGCGAATGAGCTTTTTGGGATATTTTATGGCGTCAGCTATCTTGGCAAGCGTCATCTATCCTGTCACTGGACATTGGATCTGGGGAGGCCTCGGGTTCGACCATGCGGCTGGCTGGCTAGCCCGCTTGGGTTTTCATGATTTTGCAGGATCTACAGCAGTCCATTCGGTGGGTGGATGGATAGCCTGGGCCGCAATCTTGATTATTGGACCTAGGCTAGGCCGATTTACCCCTCGGCCCAAGCCAATAGAAGGTCACGATCTACCGATTGCAGTTCTTGGCGTCTTTCTGCTCTGGGTGGGGTGGTTCGGCTTTAACGGGGGGAGTACGCTAGCATTCACAGACAACATCCCTCAAATCCTGGTGAACACTTCCCAAGGAGGAGCTGCTGGCGGGTTAACTGCGCTGTTTACGACCTGGAGACTGCACAGGCGTCCTAGAGTGCCAGCGATCATCAACGGCGTAATTGGCGGATTAGTCTCGGTGACAGCAGGGGTGGATGTGATGACGCCAGCAGGTGCAACCTGTGCAGGCGCTATCGGAGGTGTCCTTTGTACGCTGTCTGAAAGCGCTATGAACCGTGCTCGAATCGATGATGCGGTCGGGGTTGTACCTGCTCACCTAGTCTGTGGCATCTGGGGGACACTGGCGGTGGCGTTGCTAGGAGATCCGCAGCAGTGGGTAGGCGATTACAGCTTCTGGCGGGTGCTGAGCGTGCAGCTTCTAGGCATTGTCACTGTGGGCCTGTACGCGTTTTTAGTTGGTTTTAGTTTGCTGTGGGCGCTTAACCGGGTGTTGCCCTGCCGGGTGAGCGCAGAGCAGGAGCGGACGGGTCTGAATATCTCTGAGCATGGGGCTAGCACGTCTATCCAGACGCTTTTGGCCAGTATGGACAGTCATTCTATAGTGGGCGATTTTACACAGCATGTATGGGTAGAGCCAGAAGCTGAGGCAGCGGCGATCGCGGCTCACTACAACCGCGTACTAGACAAAATCAATGCTACGACTCAAGCGTTGGTAGCTAGTCGAGAAGGTCTGTTGTCCATCCTGAATGCGCCTGCATTCCCAGTGGTGATTAGTCACACACAGACCAGCAGATTGCACTTTATTAATGAGCGCGCGGCTGAACTGTTTGGCTTTACGATGCAAGAGTCAGGTCGCTATCAGGAGCTCGACTTTTGGGAAGAGCCAATGGAGCGAGAGCACTTTCTCAGTCAGCTGAAGACCGGACAGCCGCTTTCTAACTTTGAAGCCCACCTGAGGCAGATCAACGGCAATACCTTTTGGTCTTTGCTTTCGGCAATTTGCCTAGAATACGATGGAGAAGACTGCATTCTGTTCTCTTTTAGCGATATTTCCGACCGGAAAATAACGGAGGAAGAGCTCAGGCAGTTTGCCCAGACAGATGCACTGACGGGCGCTTACAACCGGCGTTTTTTCTTGCAGCAAGCTAAATTGGCGCTGCTGAAGTGTCAGACCAAGAACTTGCCCCTGACGGCCATGATGCTAGATATAGACGACTTCAAGCAGGTCAACGATACGTATGGCCACGCGGTTGGCGATCGCGCTATTCAGCTAGTAGCCAACGCCTGCGCTAACAACTTACGCGATGAGGATATTTTTGGTCGGTTGGGCGGAGACGAGTTCTCGATAATGCTGCCGGCAACATCGGCCAACAAAGCTAGCGCGGTGGCAGAAAGAATAAGAGGTGCGATCGCCCGCAGCCTGTTCGACGAACACAATCGTGTCATTCCAATAACGGTGAGTATCGGTATCGCTCAAGCCCATGCTAATGACAGCGTACATGACGTACTCAATCAAGCAGACCAGGCCCTCTATGCCGCCAAAAGGCTAGGTCGCAACCGAGTAGAGAAATTAGTAGCAGTAGAAGAGAGTTCTATTGGAGTCCACAGTCATGGAGTCCACAGTCAATAACAATTCGCAGCCGAAGATTCACAGCTAAAAATTCACAGCTGTGAACTTGCACAGCGCTGTTTGCTTGCGTCTACCTTGCGTTGCAGAAGCGGCGTGTTTCCCAAAAAGGGCTGTCTGTAGAGTCGCTCAAATTCTCGGTCAAAGTGCGCAGCGACGGTAGGATTGCGGATCACCAGAAGCGTTTCATCGTTTTGGGCATTGGCAGCGTGGCTCCAGTTTTGAGAACCCGCAATGGTGGTAGCGCTGTCGATAACGGCGAATTTGTGGTGAAGTTTGTCACCTTCTAGCAGCCGTGGCGAGCCCACTGACGTGATTGGAGTTTGCCAGGGGCGGTTTTGGGCTTCGATTTTGCAGCGCTGGTCAAGCAGAGAGATGCCTAGCATATCGAGAGCTTCGCTATAGCTGCGATAGACGAAGCCAGGATCGACCAGAGTGCGCACAGTGGTGCCAGCTTTGACCTCGGTTTCCAGGCGGTCGGCAATTCGCTGCTCTGAAAAGACAAACAGCGCTAGATCAATGCGACTGACAGCCTCTACCAAGGTACGAGAAATTAGCCCGTTAACGCTCTGCTCCCAAGGAAGACTCGGAGAAGTGGGAGAAAACTGGACGGTGATAGGCCCAGTTGGAAGAGCGACGGTTTGGGGCGGGCGAGGCGGCTTTTGCAAGCCAAACTGACTGTTTAGTTTGGCATTAGGGCCATCGCCCCACATGAGATTGAACTCATTGGTGAACTGCTGGGCAAGCAATGCGCTGTCGATCTTTAGCAAAACGTTAGCATTGCCGCGACTCTCTGGCGTGTCCGCATCGCCGTGAATGCCAGAAAAAGTCAGGTTCGCTGAGCCAGTCAGGACCCATCGACCATCAACCACCAAAAATTTGTGATGCATCAGACCACTGCCTTTAGAGCCGTCGGCAGTATCGTCAATTTGTGAAATTTGGCTCTCGTTGAGTAGTGTGAGGGCTTCTAGCTGGTCGCCTTCTATCTGGGTGTACTGATTTTCTAGAATCAGGCGGACCGCTACCCCTCGACGGCTGCTATCGACTAGCGCTTTGGCCACTAGCGGAAGGTTGAGTGCCTGTACCGCAACGTCAACCGTTTGAGCTGACTCTTCGATAGCGGTGATGATGATCTGTTCTAGATTGTCGCCGTGGCGCTCTAGCTGGCGGTAGGGTTCTGTGTAGACGCTGGCCTCGGATTGATTGAAGAAGACTTGAACATAAGGATCTTGTGGCAGCGGTTTGACCAGCGGTCTCAGAGCTTGCTCAGACGCGCGACTCAATCGCCACAGGCTGCTACCGCCAAGTAGAAGAAGTAGAAGGCAAAGCAGTTGACTGCGGCGATTGCGAAGGAGACCTGAAATCACAAACTCGATACAAATGACGGCTTTATTGTTTAGTTATCCCACCAGGCGTAGAAGGTTACAGCGCGTAGAAGGTTACAGCGGAGTCAAGCTCTGAGCCACATCGGAGCTAGCCCATGAAAACACATTGGAGGCAAACTGCGAGGAAGCAACCCCTATAATCACTAGAGACACTTATTTCTGCTGAACTTGCCGATGCTAACGCCTGAACAGTTTTTGATGGCTACCGGATACTTTGCGATTGGAACAGTCGCCTTCGGCCTAGTGACTGCGCTTTCGTTCTTATTGAACTGGGGTATTCGCTTTAGGCTGGTGGGAGCCACTGGCTTCATGGGCGTGTTGACGGTGGGTATGTTCGGCCTCAGCTTTCAGCCGCTGACCAGGTCGCAAATTCCAGGCGCAGTGCCCTACACTACGGTGTTTGATTCTGGCTCATCGCAGATAGTGATCGCCGTGCCCAATAGCATCACCCGCACAGAGCTAGAAGCGACTCTAGAACAGGCCGCCAGTAATTTGCTCAAACCCAGCAGGCTCAGCGCCGCCGGTCAGCAGCCACTGATCCGAGCGAGGGCGATCGCCCATCACGATGGCATCTCAGACCTACTTTATCTAGGCTCGGTCCAACCTGGAAAAGGGAATACGCCGGAGGAACGCGCGCCAATTATTGAGATTTACCCAGACAAACTGGCGGCTGCAAATAGCGCTGCGGCATAATTTAGGGATGGCTATAGCTAGCGACTGATAGATCTTTTGCGCTAGCTCTTTTGTAAGATAGGATTCATCTTCTATGGCATCATCTGCTGCTTCGGCGTCCGCTTCTGCGGCGACTTTTCCTGTTCTCAATATTGCGCCTGCCCAGGTTATTCGCGGCAATGGCGTACTAGCAGGCAGTCGTGAACTACTCGCTAGATTCGGCAGTCGTCCGCTGCTAGTTGGCGGTGAGCACAGCCTGCCAAGAGCGCTGCCTTTTCTAGCGCCAGCGCTATCTGGATTGAGTGAAGCTACGGCCATCTATCAAAAAGACTGTAGCGAAATTTCTTTAACGACTCTGCATCAGGCTGCTGAAACACATAAAGCGGATTTTATTCTTGGTGTTGGTGGCGGCAAAGCGTTAGATGCGGCAAAGCTACTGGCCTATCAAAAGCGGCTGCCAATTGTAACAGTACCTACCTCTGCGGCAACTTGTGCAGGCTGGACGGCCCTGTCCAATGTCTATTCCGAGGAGGGTGCGTTTCTGTACGATGTGGGGCTACCGAAATGCCCAGATGCGATTGTGCTGGACTATGACCTGGTGGCGACTGCGCCGCAGCGAACGCTGGTGGCAGGGATTGGGGATGCGATCGCCAAATGGTACGAAGCTTCTATTAGCAGCGGCGACTCTATCCACACGATGGTGATCGGTGCGGTTCAGCAGGCGCGGGTGCTGCGCGATATTTTGTTTCAAAAGGCTGAGAGTGCGATTGACAACCCCGGCAGCGATGATTGGAGAGAAGTCGTCGATGCCAGCGTGCTCATGGCAGGCGTCATCGGCGGCATGGGTGGTGCCCAGTGCCGTACCGTTGCAGCCCACGCAGTCCACAACGGCCTGACGCACGTCGCCGCTCACGGAACGCTACACGGCGAGAAAGTCGCTTACGGCATCTTAGTGCAGCTACGACTAGAGGAGATGGCAGCAGACAACTCACTAGCACAGACCGCTCGTCAGCAGCTAATACAGTTCTATGCCCAAATCGGCCTGCCTACGACTTTGGCAGATATGGGAATGGACCAGCTAACGGTCTCAGCGCTGCACCAGGCTGCCACTATCGCCTGCCGTAAAGGCTCAGACATTCACCATCTACCCTTCCTAGTGCAGCCCGAGCGGGTTATGGCAGCAATGGTATCAACGACAGCTACAGCGAAAACTAACACAGCGAAAGGTACTGTTAGTTTGAAACAGTTGCAGAAAACAGATCACCAGCAATAAAACTTTGTTAGCATGGCGACTATCAATTTCAATACTTCTAACACGACCTTTCGCCAGTTGCTCGGTAATGGGCTCACTTACCGGGTGCCTCGCTTCCAACGCGACTATTCATGGGGCACAGACGAATGGGATGATTTATGGCAAGACATTGTTGGTCTTTTCGAAGATGATAGCGAACCAGCTCACTATCTAGGATACTTAGTTCTACAATCATCAGATAGTAAGCAATTCGATATTATCGATGGCCAGCAGCGGATGACAACGTTAAGTGTCATGATTTTAGCTGGTCTTGCCCATCTAAACGACCTAATCAAGTCAGGTCACGATGCAGCTAACAATCAGCGACGGAAGGAGCAATTACAGAATAGTTATATTGGCTATCTAGATCCTGTGACCCTAGTACCTCAATCAAAACTGGAGCTAAATCGTCATAACAATCGGTTCTATCAAACGTATCTTGTGCCTTTAGAGCGTGTTCCTAGCAGAGGACTGAATGCGTCTGAGCATCAGCTTAGGAAAGCGTTTGGCTGGTTCAAAGAACGTATAAAAGCAAGGGTTGGCAATCAACCTTCTAGCGGCAAGGACTTTGCTGAGTTTATTGACAGGCTGGTAGATAGGCTCTTTTTTACTGTGATTACAGTGACAGATGAACTCAATGCCTTCAAAGTATTTGAAACGTTGAACGCTCGGGGGGTGCGGCTATCTTCAACAGACCTACTAAAGAATTACCTATTTTCTATTATCAGTGCGGATGATATTCACGAAACTGAGGTACAGGCACTTGAGGATTTGTGGGAGGGGGTTGTAGGTGTTTTAGGTAGTGAGAGTTTTCCAGAGTTTTTGAGAATCTATTGGAACAGTAGTCATAAACTCGTCCGTAAAACAGATCTATTCAAAGCGGTTCGGCGGGATGTAACTACTCGAAAGAACGCATTCTCCTTAGTCAGAAACTTTGACTACTATGCTGATGTTTATACGGCTTTGAGAGATCCGCAAGATAGTAGATGGGAATCTAGAGAACGGGAAGCCCTCAAGCAGCTCAAAATGTTTGGCGTTCGACAACCAGTGTCGATGTTGTTAGCGGCTTATCGTCTTTTCTTCGATTCTCACCGTTCGTCATTCACTAGAATTTTGTTGTCTGTGCTAGTTGTTTCTTTTCGCTATAACGTTATATGCTCTCTACTGACTTCTGATCAAGAGAAAATCTACAACGATATTGCTCGCAATATTTCCGACGGTGTTTACACCAATCACTCTCAGGTAGAGACAGCAATGCGTCGAATCTATCCCGACGATGCCCAGTTCAAAGGTGCATTTGTAGAGAAAGAACTAAGAACAACAACTAGCCGTAACAAGAAAGTAGTGCGCTATCTTTTGTTTGAGATTGAAAGACGGCGCTCCGGTCAGAACTTCGATGCGGAGAGTGCCACTTACAGCATAGAGCATATTTTGCCAGAGAATCCTTCTGTAGAGTGGAACTACATTAACGAAGCAAAGCAGAATCGGTTGATCTATCGGCTAGGCAATATGACGCCGCTGGAAACTAAGCGGAATCGAGAGATTGGGAATGCCAGCTACGAGGCGAAGAAAGCGGCCTTCAGCGAGAGCGACTTTCAAATTACGCGGGCGATCGCACAGCACTACGACACCTGGGATGAGCACAAGATAGAAAGCCGTCAGCAGCAGCTTGCCAACATTGCAGCGGGTATCTGGCGAGTCGACTTTGAGACATAGAGTCAGTCTGTACAGGCTTTATGCTTTATTGGACGCCACATACCAGCGGCACTGCAAAGCGATACCCCATGACACTTTCTTCTATACTTTTCAAAACGGGTACTCAACCCAATAATTTCTCGCCCATGCCTAAAGGTATCAGATGACATTAGATTGGTTGCAGCCTGCCGATAGGCTCAGTTCGCTCCCGCCCTATGTATTCGCTCGCTTGGATGAGCTGAAGGCGAATGCCAGAGCCCAAGGCGTGGACCTGATTGATTTGGGTATGGGCAATCCGGGTGGGCCAACGCCGGAGCCGGTTGTAGAAGCGGCGATCGCAGCCATCAGCGACGAAGCCAACCACGGCTATCCACCGTTTGAGGGGACGGCTGGCTTTCGGACGACGATTACCGACTGGTATCACCGCCGCTATGGGGTCACGCTAGACCCAGACAGTGAAGCCCTGCCGCTGATGGGCTCGAAAGAAGGACTCGGTCATATTGCGATGGCCTACATCAATCCGGGCGATGTGGTGCTAGTACCGACGCCGTCTTATCCGGCGCATTTTCGAGGGCCTGCGATCGCCGGAGCTGATATCCGCACCATTCCGCTTAGAGCAAAGAACGACTGGGTAATCGACTTTGATGATATTTCCGCAGCCGATGCCGAAGCTGCCAAAGTGCTCTATTTCAACTATCCCAACAATCCGACTGGGGCGGTTGCACCAAGAGAATTCTTTGAGAAGATGGTGAAGTTTGCTCGCCGTCACCAAATCTTGCTAATTCACGACCTTTGCTACGCAGAACTCGCCTTTGAAGGCTATCAGCCAACGAGCCTGCTGGAGATTCCTGGTGCTAAGGACATTGGCGTAGAATTTCATACGCTCTCTAAAACCTACAATATGGCGGGCTGGCGGGTTGGCTTTGTCGTGGGCAATCGTCATATTATCCAAGGACTGCGAACGCTGAAGACTAACCTTGATTACGGCATTTTCTCCGCTTTGCAAACAGCGGCAGAAACCGCGCTGAATCTACCCGATCAGTACTTAGAGACGGTTCAGCAGCGCTACCTAGAGCGGCGAGACTTTTTGGCCAAAGAACTCGGCACTTTGGGCTGGGATGTGGTGAAGCCAGAAGCCACGATGTATCTGTGGATTCCCTGTCCGCCGGGGATGGGGGCTTCGGATTTTGCCCTGATGCTGTTGCAAAAGACGGGCGTAGTGGTGACGCCAGGGACCGCTTTTGGGGAAGGCGGAGAAGGGTATGTGCGTATCAGTCTGATTGCGGGGTGCGATCGCCTCAAAGAAGCGGTCGATAGACTCAGGCAGGGCAACATTCACTACAGCAACGCACCGGCCTATTCTGCGCCGTGATATGGGCGACCCGCTCGCTCCTACGCCGCGCGACTGCCCTCAACGGACCGCTATCGGTCGCTCTACGGGGAATGTGGTTTTTAGGCGTGGATGCTGATCCAATATCACTCCTCCCAAGCTGCCCAAGTGCGACACCCTCCGGCTGCTGCACAGTTCTTCATGTCAATCTCTAAGACAAACTCTCCCTCGTACGGAGCTAAAACGGCTGGCTCTGTCGAACCATCATTATTTACAGCGATAGGCTTTTTGATTTTGGGATCGTACACAGCTAGGTCTAGGTCGTAACAGTCTTGACCGCACTTTGCGCCGATCGTCTCATCTTTGAAGAAATAGCGCTCTAGCTGAAAACTCTCTCCTGTATGTAGCCACCGAATTAATCCTGCTGGCGAGTCTCCGGATGCCGATTCGCCAGTCGCCTGCGTTGGTAGGTTTGTCATGACCAACACAGCTACCACCAAAACGCTCACACACAACAGCCTTAAATACCTTTTCACGATGAATCCTTACTAACAAAGTGTCTATTGATGAGAGATGTCTACAGCAAAGT
>JBCCOH010000035.1:0-39855 GCA_039111275.1 Cyanobacteria bacterium P01_D01_bin.1 | reverse complement strand
GGTAAGCCAGTTCCACACCTGTATGCAATCGGCGATGCCAACGGCAAGATGATGCTAGCCCACTCTGCCTCTGCACAGGGGATTGTGGCAGTTGATAACATCTGCGGCGATACTCGCACCGTTGACTACAACGCCATTCCAGCGGCTGCTTTTACCCATCCTGAAGTGAGCTTTGTCGGCATGACCGAACCCGCGGCCAAGGCCAGAGCCAAAGAAGAGGGCTATGAAGTGGCTTCGGTCCGCAGCTATTTCAAGGCGAATTCTAAGGCATTGGCTGAAGGTGAGACTGACGGACTGGCGAAGGTCGTCTACCGGAAGGACACGGGCGAGGTGATGGGCGCGCATATTATTGGTTTGCACGCGGCGGATTTGATTCAGGAAGCGGCGAATGCGATCGCCCAAAAGCAATCCGTCACCGACCTATCCAAGTTTGTCCATACGCATCCGACACTATCCGAAGTGCTAGACGAAGCGTACAAGCGAGCGAAGGTCACAGCATAAGGAGTAACAACATGAAAATCCGCCGTCGTCCTCCTTCCACTCCTATCTCCGTCAAACATCTCGAATATCAAATCAACGTACCTGACGCTGAACCTCGTAACATTCTCGAGAAAATCGTGTGGCACAAAGAAGCTGAGGTAGCTCGGCTGCGTGAAAAGATGCCTTTAGTCGGCTTGCAGCGCCAGGTACAAGGGCTACCTGCCACTAGGGGCTTTGTGAATGCTTTGCGTCAGCAGGCAGCAAAGCAAAGCCCAGCCTTGATTGCAGAAGTAAAAAAGGCTTCACCGAGTAAAGGCATTATTCGAGAAGATTTTGACCCGGTCGAGATTGCCAAAAGCTATCAGTCCGGCGGCGCGACCTGTCTTTCTGTTTTGACCGACAGCGAGTTCTTTCAAGGCAGCTTCACCTACCTCAGTCAAATTCGACAGGCTGTAGATCTGCCGCTCTTGTGCAAAGAGTTCATTATCTATCCCTACCAGATCTATCAGGCTCGGCTCGCCGGAGCAGATGCCATTCTGTTGATTGCCGCCATCTTGACAGACGAAGATCTCAGGTACTTCACTAAGATTGCCAAGGTTTTGGGACTAGATGCATTAGTTGAGACGCATACCGTTGAAGAGTTTGAGCGGGTGATTGCGATCGACGGCGTTGAGCTAATTGGCGTGAATAATCGGAATCTAGAAGACTTTACGGTGAGTTTGGAGACGACGCAGGCAGTGGTAAAGAAGTTTGGAGATGCGATCGCCCAAAAACAGATCCTTCTCGTCAGCGAATCCGGCATCTACACCGCCGAAGACGTCAACACAGTCACCACCGCAGGTGCAAAAGCAATCCTCGTCGGCGAATCCCTCATGAGACAGCCCGACCCCGGCGCAGCGATCAGCGAGCTGCTCTCAACTGGCAGTACGAGAATCTAGCCATGCCTCTAAGTCGCTTAGGCTGCCAAAGTCCATCTGGGCCTCACTGAGCGCTTCCGACTCCTCAATTGCTAGCGACTGAACAGTCCTAAGCAAATCATCCGACAGCTGTCCAAAGCGTTTCTCTAAAAGTCTAACAACAATGCGAATGGCACCTTCATCACGGCCCTCTTCGCGACCCTCTTCGCGACCCTCTTCCCTGGAGGTATCGACAACATTGTTGAGGTCGCGATAGTATTTCAAGCTATCTTCGTAGGCACCTTGCTCTAGCCGGGAGAAGTTTGCAATCTCAGCAATCTCAAACAGCTGCATGAAGGTACTCTCTCGCAGGGGCTCCGGTGGAGCGTCCAAACTTGGGAGGTGTCGTAACAGATACAGCCACTTATCAAAGTGACTCTCTAACGCGTCTAAAGGCTTCTGAAACTTAGGTAGCTCTATGTAGATAAACTTCAGCTTGTCGTAGAAAACCTCGCAATGCTGGTCTTTCAGTTCTACAGTGTGCAGCAGCGTCTCATCGTTTTTGTGGTCGTCAAACACAAAGTCTAGAATGCCAACGGTATAAACAGGAGATAGATGATAATTCCAAAAATCACCTTTTACTGCCTGCTCCTGAATAGGAAACGTCGAATAGTAGACACTGCGATCTTTAAAGAAGTTCTGCTTGGCCTTTTGAATCTCCACTATAAAGCGTTCACCGTTCTCGCTTAGACAGTAAAGATCAAAGATAGCCTTGCGGTCTAGAGCGCTGTTGCCCACATTCTCACTGTTGCGATAGCTCAGATCGCTAATCGTGTGCTCTTCAGGTAGCACGACGTTCAAAAAATCTATCAACAGCGCTTTGTTCGGCTCCGTTCCGAAGATACGCTTAAAGCCGAAGTCTGTTAGCGGGTTGACATACCTGTCTGTCACAAAGCGGCGACCGTTCGTCGAAACCATATTTGTGATTTTACGCTCGTAAGTCCATTCTTTCCTCAACACTATCAAATAAGCGTTTATACGGGTCTATACTAAGAAATGTGTAGTCAAAATTAGAGATCGTATGAGTCGCAAAAAAGCCATCATTATTGGTTCCGGGATCGGTGGTCTATCCCTTGGCATTCGTCTGCAAAGTCTGGGATTCGACACCACCATCTTTGAAAAGTTGGACGCGCCTGGTGGTAGAGCATACGTTCGCAAAGCGCAGGGCTTCACCTTTGATATGGGGCCGACTGTGCTGACTGTGCCTCATTTTATTGAAGAGCTATTTTCTCTAGAAAGAGGTGCGGCTGCTCTGGGTGGACCCGATTTCCCAAAAGAAATTATGGATCCCGCCGATCGCATTCGCTCCGGCGTCAGCGGTGGACCCAACACTTCTAAATACGTCAAAATCATCCCGGTCCTACCGTTCTATCGCATCTACTTCGATGACGGTACCTATTTCGATTACGATGGCGATCCCGAGAACACACTTCGTCAGATTGAAGCGATTGAGCCAGACGATCTAGAGGGCTACGCGCGCTTTCATGACGCGGCCAAAGCTATCTTTGATCGCGGCTTCATTGAGCTGGGCTATACATACTTTGGCAACGTGGTAGATATGCTCAAGGTTGCGCCTGATCTGGTGAAGCTAGATGCGATTCGTCCGCTCTTTTCCTTTGTCAAAGACTATTTCAAGAGCGATAAGCTGCGGCAGGTCTTTAGCTTCGAGCCCCTGCTTGTTGGCGGTAGTCCGCTGACGGTACCTGCTATTTACGCAATGATTCACTTTGTCGAAAAGACCTGGGGCATTCACTTTGCGATGGGCGGTACGGGCGCGCTTGTGCAAGGCTTTGTGCGTAAGTTTGAAGAGTTGGGCGGCACGATGCGCTACAACAGCGAAGTGACGAAAATCGATGTTGAAGGCTCGCTGCTATTTGGCAAAAAGACAGCCAAAGGCATCGAGCTAGCAGACGGTAGCTACCATGCAGCTGATTTGGTCGCCTCCAATGGTGACTATGCGAACACGTACATGAAGCTGATCGATCCGAAATATCGCTTTATTAACCAGGATCTAAAGGTGAAGCTAACTCGACAGTCGATGTCGGTACTCGTTATCTACTTTGGCTTTAAGGCAGATGAGTCAGACGAGCTAGATCTGCGGCATCACAACATCATTCTTGGTCCCCGTTACGAAGAGCTACTCAAAGAAATCTTCGACCAGAAAGTACTGAGTCCTGACTTTTCTCAGTACCTGCACATTCCGTCGCTTACCGATCCCAGCATGGCCCCGCCTGGACACCATGCGGCCTACACGCTCGTGCCCGTTCCCAATAACGGTGGCGATATCGACTGGGACGTCGAAGGGCCAAAGCTAACCGACAGGGTGCTGACTTTCCTAGAAGAGCGCGGCTATATCCCTAATCTAAAGGAGCGTTTGGTTTACGAAAGCCACATCACGCCCGACTACTTTGAAGGGACGCTCAACAGCTACCTCGGCAATGCCTTTGGCGTAGAGCCCGTGCTAGTACAAAGCGCGTTTTTCCGTCCACACAACCAAAGTGAGGATATTCACAATCTCTATCTGGTCGGTGCGAACGCTCAACCTGGCGGCGGTACGCCTTCTGTGATGATGTGTGCCAAAATGACAGCCCGCGTGATTGCGAAGAACTTCAATATTCCCTTAGATGTCGTCAACGGCGTTGCTGAGAAAAAGGAAGTCGCTGCGGTCTAGCTCAATTTCGACTTGACCTGATTCAAACGTTTTTATGCTTCCAAAAGAAGACATCCTCAAGCACTCGGAAAATAAAGAGGCGCTTTCTCGCATTATTGACCAGGCAGAGCAGGCGATCCGTACTTGGGAGCCGATTGCAACAGATTTCCTCTCGCCGCCAGAGCTGTTTGAAGCACAGTCGGCTTTTAGTCGGTTGAGCGATATTCACACCGTTGCGAGTGGTGGCTATCCGCAGGCAGAACGCCAGCGGCTGGTGATTGCCCGCGCTGAGCTGCCGCTAGAGGAGACGCCTATTCCTCTAGCAGCTGTGAATATTGCGGGCAATTTCCTGTTTGATACCGCGACTCATCGGGACTTTTTGGGATCTCTGCTGGGTACCGGGCTAGTTCGGGCGAAGGTTGGGGATATCATCGTGCTGGGTGAACGGGGGGCGCAGGCGATTGTGGTGCCAGAACTGGTGGAGTTTTTGACGACGAGTTTGACTCAGGTGCGGTCGGTGCCAGTGAAAACTCAGCCAATGGAGCTGAGCGAGCTGCGGGTGCGCGAGCCGAGGAAGAAGGAAATGACTACGGTGGAGGCTTCGATGCGTTTGGATGCCTTAGCTTCAGCGGGTTTTGGTATGTCGCGTAGCAAGATGGCCGATATGATTGCTGGTGGCGATGTGCGGGTGAACTGGAAGCCAGTCACGCAGGCGAGCCGGACGGTACAGACAGGAGATTTGATCGCTATTCGCGGGAAGGGTCGGTTGGAAATTGGCGAGATGTCGGTGACTAAAAAGCAGCGATACCGGGTCCAGCTGACTAGGTTGGTGTAGTCAGACTCAATTGGGTTACTCAATTGGGCTGGATGTCTAGTCGGAGGCATGGGTGTCCGTGTCTACAGCTTTTGACCAAAATTGACCGGGTACTGGCACTGTGACTTTGTAAAAATAGACAGAGATGGCCTTTGTCTATGCCTGGTTTACGCGATCGCACCCCACCCAAACACACATCACCCCGACTGCTCCAATCCGACTTCTTGCTAGTGAGCGTTTCAGTTGGCGTCGGGACCGCGGCGGCCTTAGCAACAACGGCTATTCACGTTGCGCAACGCCATACAGACCAGCACGCGGTCAGTAACGATGCTCCAACTGCCCAAGTCCCCCTACCAACCCGCGCTACTGTGCAAACTAGCGCGGCTTCAGCAGCTCAGATCGCACCTCAGCCGACTGATACAATCTCGGTTCTGCCATTACTGAGCCAGAAAAGTGCCTTTGAAAAAGCTCTCGCTTTCGGCTGGCAAGCAGCGCTAAAAGGACAAAGAAAAGATCAAAACTCGCAACACACGGCGGCACAATGGGGTGAAGCAGCTTTGCTTTGGCAGCAGGCGATCTATCTTCTAGAGCAGATACCTCCAGCGGACCCAAGTTACTCTGCTGCCAGGGAAAAACAAGCTGTCTATGAGTCAAACCTGCAGCAAATCATGACTCGACAGCTAGCCGCACTGATCGCAGAGGCAAGCTTGAGACCATTAGCGTCTGCTGCCGTAAAAGAAGATTGGATTGCGATCGCCAAAAAGCAAGGCTGGCAAGCCGCCCTAGCCGGTCAAAACGCACCGCATCCTACCGAGAAATGGGCACAAGTTTCACGTCTATGGCAAGCCGCTCTTCAGACGCTAGAAAATATTGAGCCTCAATCTCCTGAATATGCTGAAGCTACCACTATTAAAGCGCAGTATCAAAAGAACCTAGCCGCCATTCGCAAGCGCTATCAGATAGAGCAGAGTACGGATCAGACCTTGCGATCGCTACAGGCCACCCTGCGCGAAATAGAAAGTTCTAGCCCGATAGTCGCTACCAACAAGCGCGCTCAGCTAGTCGCTATCATCGAACGTCTACAGACGATTCCACTGGGCACCATGGCCCACGCTCGAGCTCAGAACTTGATCGAGTCCACTACTGCAAAGCTCAGCGAGCTACCCATTGAGCCCACCCCGAGATTAGCCACTACTAGCCAGATCGATAGTGAGGCAGACACTCAATAGCGCCAACTAAACAAGTCGCACACTATACGACAGAACCATAATCAAGCGGCCAACGCCTACCCACAAAATACTTTCATTTGATGAAAAGTTGATATTTTGTAGCATCTTCCTCCAAAAGCATCAGAACCAGATGGACAGGGTGTGGCAATATATAGGCTGTTTGCCAACTGGTTCATAGGTTAATAGTTCGCAGTTGGGTTGGCGAGAAATGGAGTTAACAATGGAATCTGTCGAGGCCATTTATCAATATGTCTGGCTGATACCCGTCCTGCCACTTTTGGGCGCAGCTATCGTCGGCATTGGGCTAATCAGCTACAACGAAGAGACAAACAAGCTTAGAAAGCCAGTCTCTGCATTCATCGTCAGCCTCATCGGGGCCGCGATGACGCTTTCTATTATGCTGCTGGCTAGCCAATGGCAAGGTCACGCACCCTACACCTATCTAATTGAATGGGCCTCTGCTGGAGATTTCCACATCAACATGGGCTTCACAATCGATCACATCACCTCGGTGATGCTGGTAATTGTGACGACCGTAGCCTTCTTGGTGATGATATACACCGATGGCTACATGGCCCACGACCCTAGCTACGTGCGCTTTTATGCCTACTTGAGCCTGTTTAGCTCATCTATGCTGGGGCTAGTTGTCAGCCCGAACCTGCTACAGGTTTATGTCTTCTGGGAGCTGGTAGGGATGTGCTCATACCTGCTGATTGGCTACTGGTATGACCGCGATGGTGCAGCGGATGCCTGCCAAAAGGCGTTCGTGACCAACCGAGTCGGTGACTTTGGCCTGCTGCTTGGCATTTTGGGCTTGTTCTGGGCGACGGGCACGTTCGAGTTTGAGCTGATGGGCGATCGCCTCACAGAACTCGTCAACGTCGGCACTGTCTCCGGCAGTCTAGCCGCTCTATTTGCCATCCTGGTCTTTATGGGACCGATGGCCAAGTCAGCACAGTTCCCTCTACACGTCTGGCTACCAGATGCGATGGAAGGTCCGACTCCTATTTCTGCGTTAATCCACGCAGCGACAATGGTGGCAGCGGGTGTCTTTTTAATCGCCCGTATGTATCCAGTCTTCGAGAATATTCCGACAGTCATGAGCGTGATCGCCTGGGTCGGTACGATTACCGCCTTCTTGGGCGCTTCGATCGCCATCACCCAGAACGATATCAAGAAAGGACTTGCCTTCTCTACCATGTCTCAGCTTGGATACATGGTGATGGCCATGGGCGTTGGCGCTTATACCGCTGGCCTGTTCCACCTGATGACTCACGCTTATTTCAAGGCAATGCTGTTCTTGGGATCAGGCTCGGTCATTCACGGCATGGAAGAAGTCGTCGGCCATGATCCCGCACTTGCTCAAGACATGCGCTTAATGGGCGGCCTGCGGAAGTACATGCCGATTACGGCGATTACTTTCTTGATTGGTACTTTAGCGATTTCAGGATTGCCACCGTTTGCAGGCTTCTGGTCAAAAGACGAGATTCTAGGCTCCGTATTTGAGGTGAATCCGGTCATGTGGGCCATCGGCTGGATCACAGCAGGTGCGACCGCTTTCTATATGTTCCGTATGTACTTCTCCACCTTTGAAGGTGAGTTTAAAGGGAATGACACTGCTATTCGTAAGCAGGTGAAGCTACAGTCCTTGCAGATGGCAGGCGCGTCTCTCGGTCCTGGGGCGATGAGCACTAAGGAGCTAGAGGTAGAATCTGCTGACCACAGCGATCATTCTCACGCCGAAGAGCCGCATGAGTCGGCTTTGAGTATGACCTTTCCGCTAATGATGCTAGCGATTCCTTCGGCGCTGATTGGCTTAGTCGGTACGCCGTTTGCAAACTACTTCGAGGCGTTTATTCACCCGGCGGGCGAGGCGCTGACAGTAGCTGAGATAGCCGAAGAGTTTGATGTGAGCGAGTTTGTGCGGATGGCTGGTCTGTCTGTAGCAATTTCGGTAGCCGGGATCATTCTGGCGGTGCTGATGTATCGCATGAACAAGATTGATGCGAGTGCGATCACCAACAAAATCAAACCCCTTTACAACCTCTCACTCAACAAGTGGTACATCGACGACATCTACCGCGAAGTCTTTATCAAAGGCACCCGCAACCTAGCCAAAGGCGTCCTCAACGTAGACATCAAAATCGTCGATGGCATCGTCAATCTCACAGGTTTCGTCACCCTCGTCACTGGCGAAGGCTTGAAATACTTTGAGAATGGCCGCGCCCAGTTCTATGCGCTCATCGTCTTCGGTGCAGTACTAGGTCTCGTATTTGTCTCAGGGCTGACCTAGTCCAACTCAGTCCAAGCTGTTTAAGCGCAGTAATTATGAGGAGAGCGTTAGAGATTAATCTGACGCTCTCCTTTTGTTGACCGATCTTTGTGTCAATCGACAATAGTGCTGACTTCAACAGAGATATCTGGAAAAGCTAAAGGTACAATCTTACCTGACGTATATTCCTGACGAGAAGTATACTGCCCCATACGAGGCTTTCTAAAGACAATCAGCGTCCTCTTCTTGAGATCGACAACCCAGTATTCGGGAATATCAACCTCTGCATACACCTTAGTTTTTACCTCTAGATCCTTCTGCAAGCTCGTATCTGAGTACTCAATTAGCCAGAACACGTTCTCCGGATAGGGATGATGGCTAAGATACTCACGACCTAAGCGCTGTACAACTGCAATGTCAGGTTCTGGCTCTGACTGGTTGGGTAAAGTGATTGGCTTGGCGTGCCGCACCTTTGCGCGCGCTCCTAACAACTGCGTTAGCGTCTCACCAAATTCATCACTAAAATAAGCGTGGGACTCGCCCTCTGGAGGCATCTCTACAATTTCCCCATGGAGCAACTCTACCCTTTTTTCTACGAGGATTTCGGACTTGATGAGTCGGTGATACTCATCTAGAGTCCATTTGGCGAGCGTAAGCGTCATTGATTTCTTGCCTAATCAACTACTCAACTCCATGGTAGCTGTTTGATAGGGTTGCAGTTTAGTGATGCTGTAGAGCCCATAGCCCTGTTTGGTTAAGACATCTACAATAACCACTGGAACGTGGATACTCGTTACGCTCCTTTAAGAAAAGATAATCGTTCTGCCACAGAACCTATTTTTCTCTCTACAGTGTGAAAAGAAATTGAGCGTTTGCTCGTACAGTTCATCAGTAAACCGTTCATCAGTAGCTCGTCTGTAAGCAAATCACGCCGCAGCATACCCGTTTCGTTATGGATCAATTTCCCTGGCTGTCGTTTATCATCTTCTTTCCGTTTCTAGCGGCATTACTCATTCCCTTTATTCCTGACGAGAAGGGCCGTACCGTCCGCTGGTATGCCTTGATTGTCGGACTGATTGACTTTGCCGTGATTGTTTACGCCTTTGTGAACAATTACGACATCAATAGCTCTGGAATGCAGCTGTACGAAAGCTATTCCTGGGTGCCTCAGCTAGACCTGCGCTGGTCTGTGGGGGTCGATGGCCTGTCGATGCCGCTGGTGCTGCTAACTGGCTTTATCACGACGCTGGCAATCCTAGCTTCCTGGCCAGTGACCTTCAAGCCAAAGCTGTTTTACTTTTTGCTGCTGAGTATGTACGCCGGACAGATTGGCGTGTTTGCTGTGCAGGATATGCTGCTGTTCTTCTTGATGTGGGAGCTAGAGCTGCTGCCTGTCTATTTACTGCTTTCTATTTGGGGCGGCAAGAAGCGCCTGTATGCAGCGACCAAATTCATCCTCTACACGGCTGGCGGCTCGCTGTTTATTCTACTCGCAGCGCTAGGGATGGCCTTCTACGGCGATACCATCAGCTTTGATATGCAGACGCTGGCGGCGAAGGAATTCCCGCTGCGACTTCAGCTATTTCTGTATTCCGGCTTCTTGATTGCCTACGCGGTCAAGCTGCCAATCATTCCGTTTCATACTTGGCTACCGGATGCGCACGGTGAGGCGACTGCGCCTGTTCACATGCTGCTGGCTGGCATTCTACTGAAGATGGGTGGCTATGCCATTATTCGGATGAATGTGGAAATGCTGCCGGATGCTCACGCGGTGATTGCGCCGGGTCTAGTTATTTTTGGTGTGGTGAATATCATCTATGCCGCGCTGACTTCGTTCGCACAGAATAATTTGAAACGAAAGATCGCCTATTCATCGATTTCACACATGGGCTTTGTGATGATTGGTATTGGTTCGTTTACCAATCTGGGACTGAGCGGCGCGGTGCTGCAAATGGTTTCTCACGGACTGATTGGCGCGAGCTTGTTCTTCCTAGTCGGCGCAACTTATGACCGGACGCACACGCTGATATTGGACGAGATGGGCGGGGTCGGTCGCAAGATGCCGAAGATCTTTGCGATGTTTACCACTTGTTCGATGGCGTCTTTGGCTTTGCCGGGTATGAGCGGCTTTGTCGCTGAGCTGATGGTGTTTGTGGGTTTTGCTAATAGCGACGCCTACGGCTTTAACTTCAAGTTGATTGTGGTGATGCTGATGGCAGTGGGCGTAATTTTGACACCGCTGTACTTGCTCTCGATGCTGCGCGATATTTTCTACGGCCCAGAGAATGAGGAGCTGATTGAGCACGAAGTACTCGTTGACGCTGAGCCACGTGAAGTATTTGTGATTACCTGCTTGCTGATTCCCATCATTGGGTTTGGTCTGTATCCGAAGGGGTTGACTCAGCTCTATGATGCGAAGACGGTGCAGATCACAGAGCGGATTCGAACAGAGATGTTTGTGATCGCACAGGACAAAACCCCTCCCCTCCCCATCGCTACTACACCCCTACTTAACGCACCGCTACTGGGCGCACCCGATCTAGGCAAGCAGCCATAGCCCTGCTCTAGAGTTCACCATCCCCTTGAGTTAGCTTGAGGGGATTTTGCTATTCAGGCAAGACACGTAAAACAGCTTGTGCTATGCAGACACCGTCACGAGAACAGCCAGAACCATCGCGTGAACCCACCTTAGAAGACCAACTAGCTGCTGAAACAGAGAAGTACCGCGCGCTGTTTGAATCTATGGACGAAGGGTGTGTGCTTCAAGAGGCGATATACGACGAGAACGAACAGATTGTGGATATCCGCTATCTAGAGGCCAATCCATCAGCGCTAAAGATAATTGGGATAAAGGATATAGTCGGACGACGGACAAAAGAGACATTTCCAACTATAGAAGACTACTGGCTAGAAGCTTGTGATCGCGTTGTCAAAACAGGCATCGGCGAACGGCTTGAGCAGCCCACAACCGCTTTGCAAGGTACCTACGACGTTCGTCTTTCTAAGGTAGGTGGACCAGAAAGTAAGCAGATCGTTAGCATCTTTACAAACGTTACAGAACGCAGGCTAGCCGAAGCGCTGCTCAAGCGTAATGCCGACCTCAATACCTTTCGCGTTGCGCTTTCAGACGCCCTTCGGCCTTTGGCTAATCCGCTAGAGATTCAGGCGGTTGCCAATCAGCTATTCGGTTCACACCTCAATGTGAGCCGGGCATTTTACTTCGAGGTCACTGGAGAGTCTGAAAAATATCTCTCAGTTGCTGGCGGTGGCTACATTAACGGGGTTGAGATAGTACCGCCTGGTGACTATCCTGCCGATGCTTATGGCGCTGAGGTATACAACAGACTCTCTGCCGGTGAAACAGTTGTCGTCTCTGATGTGACAGCCGAACCTTACCTCGGCGAAGAGCAGCTTGCGGCTTATGCTCATTTTGAGATGGCAGCTTATATTGCAGTCCCTCTACGCAAAGATGGCAAGTTTGTGGCAGGTCTCTCTGTCAATATGAATCAACCGCGAGTCTGGACACCTGAGGAAGTCATCCTTGCTGAGGAGATGGCCGAGCGGACGTGGGCTACCGTTGAGCGGGCTCGTGCCGAAGCGGCGATCTCCTCAGATCTAAAAAATATGCGTTTGCTGCGTGACTTGAGCGCTCGTTCGGTGGCCGAAGACGATATTCAGATGCTGTATGGCGAGATTGTAGAAGGTGCGATCGCGATTACCAATGCCGACGGTGGAACGCTACGAACCCTAAGCGACGACAGTCAGGAGCTAGTTCTGTTAGCAGAGCGCGGGTTTGCTCAGCATATCGCCACTCAGCTTCAGCGAATCAAGGCATGTTCCCAGAGCGTTTGTGGAAAAGGGATTGACGAGTGCGATCGCACCTTCATCAGTTTCCGAAAGTCCGATGGAACCCCTCTCGACGACACCGCACAGCTACACATCGAAGCAGGATTTCTCTATGCTCAGTCCATCCCGTTAATTTCTCGTAAAGGTAATTTAATTGGAACAGTCTCTACCTACTGGTCTGCTTTGTATCAACCGACCAGCCGAGAACTCCGCTTTCTAGATCTACTCGCTCGTCAGGCCGCAGATCTAATTGAACAAAAGCAGGCAGATGCCGTCAGAGAGCAGCTACTAGTTCGAGAGCAGAACGCCAGACAGGTTGCAGAACAGATGAACCGAGTCAAAGATAACTTCTTGGCGGTTCTCTCTCACGAGCTGAGGACGCCGCTCAATCCAATTCTAGGCTGGTCTCGGCTTTTGCTCTCAAAACCGCTCGACCAAGCAAAGAGACAAAAAGCCTACGAAACCATTCAACGCAACGCCAAACTACAAACTCAACTAATTGACGATTTATTAGACGTTGCTAAAATTCTGCGCGGCAAGCTAGAGATAGAAGACTCACCTGTCAGCTTAGTAGAAGTGATCAAAGCGAGTATAGAAATCGTCAAAACCTCAGCAGCAGCAAAGTCAATCTCCCTACACTTTACGCTTGCAGATAATCGCATAGACAAAAGCTCTGAAAGGTATCTGGTCAGAGGCAACGACGCTAGGCTCCAGCAAGTAGTGTGGAACTTACTCTCCAACGCCATCAAGTTTACGCCTAACGAAGGTCACATTCACCTGCATTTAGAGTCCGTAAACGGTCAGGCAATTGTCACCGTGACAGATACAGGCAAAGGCATTCAGCCAGAGTTCTTACCTTATCTGTTTGAATCCTTTCAGCAAGAAGATACCTCTATCACCCGCCAGTATGGTGGATTAGGACTAGGACTCTCTATCGTGAAATACCTTGTCGACGCGCATGGTGGGACAATTACTGCCGACAGTCCAGGTGAAGGGAAAGGTGCTACTTTTACTGTCAATCTGCCGCTACTCAACCCCCAAACCCAAGCAATACAGACAGAGCCACAGACAGAAGTTGCTGGTCTCGCAGGTGTCAAGATACTGGCAGTTGATGATAACGAAGACGCTCGCGAACTCTTACAGATCTTTTTAGAGGCGCATGGCGCAAATGTGAAGACGGTTGATTCTGGGACGGCTTTACTCAGTTGTTTTGATACGTTCGCTCCGCACATACTGCTCTGCGATATCGCGATGCCAGATATGGATGGATACGAACTCTTGAAACAAGTTCAAGCTCTGCCTTCGCAGCAGAACCGCAGCGTACCAAGTATTGCAATAACCGCGCATGCACATACGGAGGACCGCCAGCGGTCTCTAGAAAACGGCTTTGCGCAACATATTACTAAACCAATTGATTCAGAGAATTTGGTGAATGTGATCGCCGAACTTATTCATCAAAATGAGCTCGCAGTCGAATCGATATAGGTATCCAGAAATATTCAGCGATAGAAGCACTTGACAGGATGAACCGCTATCTTCTATAGCTCTAACAACATTCGTGCATACGCTGGGCAGTGGTCCACGCTAAAGATCTTTGAACTTATCTGTTGCGACTAGTTTTGGAACGGGCATTACCCAGTTTTTTTCGGTACAGGGCTGGGCGCTAGAAGCTCGGCTGCTGCGCTGGATGACGCTGCTGTGGCTGTCGGTGGGCTTGGTGGTGCTCTATTCCGCCTCCTATCATGCGGCAGAAGACGACTACGGCCGGGGCAGTCACTATTTTCTAGTGCAGCTATTGTGGGTATTTATTGGGCTAGCGATCTCTAGATACATCACTCGCCATCCACTGCGACAGGTTATGCGACTCTCCGGTTTCTTGCTGCTGGTCTGTATGCTGCTGGTGATGGCAACCCATATTCCAGGCGTGGGAATTTCGGTCAATGGGGCGACCCGTTGGCTGCCGCTTGGCCCTTTTTTAATTCAGCCTTCAGAGCTGATGAAGCCGTTTTTGGTTTTACACAGTGCGCAGCTATTTGGCAAATGGCACAAGCTGACAAACCAGACGCGTTTGGTTTGGTCGGGTATTTTTACGCTGGGACTACTAGCAATTTTGTCGCAGCCTAACCTGAGTACGACGGCTGTCTGTGGCATGACGATTTGGCTGATTGCGCTGGCGGCTGGATTGCCGTATCGACAGCTGATATTGACGGCCTCGACTGGGCTGATGGCGGCGGTGATTAGTATTAGCCTGAAGTCTTATCAGCGCGATCGCATTATCTCTTTTCTCAATCCCTGGGCCGACCCGGCTGAAAACGGCTATCAGCTCATTCAAAGCCTGCTCGCCATTGGCTCCGGTGGACTAGGTGGCACTGGCTACGGCTTTTCCGCCCAAAAAGAATTCTTTCTACCCATTCAATACACCGACTTCATCTTCTCAGTCTTCGCTGAAGAGTTCGGCTTCATCGGCGGCGTGGTTCTTTTACTCTTCTTCGCCGTCTACAGCACAGTTGCCCTAGCCGTCGCTATCCAATCTCAAAAGACGGTACATCGCCTAATTGCCATTGGCTGTATGGTCTTGCTAGTCGGGCAGCCACTGATCAATATTGGTGTCGCTACTGGCTCCATTCCCACCACAGGATTACCCTTGCCACTTTTCAGCTACGGCGGTAGCTCGGTGATTGCTAGTTTGATCACCTCGGGTCTATTAATCAGAGTCGCACGCGAGTCGCACGATACGAACGTGCTGTCCCTAAACAATAGAATTACCAGAGAAAAAAGCAATTAGTCAGCATCCATCATAGCGGTTTTGCTTCTGATAGAACCCGCTCTCGAATCAACGGACTGATGCCACTTTCTGTGACCACGTCCACTTTTCGGCCTAGCAACTCCTGCCAGTCCATCAGCAACCCGCCCGGAAACCACGGTGTAGTCTTGTCCCGATCGTAATCAACCAAGAAGTCAATATCGCTTCTGGAGGTTTCCTCACCTCGTACTACCGAGCCAAATACTCGTACGTTAAATGCACCATGCTTAGTAGCTACCTGCAAGATTTCTTCTCGTTTTTCTCGCAATGTATTTAATAGCATGACAGCAGCTGCCTCTTCGAAATAACTGCTAGAAACGGGACCATTTTGGAAGCAGTGATAGAAACAATAATAAGGTCCGTTCGGCATCTGTAGAAAGAATGAGACAGATTCTCTAAATAACGTAGCCTCCGTTAATCGATACAATTAGATTGCTCACACTAGAATTGCTAACAGGTTTCATGGGCGAACGCCTACAACTATTTCTCTACCATCTCAGCCAGTCTGCCAACGGTTGGGTCGAAGGCCAGCTCGGTCATTTGGGCATTACTAGCATCGGTATCATCGCCGCTGCGGGTCTATTGACTAGCCTAACGCCCTGTATGCTGTCTATGCTGCCAATCACAGTCGGCTACATGGGCAGCTACGAGCTAGAAAATCGCTGGCAGGCGGTTGGTCAGTCAATCTGGTTTGCCATCGGGCTAGCCACAACGTTGGCGGGGCTAGGTTTGGCGGCTAGCAGCTTAGGCTGGGTGTATGGACAAGTAGGTGTGGGTCTGCCAATCGTGGTGAGTGCGATCGCCATTCTCATGGGCCTAAACTTACTAGAAGCGCTCCCTCTCCCACCGCTCCCCTCCTTCAACGGCACCGATTTTCTCGAAAACAATATTCCTCGTTCTGCTAAATCATATCTACTGGGTCTTACCTTTGGCTTGGTTGCCTCTCCTTGCAGCACTCCTGTACTGGCCACGCTACTGGCTT
Organism: Cyanobacteria bacterium P01_D01_bin.1; assembly: GCA_039111275.1. Lineage (GTDB taxonomy): Bacteria > Cyanobacteriota > Cyanobacteriia > Phormidesmidales > Phormidesmidaceae > Phormidesmis. The sequence goes on along the minus strand of JBCCOH010000035.1, from coordinate 23,823 downwards.
GGGTCGGCGAAAAAGGCGATCCGGTTCTAGGTACATCCCTGTTGCTGGCCTATACCATCGGCTACGTTGCACCGCTGATGTTAGCCGGAATCTTTACCGCTTCAATCAAGCGTATTCTAGAGATCAGACGCTGGTCTGGCTGGATTACCCCTGCCAGCGGCGTGCTACTAGTTGGATTTGGTCTGTTTTCACTAGTTACACGTTTTCTGCCAGTTGTTTAACCAGCGAAGCCACAACCTATCGATTCCCTCTCTTATGTTGACTGCCGTAAAGCGCTACTTTCGCAAAGATCTTCTGCCCCTTTTGGCTGACCTCAAGCTGGCGATCGCCCTCTTACTGGCGATCGCTATTTTCAGCATCAGCGGCACCGTGATTGAACAGGGCCAGGGGCTTGCCTACTATCAAGAGAACTATCCCGAATCGCCAGCGCTCTTTGGTTTTCTCACTTGGAAATTCATTCTTATTCTGGGTCTAGACCATGTCTATCGGACCTGGTGGTTCCTTTCTATCTTGATCCTGTTTGGCGCTAGTCTGACCGCCTGTACTTTCACCCGGCAGATTACCGCTCTACGCTGGTTTTCGCGGACCTGGAATTTCTACAGCAAGCCGCGTCAGTTTGAAAAGATGGCGCTAAGCACTGAGCTAGACTCGGCTGGGTTGGACTCAGCAGATTGGGATATGTTGCGATCGCAGCTCAGCTTGAACCGGTACAAAGTCTACGAGAAAAGCGAAAGCGAAGACGCCATGCTCTACGCCCACAAAGGGCTTTCTGGGCGGATTGGTCCCATCGTTGTCCATGCCAGTATGCTGCTAATCCTTGTGGGCGCCATTCTGGGTTCCATGACTGGATTTTTTGCCCAAGAAATCGTCCCTAGCGGACAGACCTTCAAAGTTCAAAATATCTTCGACGCGGGCCCTTGGTCAGAGTCCCAAATTCCAAAAGACTGGTCAGTCCATGTCAACCGCTTTTGGATCGACTATTCACCCGAAGGCCGTGTCGACCAGTTCTATTCTGATCTTTCCGTTCTAGACAATGATGGCCAGGAAGTAAAACGCAAAACCATTTGGGTAAACCAGCCGCTGCGCTACAGAAATGTCACCTTGTATCAGGCAGATTGGGCTGTCGGTGCGGTCAAAGTGCGCATCAACAACAGCCCGACTTTCGAGCTAGCAATGGCTCCTCTAGATGTAGAAGGTGCCAAACTTTGGGGAACCTGGGTGCCGACCAAGCCAGATATGAGTGCAGGCGTTTCACTGATTGCTCAAGATCTGCAAGGTACGCTGCTGCTGTACGACATGAGCGGCCAGCTCGTCTCTACGGTTCGCCAAGGCAGCAGTGTCGAGGTCAACAATGTCAGACTCTACCTAGACGAAATTATCGGTAGTACTGGCCTACAGATCAAAGCTGATCCAGGCATTCCCGTTGTCTACTTAGGATTCGGTCTGCTGATGATTGGCGTCATCATGAGCTACATATCCCATTCCCAAGTGTGGGCGCTCAAAACAGCAGACAAACTTTTCATCGGCGGTCGTACAAACAGAGCCCAGGTTTCCTTTGAAAAAGAACTCATAAAACTCTTAGACAACATCACCGCAGACTCAGCATCCCAACCAACTTCCGACCAGACTATCCCCCTTCCCGCCAACAGCATTTCCTGATCTCCTAATCTCCATCTCCCTACGCCTAAACCCACCCTCCGTCCCGATGCGCATCCTACTCGTAGACGACGAAGTAGAACTGACTGATCCGCTGACCCGTTTGCTTCAGCGGCAGGGCTACACAGTAGACGTAGCCAGCGATGGACACACTGGGGCGCAAATGGCACTTCACGACCAGTACGACTTACTGATCCTAGACTGGATGCTGCCAAAGCTGAGTGGATTGGAAATTTGTCAGACGGTGCGATCGCATGCTCTCTCGACCCCTGTGCTCTTCTTAACCGCAAAAGATACGCTTGATGATCGCGTTGATGGTCTAGATGCGGGCGCAGACGATTACCTGGTCAAACCCTTTGAGCTCAGAGAGCTGTTAGCGCGCATTCGTGCGTTGCTTAGACGTCCGGCGCCTTCTGTTGCCGCTGCTTTGCCGACCGTTTTACAGCTAGGTGATCTGACGCTCGAAATCGAGAACCAGCTAGTTAGCCGCAATAATCAGTCAATTGAGCTGTCCGAAAAAGAAGCGCAGCTCTTGGCCTATCTAATGCGATCGCCCAATCAGCTACTGACTCATGCCCAAATCTATAACGCTGTTTGGGGCCAAGATTCAGTCCCTAGCAGCAATGCCCTTGCCGCCCAAATGCGATTGTTGCGTAAAAAGATAGAACAGCCTCACCAGCCAACCTTGATTCACACGGTTTATGGCAAAGGTTATCGATTTGAGACAGCTGTTTAGGTTGCTTGGTTAAGGCAGTCATTTAGCGTCACTTTGTAGAAACCCATGCTTTCAGGGAACTTTCTATACGGAGGCTAGTCTATGATTTAATGCAACCAGTTTACGTAGTTCTTCGTACTAACTGTGAGTAGGGGCACTGCCTGCAATCGGACACAGTGGCTTTGTTTCATTGGATTAAGTGGCCTACACCAAGAGGTTTAGCGTTTTAAAGATTGACCAGGTTCTCGAATCTTACTCTCTTGAAAGCCGAAGTCTCTTGGAGTATCAAAGATCATCAGTGTAACAAAACTCATCAATACCAAACTCTAAAGCTAGGCGTTAGAAACGAAATGGTTCTATCAAAGAGTATCCAGAAGAAGGCACGCTCTACCAAGCCACACGCTGCTCAGTCACACGTTACTCAGTCACGTGATACTCAGCCAACTTCTGCACAGTCACCTTCTGCACAGTCACCTTCTGCACAGTCAACTTCTGCACAGTCAACTTCTACTCAATCACCTTCTACCCAGTCAACTTCTGCTCAGCCACGCTCCTCTCAAAACACTGAGGCTAGAAAGCATGTAGTTTTGAGTCCAGATCTGCTGCATGATACGCGCTCGAACGTACTCAGTTTGCCTTTGCTTGTACTTAATGAGCCGCAGCAAGGAAATTCCACAGGCAGCATTCTGCTAGATTCTTTACATAAGAAGCCTCGAGTCCGCGAAACTGCTGCATTGCGAAGTCTTAGATTAATCGAGGTATCCGCTTCTTCCCAGATGGTAGGCCAGCTAGACAATCAGGCAGACAGACAATCGGATAACCAAAGAAACAAGGACTTGCTAGCCCAAAAAAACCAAAGCCGTTCTAATCGACCGAAGTCGCTTCACGCTTCGAGCATAAGCACAGCGTCGAGTATGAGTACAGCCTCGAGCGTAGATACAGATCTCGCCAGTGATGTAGAAACCGAAAACAGAACAAGAGCCGAAGACAGATATAGAGCTGAAGATAAAGCATCTACAAGAATAGTTAAGCCTTCTAGAGTTCGACCTCCTGAGATTCAATCTACTCAAACTCAATCAGTTCAAACTCAAAGTCTCTCGCAGGAATCTGTCTCCTTGGCTGAGCCACCACAGGTCAGGGCTAGATCATCGAGCGAGGGGATGCGCCCCGTAGATGATGGCAAAGCTGCCAGGGCATCTGCGGCTTCGGTTGGCTTACTAGATATTGACGACACGCTACTATTTGGTGGGACTCATGGAGAGATTTCCCTAGCTGATCCCTACGTGATGCAAATCGAAGATAGCCCGGTCTACATCTTGGCCTACCTCAGTCAACACGTGTCCGCTTTTGCGGTTGCTCAGCTACGAAACGGATTCCCTAATAACGCTGCGCCTGAGGTAATCAACCGACCTGACCCACCTGCATACCAAACTGTTTTAGAAAGCAACAGCTTTAAACTAAGCGACCTAGATGGACATAGCAAGGTTGGCCTTGAGCATTCTCAATCAGTGCAAACAACCTCTGACTTAGATTTAGGAGAAGGCAGCGACGAAGACAGTCTAAACGGACTCAATGCCCAGATTAAAAACCTCAATGCGCAGTTAGAATATCTTCGTCAGAAACTAGAACAAGCGGTAGCAGCTTAAACTCAAAGCTTACGACGATAGCAGCGGCTGCCACCACGCTTGGTTTTTGAGATACCACTCAACTGTCTGCCTAAGGCCCAACTTGAAGCTGTAAGTAGGGGACCATCCAAACTCTCGCTGAATTTTGGAAATATCCACAGCGTAACGACGGTCGTGCCCTGGCCGATCGGCGACGAACGTAATCAGCTCGCGAGGCGGACAGGGCAAGTCTTCGGCCAGTTCTTCCATGAGATCGCATAGCCAATAGACAATATCGAGATTCTTGATCTGACTGTTGCCACCAATATTGTAGATAGAACCGGGCTGAGCCGCTTTTAATACCTTCTCTATTGCGACACAGTGATCTACCACATGCAGCCAGTCGCGTATGTTTTGACCATCCCCATATACGGGTAGTGATTTGCCTAGCAGGATGTTTACACACATTAGTGGAATCAGCTTTTCAGGAAACTGGTAAGGACCATAGTTATTAGCAGAGTTGGTAATTAAGACAGGCAGATTGTAAGTGTGAAAGTAAGCGCTTACTAGGTGGTTGCTTCCTGCTTTCGAGGCGGAATATGGACTATTGGGTGTGTAGGGGGTGCTTTCTGTAAAAGGGGGAGCATCCTCCGCCAAGCTGCCATAGATCTCGTCAGTGGAAATATGTAAGAAGCGGTAGTCATTAGGCTGTCGGCAGGTTTGCCAGCGATCGCGAAAAGCCTCCAACAGGGTGAACGTGCCTACCACATTCGTCTGAATAAAGGCTGCCGGGCCAGCAATCGAGCGGTCCACATGAGACTCTGCAGCGAAATGAATGACTGTGTCGATGTTGTACTCGTCTAGTAGTTGTGAGACTAGAATGCGATCACAGATATCACCTTCTACTAACCGTACCTGCCCAGATGCAATTGGCTCTGTCAAACTGCTTCTATTGCCTGCGTAGGCTAGCTTATCGAGCACTAGTATTGGCGCGTTCGTTCTCTTGCACCAATATCGGACAAAATTGGATCCAATGAATCCTGCGCCACCCGTAATCAGAACGCGCTCTAGCATGATCCTAGCTCAGCCCAAATCCTTTCTTGATACACTTTTTCTGAGCCTGCTAACAGATAAGCGCTACAGCTAGGTAATCGCCACAGCAAGTCGAATAGCAAGCTAGACAAAACACACACAAAACTCGCCACCTCATACTAGGCGACGAGCTTTTAGCAACCTCTAAGTCAGAAAGGGTTCTTCTGCTTCAGAGCTTTTATTTTGAAGTTTTCATTTCGAAGCTTTTACTTTAAAGCTTCTACTTCACGGCTTCAGCTCAGACGGCTACGGGGTAAACGCTCACCTTCTTACGGCTTTTACCTTTGCGCTCAAACTTTACTACGCCATCAATCAGCGCAAATAAAGTGTCATCGCCGCCGATGCCTACATTCTCACCCACGTGGTATTTGGTGCCTCTTTGACGGACTAGGATATTACCTGCAATCACAGATTCACCACCATACTTTTTGACCCCTAATCGCTGCGCGTTGGAGTCGCGACCGTTTCTAGTACTGCCTGTTCCTTTCTTATGAGCCATAGTGCTAAGAACTCCTGTATTCCTAAGCTAAATATTTACAAACCAACTACCTTCAACCCGGTTATCCTTCAACCCAGTCATCCTTCAACCCGGTCGTCTAGCAAAGTTCTAATAATGAACCGATTCTTAGAACGAATCAATTCTAGAATAAACCTGCTAATGGTAAGCCACATGTAGCAGATGGATACTACTCTTCTGAATCGTCAACGCTTGACTCGTCGACGCTCGACCCGATGACGTCAGAATCATTGCTACTCGACGAGATAGTCTTGCCGCCAACCGTAATAGAGTCAATCATCACTCTGGTAAGGTCTTGACGGTGGCCCTGCTTTTTGCGCGTCTTTTTCTTTGGCTGCATCTTGTAAACGATGACTTTCTTGCCACGCAGGTGGCTGACAATCGTTCCACTGACCGAAGCACCTTCTACTAGCGGTCGGCCTACGCTGACTTCGCCGCTATCTTCAACCATCAAAACTTGATCGAGCGTGATTTTTTCGTCTGCTTCCATCGGTAGACGGTTAACGTCATAAAACCGACCAGGTTCTACTCTAATTTGAGTGCCACCTGCTGCAATGATTGCATACGCCATAATCTTCTTTCTCCCTTTCTATCGCCGTAGAGGTAGGTTCGTTGAATAGTCGTTTTACGTCGACATGATCAAACCTTTATTACCTTGTTCGAGCATTTGCACAGACGATAATGATCGCTGAAAAAGCAGCCTACTGTCAAGCATCAAAAGAGCGCAAACGATGGGGCAAGCTAGCCTTTACAATTATAAGCCTGTTCTATTGGCTATAGAGACTTATGAAGCCCTACTTGGCGGCTGCACTACAAATGACCAGCGTGCCCGACCTTGGCAAAAATCTGGCACAGGCAGAAGAGCTGATCGATCTGGCGACTCGTCGTGGAGCTGAGCTAGTCACATTGCCTGAGAATTTTTCTTTTCTAGGGGATGAGGATGCTAAGTTCGCTCAAGCAGATGAAATTCGAGCTAAAAGCGAAAAGTTTGTCAAAACGATGGCTCAGCGCTATCGCATTACTTTGTTAGGTGGTGGCTATCCAGTACCTTCTCCAGATAGTCGGACCTACAATACAGCAATCCTCGTCAACGCCAATGGCGAAGAGCTTTTGCGCTACGAGAAAGTCCATCTATTTGACGTTAATTTACCAGACGGCAATACTTATCAAGAGTCTGCTCGCGTGACTTCTGGAACATCCATGCCAGAAGTTCACCAGTCTGCTCGACTTGGACAGCTAGGTATTTCTGTTTGCTACGACGTGCGCTTTCCCGAAGTGTACCGTCAGCTATCAAAAGCAGGCGCGGAAGTGTTGATTGTACCTGCCGCGTTTACAGCGTTTACGGGTAAGGATCACTGGCAGGTGCTGCTACAAGCTCGCGCGATTGAGAATACTTGCTATGTGATTGCGCCTGCTCAAACTGGCTTTCACAACGCCCGCAGACAGTCACATGGCCATGCCATGATTATTGATCCTTGGGGGATCACCCTGGCGGATGCGGGAGATAATGTAGGAATGGCGATCGCAGAGATCCACCCCTCCCGTCTAGAGCAGGTCCGCCGTCAGATGCCTTCTCTACAGCACAGAGTTTTTGGTTAGAGTATAGAGTTTCTGGTCAGATTGTCTGGCTAAAATGTCCGACTACTTGCACAGGCCACTGAATTCATCGACTTATCAATTGTCATCCTACGTTATTGAAATGACGGCGTATGACTAAATGAACAAAACATAGGTAAGTCACTCCTGTAAATTAGACTACGACGAGTTGCCGCAATACAGCATGATTGATCCTACTGGATGGCCGATCTCACTCCACAATTTGCTATGGCATGGGCCGTGGACAGATGTAATCCCCCTTTTGGCAGAAGTTGATGAGGCAGAAATTGGCTCATTCGTGATAGCAAGCGTACTGCTTAGTTTAATTACAGTCTTTGTCGCGGCAAAGGTCGGCGGAGAACTCTGCGCCCGGCTCAATCTCCCCTCGGTATTAGGTGAATTGGTTGGGGGAGTCGTTGTCGGTGTTTCTGCTCTGAATCTGATTGTCTTCCCTGAGGGGGGAGAAATGCCCACGTCTGCGCTGATGAACATCATTCAGATGACGGCCAATCTAGATCCAGAAAGCTTAGGGCTAGTGTTTAGCGGCGAGAGTGAAGCGCTGTCGGTCTTAGCTGAATTAGGCGTAATTATTCTGCTGTTTGAAATTGGCCTAGAGTCAGATTTGAAGGAACTAATACGCGTGGGTCCGCAAGCTGCCGTGGTAGCTATTGTCGGTGTAGTGGTACCGTTCGTCGCAGGCACGGCTGGTTTAGTGTTTTTCTTTGGTGTGGGGACGATTCCGGCGGTGTTTGCAGGTGCAGCGCTGACGGCGACTAGCATTGGCATCACTGCCAAGGTGCTAGCAGAAATGCAGCAGCTAAGCTCTAAAGAAGGTCAGATCATTATTGGAGCGGCGGTACTAGACGATGTGCTTGGCATTATTGTTCTAGCGGTAGTAGCGAGTCTGGCTAAGACAGGCGAGATTGAGATTTTGAATGTGGTGTACCTAGTTTTGGGAGCGGCTGCTTTCCTAGTAGGGTCTATTCTGATTGGACGATTGCTCAGTCCGCTATTCGTCTCTCTAGTCGACCAGCTACAAACCAGAGGTCAGCTGATAATCAGCTCGCTGATTTTTGCGTTCATACTCTCCTATATTGCAGCCGCAATTCAGCTAGAGACAATTCTAGGGGCGTTCGCGGCTGGACTGATCTTGGCAGAGACGTCCAAACGGCGTGAGCTAGAAGAGCAAATTACGCCTATCGCCGATATGCTAGTTCCAATTTTCTTTGTCACCGTAGGAGCGCAGACAGACATCAGCGTGTTGAATCCACTAGAGCCTGCTAACCGAGAAGGGTTGATTATCGCGTCTTTCTTGGTAGTGATTGCTATTTTGGGCAAGACAGTTACTGGGTTTGCAGTGTTCGGCCAGCCTGGAATTAATCGCTTGGCGGTTGGATTTGGCATGATTCCCAGAGGGGAAGTCGGCCTGGTATTCGCAGGGGTTGGCGCAGCCAGCGGTGTTCTATCTGAATCGCTGGATGCGGCCATTATTGTCATGGTGATTGTGACGACCTTTATCGCACCGCCGCTGCTGAGATTTGTGTTTGATAGTAGCGACGATGATGGCAGCGCCTTAGAGTCAGCTGCGGTAGGACGCGAGGTGACTACAGCGGATACCTCAGCAGCAGTCACCTCAATCGATATGGCTGAGTCGTGATGCTCTCGTTGGCCGCGTAGACGTTAACCGCATAGAAGACACAGAATGAAGAAACAGCGCTGCGGATTTGTAGCGCTGTTTTTTGTTAGAGAACAGCGTATTGGGATGGACGGCCTAATGTGTCTACTCCTGCGACTGTTTGATAGGGAAATTAGTTTTATGCAGATTTAGTTTTGTTTAGTGCCGTTTTTTTGTTCGGAAAGCTGAAGTTTGGGCTTGTTTATATCAGTAGTATGTAGGCCACTCAATTTTCATAAGATGTGACGCAGCTTGGACCCGCGTACTTGAACAATCACCGCTGGGTAGCTTTGTTTACAAATTTTTGCTTTTAGGAATCCGTATATTCACAGAGGAAGCTTCCTAGCCGATCCTTACAGTAGCGCGTCGGAGAAATGCAGTGAACTCGTGTGGCCCCTAATGAAGTCCTTGAACAAGCTTGTTTCCTCAGCACGGATTGTACCTAGCGTGAATTGACCTATGCGGCTTGATAGTAAAAGTTGACAGTAGAAATAGAGAGAGTAGAGGTAGGGAACAAGGCCGATATGAAAATGTTTTTAACAGGAGTGTAAAAGCTGCTCTATTTCCTAGGACTGACTTAATCAGCGTGAGAAATAGTACTGGTAAAGTTGCCAAATCCTACTAAACTCTAGAGAACATTTGTTCACTTAACGAATTGAGTATTTTCACTTATGAGCATCCCAGCCCTTTCGACTAAGCCACGCTCTAATTCTAGAATTGGCGTTTTTGATAGTGGTGTTGGTGGGCTAACGGTGCTTCGTGAAATCCGTACCTGTTTACCCGCAGAGTCTATTGTTTACTTTGGTGATACTGCTAGGGTGCCGTATGGCAACCGTTCTAAGAGCGAAATCCTAAGATTCGTCCGTGAGATTATCGCTTGGATGATTAGTCTAGATGTAAAGATGATCATCATGGCCTGCAACACCAGCTCTGCGCTAGTTCTAGAAGAAGTGCGATCAGAGTTTCCGATTCCTATCTTGGGCATCATTTTGCCGGGTGCGCGGGGCGCAGTTAGGGCCGGTAGACGCATTGGCGTGATTTCAACTGAGGCAACCGCCAAAAGTAACGCCTACCTACAGGCTGTACAGGAAATCGATGCGACAATTAAGGTTTGGCAGGTGGGTTGTCAGGAGTTTGTGCCGCTGATTGAGGGCGATCGCATTCAAGATCCCTACACATTAGCAGTCGCCAAACGCTACTTAGCGCCTTTGATTGCAGAAGGAATAGATACGTTAGTCTATGGGTGTACCCACTACCCCCATTTGGCACCTGTCTTCGGACAGATTCTGCCAGGCACAATCAAGCTAGTTGATCCAGCAAAACACTTAAGCGCTGCTGCTGCACAGGAACTTGAAATTTTGGGCCTAAGTAATTTAGAAACAGCAAAAACAGGGGCTGTACCTACCGAGTTCTATGTCAGCGGCGATCCGCTACAGTTCGCGCAGGTTTCACGCCAATGGCTAGGCTATCGGCCCCACGTCAAACAAGTCTCTATAGAGACGTTAGAAGTCGCAGCGTTAGAAACCATTCGTACGGCTCCGTAGCAGAACAGATAAGAAATAGGCTCATAAAAATACGCTTATTGCCAATTGGACAACAAGCGTAAATTCAAGGATGCGAATCTGAGAAAGCGCATCCTTGGACTAAAGTACATCTTTGGACTATGGACTTTGGACTATGACGCGAGCACTCTCAAGAACAAGAGCAGCTTATAACCGTACCAGGTAGCCACAGACAACTAAGTGTCTGAGGCACCAGCACTCATGAACATCATAAATAGGTAAACTACGAACAAATAGACTAAAGCAGGGAGAACAATTGCAATCGGGTTGGCGCTGGAAAAGTGCAGCATGGCAAGCACAGTGAAAAGAACATTAAAAACATCGGAAAAGTACACAATCCTTCACGAAAGTAACCCTTAATAAGAATCGTCCTCAGTGAAGACCGTGATGAAGATAACCGAGCAGCAACCCTTACACGTCCGCTAAATCCATAAGGAGGCCAAATTCAAAGAGAAGTTTGGCGGGTAGCGTAAGCTAGTGCTCTAGAACCCAAAAGCGAAACATCGCTCTGTGCCTGCCTTTTTTAAGGAGATTTCTACAGACGGCTCGGGTCTATTTCCTCGAGTCCATTTCGCAGTCTAAATACTGAAGAAATCAGTAGACCTCGGAGCCTGCTAGAAACTATCTCTTATGAGACTGCTTCTAAGCCAGGAGGTTGAACCTGCAGACCATGAAAAGACTGAAGCTAACTTTCGGGAAGAACCTGTCTCGATGGTAGGACCAGCTATCTAGCCGATCACCTGGTCAAGAGTGACCTGCGAGTAGTGCCAGGTTTTCGAACGGAAAATCTTGTTGTTTTTACAATAACATAAGATTTAATAAACTGGTAGGTTTTCTGAGGACAAACGTCTGGATTCCTTAGCTTTCTCAAGCTTTATTTTTTGATCCTAAATCTCTAAGGAAGCCGCGCGTAGACAGCATGTCGGCCGTTCTCATTCCCTATTCCCTTCTCCCAAACTTGAGAAAACGCATTAGCGTCATCGAGGGACGACTAGAGTGTTTCTAGAAAGGGTTGGGGAGAGGCCAAGTGGTAGTTCGTTAGCTCGCAAATCCCTAAGCTCTAAACCATTTAGAAACATTCTGAAGCTCCTTTGAGGTTTCTTGAATGTCTGTAGTTTAGTACAAATCCAGCCTATAGAGGCAATAGCAGTAACCCTTCAGTTTCGTCTGGCAGGACTCGCTCCTTTCACAGCACAATAGCTTAGAATAAGATCAGACAGCTTAAAACTTCGTAACTTAATCCGCCTGAGTCGCGCTTTCCATGACCTCAGTCACCTCTCTTTTTCTCCCTGTAGAAGCCGATCTGGCGCTCCTAACTGAAAATCTTAAGAATCTTGTAGGAGCCCGCCATAAAATCCTTTATGCCGCTGCCGAACACCTTTTTGGTGCAGGTGGAAAGCGGATACGTCCTGCTATCGTGCTGTTATTAGCTAGAGCTACTCAGCCAGATCAAGGGATTACTAACCGCCATCGCCGACTCGCTGAGATCACAGAGATGATCCATACAGCTAGCCTGGTCCACGATGATGTTGTCGATGAGTCGGCCACTAGACGAGGGGTAGAGACTGTACACAGCCGCTTTGGAAATAAAGTGGCTATATTGGCGGGTGATTTTCTGTTTGCTCAGTCCTCTTGGTACCTGGCGAACCTAGACAATCTAGAAGTCGTCAAGCTGCTTTCTAGAGTGATTATGGATTTAGCTGAAGGCGAAATCCGTCAGGGCCTAAAGCATTTTGATACGACACTGACAATAGAGGCTTACCTGGAGAAAAGCTACTACAAAACAGCGACTCTAATTGCGAACAGCGCCAAGGCTGTTGGTGTATTAAGTGGAGTCTCAAGCGAGATGGCAGAAAACCTTTACCAATTTGGCCGCAGTCTGGGACTTGCCTATCAGGTTCGAGATGACATTCTAGATTTTACGGGCTCGGATGAGGTTTTGGGCAAGCCAGCGGGTTCTGACTTGCTCAGTGGCAATCTGACCGCGCCAGCGCTGTATGCCATAGAAGAGGTGCCCTATCTAAAGACTTTGATCGAGCGACAGTTTTCTGAGCCAGAAGACTTTGAACAGGCGGTTGATTTAGTCAATAACAGTCAGGGAATTGAGCGCTCTAGAGTATTGGCTAAGACGCATGTTCATCACGCGATCGAGTGTCTGAGCGTGCTGCCACCGTCAGCGTCTAGGCAGGCACTAGAAGATATCTCAGAGTATGTGTTACGAAGACTAAGATAGAAGGCTAAACCCAGAACTAGTGAAGGAGTGCTAGAAATTAGTCGTAAAATCCTAATAGCGTAATGGCTAAAAAGGTAATGGCCAAAGAGATAGAACGAAAATTTTTGGTTGTCTCCGATAGCTGGCGAACTGGCGCTACTGGAAAACTCTACTGCCAGGGATACATTGCTACTGCCATTAGAGGACAGAGTGTTCGCGCGAGAATTGCAGGCGACCAGGGCTACTTGACCATTAAAGGTCCGGTCACTGGGCTAAGTCGTCCTGAGTTTGAGTACTCTATTCCAGTTGCGGATGCTAGAGAGATATTAGACACGCTTTGCATACAGCCGTTTATTGAGAAAATTCGCTATCAACTGCCCATCGGTGAGGTGGTCTGGGAAATAGACGAGTTCAAGGGGGAGAATGCCGGACTGGTTATTGCGGAGGTGGAGCTAACTAGTGAGTCTCAGATTGTGAATCTGCCAGCCTGGATTGGCACGGAGGTCTCGGGTCAGGCTAAGTATTACAACGCTAGCCTAGTAACAAATCCCTACTCACAGTGGTGAATTAGCTGTAGTGAGGCAGCTGTATTAAAGTGGGGTCCTCCTAGCCCGCCCAGCTTACATAAGGTAAGTTTTTAGCTGTCTTCTCAATTGCTGCTGCCTGTGCCACTAGCTGGCCGCAAGCATCCCAGGTTCCATTTAGAAACATCTGTCTTGGGCCTGTCCCAATTTCGACAGGAATGGTCAGCTCCTGGGTAACTACATCCATTTTGTCTAGATCTAGTGTGACCTCTACCGCTGGGTCAGTAGATACAGCCGTTTGTAGGGCATCAATATCTTCAGTGGTAGCCGTTACGCAAGGTATGCCCATGGCCACGCAGTTACCGAAGAAGATTTCGGCAAAACTTTCGCCAATTAGAGCTTGGATACCCCAGCGGGCGATCGCCTGAGGTGCATGCTCACGCGAGGACCCGCAGCCAAAATTACGATTGACAACTAGCAGCCTTGCCTGCTGATATTGCGACTGGTTGAACGGATGACTAGGCTGCTGCTGCCGATCGTCAGCAAAGACCTGGTCGCCAAGTCCGTCGAATGTGACTGCTCGCAAAAATCGAGCTGGAATGATGCGGTCTGTATCGATATCATTGCCGACTAGAGGCAGGGCCTGACCTGTAACTGTTTTGACCTGAGAAGAATTGCTCATAAATCTTACCTATCAGAACCAGAATCCTATCTTGATCGCCTGTTTCTACCGCCCATCTTGATTGCCTATCTTGACCGTGTTGGGCAACTGCGTCGTACGACTAATGGTCCACGGCCAGAAGTCTACTATTTTGCCGATAAAGCGCACAGTAGTAGCGCTTCAGTCCATTCTACGACTGCGCCGTAGGTATCACCAGTGTGGCCACCTAGCTGTTTATAAAAGTAGTGGCTAGCTAGTCCCGAAATCACCAGACTGCTCGCTACGCTTTTAATAATTAGCGCTGTAGGCACCCATCCTATCAGTCCTGCGCTTAGGTTCAGCAGCATAATTAGCAGTAGGCTTGGTAAGGCGGAGCGCCAGGTGGGGAGGGCGAGTTTGTGGAATGCGCCTTTGCCTTCTTTTTTTAGATAGGGGTAAGTTGCGATCGCCCACTGCTGCGCCCAACGCCCCCACACCGATACTGCGATCAAGACAAACCCTCGATACTGAGTGATAGATGATAGTGCTAGTACCTTTAAAAGCAGGAGGGCGATCGCAGCCATCCCCCCGAACGCGCCCATCCGACTATCTGCCATCACTACTAAGCGGCGATCTTTGTCCGGGACTGCTAAGCCATCTGCTGTGTCCATAACGCCATCCATGTGTAGACCGCCAGTTAAGGCCACGCCTAGAACAACAATCAGCGCACTAGAGACTGTGATTGGAAAATGTGCGATCGCCAGCACCCAATCGGCTCCGGTCAAAATACCGCCAATGACCACTCCTACCCAGGGCACCCAGCGGGCAATATGACGAAAGTCTAGCGACCAGTGCTGCGGAATCGGCAAACACGTATAGAACATCAGCGCAGCATGCCAGCTCGATAGCAGTTGGCGAAGAATATATTTTATAGACTTAATTTCATTCATTTCGCACCCCAAACTTTCTCTTTAGTCTGTCTCTTAGAACGGTCTTTAGAGAAATTCGCCTTATCATTAAACTATTCATATATCAGTGATCTGATACATGTTCTGAAAATAGAAGGCCAATGACTAAACGGTAAAGATCGCATGCTTTAGATGAAGCAATTCAAGATCCTACACATCTAGTCTTGCAAACTTTAAAAATTCGACTATTGTTAGAAAGTATTCTTGAATTGTGAGGAGTACCTTCACAATTTATCCGCTTAATCGATTCGGTTATCGGCCTCAGTGAAGCCTTTCTAATGAACTACAATTCCTCTAACGATTTCCCCGCACCGTGCATTATCGATAATGGCATCGTTGTTCACAAAGCAGATATGCTGAGACTGCTAAAAGAACTCCGACATGTGCGCTACATTCATCGCCAAGATAATGAGATCACTAGCACTGGCGAGGGTTGTGTTGTAGAGACTTTTGCCGATCCTTATCAGGCTACGCTAGTTGCCAATCGCAGCCTTTACCTCAATGTCGATAGCTTTGATTATATAGAGATAATTACCTCTGGTAAGGACACTAGCTTTGCGCTTGTTCAGGACAATCGCTGTCTGTGTTTAACACCGATGTCTCAGGTAGGTGATGACTACACTAATCAAGAAATCGACGTGGCTGCACTAGAAGCAATTGTCACCGAAGCGCTCTCTGCTAGCTGGGATGCTTCTATCGATGACGAACGAAACAACTTCCATTAATGACTCAACCAGCTAACGATTCTGGCTCGTTTGAGACGCCTGGAACAACGCCCGAAGAGATATCTAGAACAGGTGAAACAACATCTAGTTCAAACTCTCCTAATTTAGGCACTTTTACCTATCAGCTTCAAGCTAGGTGCAGTCGCACAAAGGCAAGAGCTGGATTGTTCAATACACCCCATGGAACAGTTCATACGCCTAGATTTATGCCGGTTGGTACGCTTGCCAATGTCAAGACGGTAACGCCAGCACAGCTAGAAGACTGCAAGGCAGAGATGATACTGGCCAATACCTATCACCTACATCTACAGCCGGGTGAGGATTTGGTGGCTGAAGCGGGTGGCGTTCACAAGTTTATGAACTGGAACGGACCGATGCTTACTGATTCTGGTGGTTTTCAGGTCTTTAGCCTGAGTGAAATGCGAACGGTAAATGACGAAGGTGCGACTTTTCGTTCGCCGCGCGATGGCCGAATTATCGAAATGCCTCCAGAGCGATCGATCGAGATTCAGAATGCATTAGGCGCTGATGTAATCATGGCTTTTGATGAATGTCCGCCCTATCCTGCCCCTAGAGAGGCGGTGGTCAGTGCAACGGAGCGGACCTATCGCTGGCTAAAGCGTTGTATCAATGCGCATGCGAGATCGGATCAGGCGCTATTTGGAATTGTGCAGGGGGGAACGTATCTAGATCTACGTTCGGCAGCGGCTGAGGAGCTAGCGGCACTAGATTTGCCAGGCTATGCGATTGGCGGTGTCAGCGTCGGAGAGCCACCCGAACTGATTGAAAAGATTGTGCAGGCGACGGCGCCGCTGCTACCAGAAGACAGGCCGCGCTACCTGATGGGAGTGGGTACGTACCGAGAAATGGCACAGGCGATCGCAGCTGGCGTCGACCTATTTGACTGTGTGATACCGACTAGGCTAGCTCGTCATGGCGCAGCGTTGGTCAAGGGAGACAGGTGGAATCTGAAAAACGCTCGGTTTCGCCGTGATCTAAGACCGTTAGATGAGGATTGCCCCTGCTACACCTGCCAAAATTTTACTAGAGCCTATCTCTGTCACCTTATCCACGCCAAAGAGACGCTTGCCCATACGCTACTTTCTATTCACAACATCACTGAGCTAATTGGATTTACTACTGCCATTCGCAGCGCTATTCTACAAGGCACCTTTGCCGATGAGTTTTCAGACTGGCTGAGCTAAGGCGTCAGGCCGTATCGTGATAAAATACTACTAACTATTACGTAATTTGGAGACACTCGGTATATGGATGTTGCATTGCTGGTGGCAGAGCTACCCGAAGCCTATCGCGCCTTTGGCCCTCTCATCGATGTTCTACCTGTTCTACCTATTTTCTTTTTACTATTAGCATTCGTATGGCAGGCGTCCGTCGGTTTTAGATAGAGGGTTTAGCCTAAGATAGTCGCAACAGAATCAAAAAAAGAGGCGGTCCTTTGTACATAAGGGCCGTTTCTTTTTTTGCAAGGGTAGAAATATCCGTAGAATCCGACAGCACCTATGGCGCGGTCTGGGGAGAAACGGTCATTAATACTGTGCGAATAGCTGTATTTTTCAGTACTTCTACGTACCTATCAACTTTACTTTGGGGGTAGTGAGCTAATCTCTACGTCCTTTCTCGGTTTAGATTTTCTTAAGCTCGTGGGACTATTGCATCAACAGCGTTGTGAGCGTTTGTAAGATAGCTCGCACTGAACGACGGCCGAAAGAGATGTTCTGGGCTTCCAGATATCTGCTTGTAGATGGTGTTCATACAGGATGCTTTAGCTTCTTAGGAGATTCAGTTCATGCAATATCTAGAACCGTTCCAGAACAAGTCGGACTATCTATCGAGATATTCATCGAAGCTAAAAGCCGTTGTAGCCGTTGTTCGTGGTGAGAGTTCGAGAAAGCGTCTCGCCCAGTCTACTCATCGCGTCAATGTTGATGGTTGGCTGTCTCGCGCAGATGCGAACCTACTGCTCCGAAAGCGGGCTCAGTACGAGGCTCAACAGGGTAACTATGCTGCTGCTATCAAGCTGCTTGACCAACTGATAGCTTATGAGTCAGACAACCCAAACGTCTTTGTGAACCGGGGGTTGATGTATAGCAGCCTGCGACGCTATGACGAGGCGATGGCAGACTACAACAGGGCCATACAGCTAAACCCTGCGCTGGATAAAGCCTATAGCAACCGCGCCAATCTATATACGAAGAGGCAGCAGTGGGAAGATGCGATCGCCGACTACGATCAGGCGATCGATCTCAATCCTTTGAATATCCGCGCCCGCCTGAACCAGGCAATCACCTTTAGAGATATCAACGACTACGAAGAAGCGATTTTGTGTTTGGACATCGCTTTGTTCCTTAGGCCAAAAAGTGCCACTCTCTATTCAGAAAGAGGTCGCACCTATCACCTCCAAGGCCATTGGAACCAAGCACTTGCCGACTACACAATTGCCTGCCGTTTGGCCCAAGATAGCAGTCTCGCAGATATCAGCAGCCCAATCCCCGTGATCAGTAGAGTGCTGGGCTGGATGAACAGCTTGATTTCGCTTTAGGTCGGGGTTGGCTGAGAGCCTATTCGATATCGATAGACTGCGGTCCCTGCGAACTAGAACCGTTGATCCCTTCTGTAGTGTTGATAGCTGTAGGCGTAGCACCTTGCTTGTTTAACCAGCTCTTGACCGGATCTTCGCTCAGGTCTAGTCGAAACAAACCGGAGAAAAAGCCGCCGCAAAAAGCAACTGGCTGTCGGGCAAGTTCTCTGATAAATGGGCTGAGCTCATCAACAAACATGTCTAGATTTTCCTCTGTAGGCTATTAGTAGGCTAATAGAGCTAGTGTAACGGTCTAGACAGCAATCTTGCTGGAGAAATTGTGACTGGACTTTCACTGCATTAGGCTCTGTTATATCAAGCCTCACTAGATTAGATTTCGCCGACCATTAACGTGGATTGTAGACCAGTTAGTGCGAGCGGTGACCAGCTGAGCATCGCTAAGGGTGGCCCCAGTCAGGTCTGCTCCACGGAGATTTGTCCCTTTTAGGTTGGCAGATTCTAGATTAGCCCTGTTGAGATTGGCACCGCGCAAGTCAGCACCTGATAGGTTTGCGTTGGCTAGATAAGCTCCAGTTAGCCTGGCGTTTTTGAGCGTGGACCCAGTGAGGTTAGCCTGTCCTAAGTTAGTGTTGGAAAGGTCAGCTCCAGTGAGGTTGACTTTACGCAAGTTGGCTTTTGCGAATCTAGCTTCAGCAAAAGTCTGTTTATGAAGATCGAGCTGCGTCAGGACTTGGTCAGAGAAGTCACGCTGACCTTTTGCATAGGCATCCTTTAGAGACTGTGCGGTGTGTTTTTTGCTGCGTCGTCTTTCTAGACCTTTGTAGTTAGGATCGGCTTTGACACGACGTTCTTTTCTAGCTCGAATAGCTGCTGCCATTCGAGACGAAGGGGAAATTCTCTTCTCGGGCTGCTGGACCTTTTCTCGATTCGCTGCTACTTGTCCAGCTGTGGCGAAAGAGAGATTTTGAGATAGGCTCTCTAGGTAGGGCTCAATGTCTAAATCTCTCATCACATCTTCTGCCATCTGGTAGCGATTGTGGACTGAGATATCAAGCAATTTTGTGAGTACTTTAGCAAAGTGGCTGCTGACTGACACTCGCTCTTGCCAGCGGAGCTCACCGCTTTGGGGGTTATAGGGCAGATCTTTTGGAGAGACACCTGTGAGCAAGTAGATTGAGGTAACGCCAATCGCGTACAAGTCACTAGCATAGACAGGACGCATAGCCATCTGCTCTGGAGGTGCATAGCCGGGCGTGCCGATAGCATAGGCGGTCAGTGCGGTTTGATCGCTTGGATCAACTTTGGGCTGGCTAACTTTGTCTTTGACTGCACCGAAGTCGATCATCACGAGCTGCTGGTCTTGCTCTCGGCGGATGAGGTTGGCAGGTTTAATGTCTCGGTGGATAATCTGGTGACTGTGAATGTATTGGATAACGGGCAGAATTTCTTTGAGGAACTGCTTGACGCTGACTTCTGTAAAAGGACCGTATCTTTTGACTTCTTTTTGGAGGGTGGAGCCACTGACGTATTCTTGGACGAGATAAAACTCGTTTGCCATCTCGAAGTAGTCGAGCAGTCTGGGCAATTGTGGATGATTGCCAATTTTACCTAGGATGTTGGCCTCTCTTTGAAAGAGGTCGCGGGCCATATCTAGCAGGTTAGGAACGTCTGTAGTGGGTCGGAGCTGTTTGATGACGCAGGGGGGACAGCCAGGTAATAGCTGGTCGCGAGCCAGAAAGGTGGCACCAAAGCCGCCGCGTCCTAGCGCTCCGAGGACTCGGTAGCGATCGCGTATCCACAGCTTGCTACCACAGCTTTTGCAAAATTGAGCGGCGTTGTCATTCTTTGGTTGAGAGCAGCCGGTCGTGATGCAGTAGGTCATTGAAAGGTTACGTCTTGGCGTGTTCTGAGTATGCCCGCCTGTGAGGAAGGATGAAGGCAACAATGATGAAGGATGTATAGGTGGCAGAGTGCGAAGAGAGATAAGCGTAGTAGGATAGGGCGAGGCTAGGTATGGCGTTTGTTCAAGATACTGGCGGCCTAATTATTTTTTAAAAAGCGCCTGGGCGTCGATTTCATAATGCGTGTTTCTGTTAGCTGGCTTAGAGAACTTGTCGAGTTTGACTTTTCGCCGGAGGCGCTGGCTGAGGCGCTGACGATGGCGGGCTTTGAGGTGGAAGATATCGAGGACAGGCGCAGCTGGGCAGATGGCGTAGTGGTGGGCCGGGTGGTGGCTAAATCGCCTCACCCAGATGCTGAGAAGCTAAGCGTGTGTACGGTCGATATTGGCGCTTCAGAGAATTCGACTATTGTGTGCGGCGCGGCGAACGTGGGCGCGGATATGTGTGTACCGGTAGCGACGGTCGGCAGCTATTTGCCTAGGGTTGATTTGAAAATTAAGCCGCGAGAGCTGCGGGGTGTAGCTTCGGCGGGGATGATCTGCTCTTTGTCGGAGCTAGGGCTAGCGAGAGAATCGGCAGGGATCTATATCTTTGATGAGCAGCGGTTTGAGAGCGGAGAGATTTCGGTTGGTCAGGATGTGAGACCACTGCTGGGGCTAGATGACTTTGTATTGGATGTGACTTCTACTGCGAATCGGGCGGATGCGCTAAGTATGGTCGGCATTGCCAGGGAGATTTCGGCAATCACTGGAAATCCTTTGAAGTTGCCAGCTTCAGAAAATGCTGTAGGAGATAACCAGACGCTAGACGGTGTGCAGATTGCGCTGAGCGATCCAAAAGCCTGTCCTATATATATGGGCAGCGTTTTAGAAGGAATTGAGATCGGACCTTCTCCAAGCTGGCTGCAGCAGCGGTTGATTGCAGCAGGCACTCGGGCGATTAATAATGTGGTGGATGTGACTAACTATGTCTTGCTGGAGTGGGGACAGCCGCTGCATGCTTTTGATCTCGACCGCCTGATCGCAGCTAGCGGTCAAGATTCGCCTACAGACTCGCTAGCAGATCTACTAACGCTGGGTGTTCGCTATGCGACAGAGTCTGAATCGCTGGTGACGCTAGACGATCAAAAGCGGCAGATGGCGGCGCAGACGCTGCTAATTACGGCGAATGATGTGCCGGTTGCTCTAGCGGGTGTGATGGGGGGTGCAGAAACAGAAGTAGTGGGTACGACCCAGCGAGTATTTTTGGAAGCGGCCTATTTTGATTCGGCGGCAATTCGTAAGTCGGCTAGATCGCAGGGGCTGCGGACGGAGGCATCGGCCCGGTACGAGCGTGGAGTGAATCCGGCCGAGCTGAAGCTGGCGCGCGATCGCGCCGTCCAGCTTTTCATCAGTACAGCCAAAGCCACACCGGTAGGGCAAGGAGAAGACCGCACAGAAGCTGGCAATATTTCTCCTACTCGTGAGGTTTCACTTCGCCTGAGCCGAATCAATCAGATTCTTGGTCAAGTTGAAGCTGAAGTTGAAGCAGATACTAATCTCTCAGATAAAAAGTTTTTGGATACAACAACTGTTGAAACTTTGTTGAACAAGCTGGGCTGCAAGGCTACCGCGACCAACCAAGATACCTGGAGCGTAGAGATTCCTCCCTATCGCTATCGCGACTTAGAACGTGAGATCGATCTTATTGAGGAGGTTGCTAGGCTCTATGGCTATGATCGCTTTGCTAGTACGCTACCCAATCAAACCTCGCGCGGCTATCTTTCTCAAGGTGCAGCGCTATCTAGACGATTACGTGCATCTTTTCGGGGGGCAGGGCTCACAGAGGTTATCCATTATTCTTTGACTAGTCCTGAATCCGATAGCCAGGTAGTGATCGCAAATCCACTATTTACTGAGTATTCGGCGCTGCGAATTGACTTAATAGATGGGTTGATTGACGCTTTTGAGTTGAATATTAATCAGGGCAACGGTCCGCTAAATGCGTTTGAGATTGGAACAGTCTTCAACAAACCAGAGAACAACCTAGAAGGCGATCCGATTGAGTCGATCAAAGTCTCAGGAATCGTGGGTGGAGATGCGAGAACGGGTCGATGGGTAACTAGTAACCGAGAAACGCCAATGACTTGGTATGAAGCGAAGGGCGTTCTAGAATGCGTATTTGATAATCTAGGTCTCTCTGTCGACTACCGGAGTGAGTCTGGAGAGGCAAGACTTCATCCTGGGCGTACGGCTGGTCTATTTGTGCGAGGTCGCACCCGACTAGGAACATTTGCACAGCTGCATCCAGTGCTGCGCAGAGAGAGAGACTTGCCGGAGTCTGTGTATGTCTTTGAGCTAGACTGGGCTGTTCTAGAAACGTGTTTGACTAGTAAGAGCACTAGTAAGAGTACGAAAGCGGTGAAGTTTGAATCCTACTCTACCTATCCGGCTTCCGATCGAGACTTGGCGTTCTTTGCTTCGACGGATGTGACGGTAGCTGAGCTAGAAAGGGCGATTAGTAAGTCTGGGGGGAAGCTGCTGGAGTCGGTGGTGCTGTTTGACGAATACAAAGGAAAAGGGGTGCCGGAAGGCGAGCGGTCCTTAGCGTTTCGATTGGTTTATCGGGCGGGCGATCGCACCCTAACCGATAAGGACATCGATCCTGTGCATCAGAAAGTCCGCGCTGCATTGGAGAAAGCGCACAAAGTGAGCCTGCGTAGCTAGAGTTCAAAGCGAATGCCCCTCTAGTGCCCCTCTAGTGCCCCTCTAGAAGGGAACGTCAGGGCCAGGATCGGTGGATCGCTGACCGGGCTGTCGATCGAGCTGGTCGTTATCATCTTGTGTAGAAGGCTCTAACAGCGGGCTATCGGAATTGTCTTCTAGGTTGACTATCTGACCGTTAAAGAAGTTGGCAAACCGTTTGATTTTCTCTTGATCCTGGTCGAGAAATTGCATATCGGCGGGTGCCTCTAGTCGTGGATTGCGTGAACTATTAGGACGTGAGTCATCAGGGGGTGTAAGCGGCGTCGGCCTGTGGAGATCTGCCGCTGGCTGCTCCGTTCTGTTGTGTTCGTTCTGCGATGTAGTATCTTCTACAGTTCCATTTCTTCGGAAGTCGGCATTGTTAGAAGCATTATTTGGACTGCTTTGTTCGGTAGCAGGTGGCTGAATAGGAGTTGACATAGGTGCAGATGGCTCAACAGAGTCTGACTCTGCTGCTGACTCTGTTGCTATTGGCGCGCTAACTATCTCGAGAGAAATTTGGATAGGCCGTTGAAAGACTTTCTGAAAGGCAGCTTCTAAGTTGGGAACACGTTCTCTAGCGGCTTTTTGAAGCGGGGCTGAGCGAAATCCGACTTTGGCACCCACACCATCAAAGCCCAGCAGCACGCCCTGTTGAGACATCAGCATCTGAGTGCCGCGAGGCTGGAGCACAGCTAGAATCTGCTTCCATAGATCGGCTAAACTACCGAAAGCAACAGCTGCTGGCTTTTCTACTGATTTTTCTATTGGTCTCTCTGTTGGTTCTTTGGGAGAAGTGGTTTTCTCTGACAGAGAAGGTTCTTTTGGAACAGTAGGTGTATTTATTTTTTTTTGCGTAGGTGCGGGGTTAGCGGCGGCTTTCTTTGTATCAGGTCCTGTCGGTTCGGTTGAAATGACGGGCAGTACCGCTCTCGAATTAGCGGCGGCGGCTGGTGCGTTCGCGGAGGTAGTGGCGCTGAGTGCGCTCGGAAGCAAACCAGTCAGCGTAATTTCTAACCACAGACGAGTCTGGGTAGTGTTTTTGACCTGAACTTCTGCGGTTTGTAGCTTCTGCTGGCTGGCTAAAAGCATAGCGCCAGGCAGCATCTGCGCGAAGGAGGTCATCTCGGTCCAGGTCGGCGAGGTGATGTCG
>JBCCOH010000034.1:0-40289 GCA_039111275.1 Cyanobacteria bacterium P01_D01_bin.1 | reverse complement strand
TAATAGAAGCCTATGAGTGCTTTCGATTGGTGTAAAAACACTTAGAGTGATACGCATAAGAAGGTACCTTGGATATTAACAAAGCAAACTGACAGGAGTCACACTAGAGAACACGCTAGCGGGCTTCGACTCTCAGGTTAAGGAGAATTGGCTATTGTCTCGTCGCTATCTATTTACGTCAGAGTCGGTCACAGAGGGACACCCCGATAAGATCTGTGATCAGATTTCAGACACCATTTTGGATACGATGCTTGCCCTAGACCCCACCAGCCGGGTAGCTGCTGAAGTGGTGGTCAACACTGGGCTAGTCGTCGTTACGGGAGAAATTTCTTCCAACGCCTCTGCCAACTTTGTCAAAATTGTTCGCAAGAAGATTGCAGAGATCGGCTACACAAATCCCAAAAACAATGGCTTTTCGTGTGATAGCTGCTCTGTGCTAATTGCTTTGGATGAGCAGTCTGTAGATATTGCCCAAGGCGTTGACCAGGCGCAAGAAACCCGCGAGCAAACTAGCGACGAACGCTGGGATGCCGTCGGTGCAGGTGATCAGGGCATCATGTTTGGCTTTGCGTGTAACGAGACACCAGAGCTAATGCCTTTGCCTATCAGCCTTGCGCATAGGATCTCTAGAGAGCTAGCCGCTGTAAGGAAGAGCGGCCAGCTAGATTACCTCGGTCCCGATGGTAAGACTCAGGTCACGGTCGAATACGAAGACGGTAAGCCCGTTGGAATTGACACTGTTTTGGTCTCTACACAGCACAAAGAAACTATCGGCGAGCTGAGCAGCAACAAAGACGTGCAGGCTCGGATCAAAAGTGACTTGTGGAAAGCGGTTGTTTTACCCGCCTTTGAAGGGTTAGAAATTCAGCCGACGGAGAAAACCCGCTTTCTGGTCAACCCAACGGGGAAGTTCGTTATTGGTGGGCCTCAGGGTGATTCTGGTCTAACCGGACGCAAAATCATCGTGGACACCTATGGTGGCTACTCTAGGCACGGCGGCGGCGCGTTTTCTGGCAAGGATCCCACAAAGGTGGACCGGAGCGCGGCCTATGCCTGTCGGTATGTTGCCAAGAATATCGTGGCGGCGGGCCTAGCCGATAAGTGCGAGGTGCAGCTGAGCTACGCGATTGGCGTCGCTAGACCCACCAGCATTTTTGTTGAAACGTTTGGTACGGGCACCGTCTCAGACGACAAGCTGCTTAAGCTAATTACTGAGCATTTTGAGCTGCGACCTGCTGGCATTATCGAAACTTTCAACCTGTGCGAGCTGCCCTCGGAGCGAGGCGGACGTTTCTATCAAGAAGTTGCGGCCTATGGTCACTTTGGTAGAGACGATCTCGATCTGCCCTGGGAGAGAACAGATAAAGCCGCCGAACTCAAAGCCGCTGCTGTCGAGCGAGAAGTCGTTAGCGTGTAGTGAGTTGCGCTTGTGAGAACAGCTAGTTGACACTCCGTCAACTAGCGATATTGTTGTAGGTGATAGGCTTTATAAGCTAGAACGCTACGGCATATCGCCTATGACTCCTTTTCCGTCCTATCAGCCGAAAACTCTATCGCTGGGACCACTCGAAGCTGAGATTGTTGAAATTCTATGGCTGCTGGGTCCAACTTCGGCTACGGCTATTCATCAGCATATTTTGGAAGATATTGAACGGGATCTGACGTATTCGTCGGTCTCGACCGTATTGAAGCGGCTGATCAAGAAGGGCTGGGTGAGCTGTGATCGCGAAAATCGCATCCATATCTGGAAGGCCCTAGTCTCTCGTCGCAGCGCCGAAATTCTGAAGGCTCACCAGCAGCTCCAACAATTCCTAGCGGTGGGTAGCCCAGACATCGTGGCAGCGTTTGCAGATAGGCTCGACGACGATAGTCTCGACCAGCTAGACGCGATCGCCCAAAAAGTAAAAGCCGCTCGCGCTGCTAGAGACCAGCAGATTAATCAAAAGGGAGGACAGCAGTCATGATGCACTTGCAGATGATTGGGCTGTCGATGCTGATAGCGATCGCTACCCGTATTTTCAGTCAGTCTCTACTAGCGCCTTCTCATCAGGCTGCTTCTCAGTGGTCATCTCGCTGGACTCGTACGCTGACTGCGTTTGTGGCCCCGCCGCTGCTGCTGCTGACTACTGCGATCGCCATTGTCACGATGGGCTTTAGCAGTGCTCACCATGTAGACGGCTGGCTCAGCTACATTTTTTCTTTGAGCTTTGTTGCGATCGCGCTAAGCTTGTGGAGCAAGCTCGGCTGGCTAGCATTCAAGCTGCGACGAACTGCCCAAAGCTACCCTATCCATACCATCCAGACCGCTAGCGGTCCTACGACCAGCCGATTCATAGACTCTACAAGTGTCTACTGCGCTCAAGTCGGCCTATGGTCGTCCGAGCTTATCCTTAGCCAAGGCTTACTTGACTGCTTGGATGAAGAGCATCTACAAGCAGTGGTCACTCATGAGGCCGGACATGCTCACTATCGCGATACTTTCTGGTTCCTCTGGTTAGGAGGCTTACGTCGCCTCACTAGTTGGCTACCGTATACCGACGCGCTATGGCAAGAGCTGATGCTACTGCGAGAGATTAGAGCCGACCGCTGGGCCGTTCGTAGCGTTGACGCACTCGTGCTGGCAGAGTCATTACTCAGCGTGATTCAAGCGCCAATGACAACAGCAGAGTCAATCTGTCCTGGGTTTAGTCTGCCTACGCCTCAGAGCCGTCTAAATCAAAGAGTTGATGCGCTTCTTGCAGAAGACGACAAGTCGCTCAAGATTCTACCAGAACACTGGCTAGCCGTATCGCTCTCACTCACGCCCTTGCTGACTATCCCTTTTCACTATTAAGTTCTTCTTGCATCGTCAAAACAAAAGGGCTCTCAGTACAGTACTGAAAGCCCTTTTCTATTTCAAAATATTGGCCTTATTGAGCCGGACTACTCAAGGAAAAGAGCAAAGCTCTACGACTACGCTCAGCCCTCGGTGCCAGTATCCCCCGCTGGCTGAGCACAGCCGAAGCCTACCAGCTAGACTTAACCACGCCGGGTAGCAAACCCTGGTGAGCCATATCGCGCAGTGCATTGCGGCAAAGGCCGAAGTCACGGTAGTAACCCCGAGGACGACCTGTCTTCCAGCAGCGATTGTTCAATCGACTAGGGGCGCTGTTTCTAGGCAGCTGTTGAATCTGACGGTGAATAGCCAGCTTTTGAGCTTGGTTAGGCGCTGATTCAAATTCTTTGAGCAAAGCTTCACGTTTGTCCGCGTACTTTGCGACTAGTTTTTCGCGCTTCTTCTGGCGCGCAACCATGCTTTTTTTAGCCATGAGGCGAAATTACTTGATATTTTTATGACACAGTCTCTGATTATATCGGTAGCAGCAGCGTTTGTAAATTCCTGGTTTTTTGAAATTGTAAGCTCTGAAATTTGTAAGCTCTAAGCAGAATGTGCGATCGCCTACGCTTTCTTCTTCTTAGCCTTCGCCCGTTCCGCCGCCTTCCGAATTTTGATCGCGCCTGGACAGATATCCAGCAGCTCACAGCGCGAACAGCTTGGATTCCTAGCGCTGCAGACCGCTCTCCCATGATAGACCAGTCGGATTGACCAGTTCTCCCAGTCAGGCTGAGGCAGCAGTTTCATCAAATCCTGCTCAATCCTGGTCGGCTCTGTATGCTTCGTCAGACCGAACAGTCCCGAGATCCGTTTCACATGGGTATCTACAGTCACGCCCTCATGAATGTCAAAAGCATGCGCCAAAACGACGTTAGCCGTCTTTCTAGCCACGCCCGGCAAGCTTGTCAACGCCTCCATCGAATCGGGCACTACGCCATCAAATTCAGTGACAATCTTGTGGCATGCAACCTGAATGTTCTTAGCCTTATTCCGATAGAAGCCAGTAGAGCGCACCAGTTCCTCTAGCTCGGTAATGTCAGCACCTGCCATCGATTCCGCATCCGGAAACCGCTCGAATAGAGCAGGCGTCACCAGGTTGACTCGCGCATCTGTACATTGAGCCGATAGCATTGTCGCTACCATCAGCTGCACAGGCGTTTCATGGTCCAAAGAGCAAGGCGCTTCGGGGTAAATCATCTTCAGTCGTGATAGCAGCTCAAGCGCTCGCTCCTTCTTTCGCAGCTTTTGCACTGGTCGCAGTAGCGGCGGCGGCAAATCTGGCAGAGGCTGAGGGACGGCGACGTAGCCGTTTTCCTTGCTCGGCGGTGAATTTGGTATGGCTAACGCGTTCACTGCCTGAGATTTTGTAAGACTTCGAGCTGAGCGGTGTCACGAATGATTAGGAACACGCCCAAGCCCAGCAAAAGGAAGATGCCTGTCTGCATGACGCTTTCTTGCAGGCGGACGGGTAGGGGCTTGCCGCGCAGTGCCTCAATTATTAGGAAAGCTAGCTGACCACCGTCTAGAGCGGGCAAAGGCAAAATGTTGATGATTGCCAGGTTGATACTAATAATTGCAGCGAAGGGAAACAGGCTGCGGCCGTCTGTCTTTGCCAGTCCTGCACCTTGCTCGACGATTTTGACCGGGCTACCTACCTGACCTGCCATAGACGAAAAGTCAGTGAGTAGGGAGTACATGCCATTGGCAACCAGGATCGTTTTGTCCTGAAATTCTCTGGCGGCTACGCTTAGAACTTCACCCGGACCGCTAGCAGGGCGATATTGGACGGAGCCGTTTGGCTGTAGGGCTACGCCAATCACAGCATCGCCACCCGGATTGTTGACTTGGGGGGTCACCGTGACGTCTAGCTCTTTGTCGAATCGTTGCAGAGTTAGATCGACAGGCCGGTTTTCGTTTGCCTGAATGATGCGGATGAGTGTTCTCTGGGCGCTGTCTTCGCCTTCGACTTCGCTACCGAGGCGATCGCCATTGACAGACAGAATCACATCGCCAGCTTTTATCCCAGCCACCTCAGCAGGTGCGCCCGGCATAACTTCTGGAATGAACACACCCGGCTTCAGGTTGAAGCTATCGGGTACGCCGATACTACCAAATTGAACAACGAACACCAAATAGGCAAAGACCATATTGGCAATCACGCCCGCACTGATGACGATCGCTCTGTCCAAAACAGGACGATTGCCAAGCAAGTCAGGATCTTCGGGTGGAATTTTGCTGTCGGGGTCTTCGTCAGGGAAGCCGACAAATCCGCCTAATGGAATTGCTCTGAGCGCATACTCCGTTTGGGGTCCCTGAAATTTCCACAAGATCGGACCAAAGCCAATGGAGAAACGGTTGACGTGGATGCCCTGCAAGCGAGCGGCCATAAAGTGGCCAAGCTCATGTACAAAGATTAAAAGGGCTAAAACCCCGATTACGGCCAGTACGGTCATAGAAGCGCTGCGTTAGGTTAACTTTTGTTGTCGCTGTAGATGTTATTGTACAGCGCTAGCTTATGACCTGTGTGCCCATATACTTTTGCAGGACTTCGGGTATCTCTACCGTGCCGTCCGGCTTTTGGCAGTTTTCTAGGATAGCGGCCATCGTTCTACCGACAGCGAGGCCAGAGCCGTTGAGGGTATGAACGTATTCTGTACCCTTCTTTCCAGATTCTTTGAAGCGGATATTAGCCCTGCGCCCTTGAAAGTCTACGCAGTTCGAGCAGCTGGAAATCTCTCTATATTTATTCGCAGACGGCAGCCAGACTTCGAGGTCGTATGTCTTGGTTGCGCCGAAGCCGAGGTCACCCGTGCACAGCTCTAGCAATCGGTACGGCAGCTTCAACTGTTGCAGAATGTCTTCGGCATCGGCAGTGAGCTTTTCGAGCTCATCAAAGGAGGTGTCTGGATGAACAAATTTGTACATCTCGACTTTGTTGAACTGGTGAAGGCGGATCAGCCCTCTGGTGTCGCGGCCATAGCTGCCCGCTTCGCGGCGAAAGCATGGGGTATAGGCGCAGTAGTTGATCGGTAGCTGATCTGAGGTGAGGACTTCGTCGCGGTGAAGGTTGGTGAGTGGGACTTCGGCGGTGGGAGTGAGCCAGAGATCGTCGCGATCGCACTTAAACCCATCTTCAGCAAACTTCGGCAGTTGCCCCGAGCCTTGCATCGAATCCGAATTCACCAAAATCGGCGGCAGCACTTCCGTATAGCCCGCCCCCGTATGCCGATCTAGCATGAAGGAAATCAGCGCTCGCTCTAGCGCCGCTCCCGCTCCAGTCAAAGTCACAAATCGGCTCTGCGCAATCTTGACCGATCGTTCAAAGTTCATAATGCCAAGCTTTTCACCAATCTCATAGTGCGCTAGCCTGCTCTTGCCATCCGCCGGAATCAGCTCATCGCCCCAGCGCCGGACCTCCACGTTTTCATCTTCGCTCTTACCCACTGGCGTCGAGTCGCTAGGCAAGTTCGGCAGCGTCAGCAAGATAGATTCGATTTTGACTTTCAGATCCCGTTCTCTTGGCTCTAGCTCGCCAATCTCATGCTTGACCTGATTACCCTCTTCGCGCAGCGCCTTTACCTCATTCCCTTTCGGGTCAGCGCCTTCCCGAATTTTCTGACCGACCGATTTACCCACTTCATTGCTACGAGCCTGCAAATCAGAGCGTTGTTTCTCTAGCTCACGCTGCTGGCTGTCTAGTTCCAATAAAGGCTGCAAATCATAGCTGCCCCGTTTGCCCAGCGCGGCCTTTACTTGTTCAGTCTGATTGCGAATCTGCTTAATATCGAGCACGGTCTCTACCTGCGTATTCTTATGCGATTTTCTGTAGGTGTTTTCCTTCAAAAGGTTAACAGCGAAAGGGACGGTAAAGGTCATCGCCTTACCGTCCCTTGATTAAATAGACTGTTGAGCATCAGATGTTTAGAACACCTGCTCAATCTCGGCAATCTCGGGAATAAACTCACGTAGGCGACGCTCGATACCCATCCGCAATGTCATTGCAGAGCTAGGGCAGCTGCCGCAGGCGCCCTGCAAACGCAGTTTGACGATAGGGCCGTCTAGCTCTACAAGCTCTACATTGCCGCCGTCAGCCATCAGATAAGGACGCAGGTCGTCTAAAACTTTCTCAACATTAGGTTCAGTTAAAGCTAAAGTTGCCATGTATCTTCTCCATTTTTAAAAGATGGTTCTAGTCTAACGGGTTTAGCGGCTAGCTAGCGGTGAGTTCATCCAGTCTAGCCAAGACTTCCTGGCTGTGTATGGCAGGCCGCACGCCTAGGAATCGTTCCCTCAAGGTCCCTTCTGGATCAATTAGATAAGTATGTCGCATCGACATCGGCTTCATCCAAGAGCCATAGGCGCGGCTGACCGTCCCATCCGAGTCAGATAGTAGCGGAAAAACCAAGCCTTCTGAATCGCAAAACTCAGCATGCGAATCGACATCATCGGCGCTCACACCCAGAATCTGTGCATCTCGCGCCTGATACTCAGGCAAATCCTGCTGAAACCGCCGAGCTTCTAGCGTGCAGCCAGAAGTAAAATCTCGTGGATAGAAGTACAGCACCACCCACTGACCGAGATAGTCACTCAGGGCGATTTCTCCATCTCCACTGTTGCTAGGCAGTGTAAATGTCGGCGCGGGCTGGTCAATATCTGGCTGCGTACCACCCATTGCATAGGCTGCTGGCGGATTAAAAGCGGCCAGCAGACTAAAGACGGCGCTGAAGCAGGCGACTAGAATTGTGCGGCGAAGCGTCATAACGTGATAGGTAAAGAGCTACTTCAAGTTTATAACGCATGGTCTAAAGTTTCTTTTTGGGGTTCTTTTATGGCTGGCTTTGGCTCGAACAGTGGCTCAAATAGGGGCTTGAAAAAATACTGGCGTGAAAGCTGGGCGGTTGCCCGTCGCATTTTGACTGAGCTGTTCAGACGGGGGCGCAGCCTAATCTCATGGCTGATTTTTCCGGCTTTGATCCTCATGCTCAATGGCTTTATCACTGCAGAACGGGCTGATACGACGGTGAGTACTGCTTTTGAGATTGCGGCTCCGCCAACGCTGGTCGGGGCGGCGCTGTTTTTTAGCTGTTTGGGTGGTGGGGTAGCGACTGTTGTCTCTGAACGGGAACAGCAGACGCTGAAGCGCTTATTTTTGTCGCCCCTGAGTGGTGTTTCTTATTTCTTAGGGATATTTTTGGCTCACAGTGTGATTGGGGTGGGGCAGTCGCTGGTGATCTTTGCGATCGCACTCACTGCCGGAGCCAACTTCACGGGTGCTGCCTGGCCGCTAGCAATTCTCATCATCTGGCTCAGCATTCTGGCCTATGTGGGCTTAGGCTTTATGCTTGGCACTCAGTTCGCCCGTCGTACAGAAGACGTCAGCGCTCTAATCGCAGCCTTTGGCGTGCCGCTGATGGTCTTAGGCGGCGCTTTCCTGCCGATTTCTCTATTTCCCGAGTCTCTGCTAAACATTGCCAGATTCAACCCGATCTATCACATGACCGAAGCGCTCACCAATGCGCTACTTAATACCGAGTTTCCGCTTGGCGAGGATGGCAGACATTTCTGGATCTTGCTCGGTTTCTCTACAGCGATGGTCGTCGTCGGTTGGCTATCCTATCAGCGCATGCTCAGCCAAGAAAAGCAACTGTAGCTAGCGCGTGGCACTATCGACGCCGACGCCATAGCGCTACGCCTAAAACACATAGACCCATTACCGAAGCAGGCTCAGGAACGGCTTTTGCATCCAGCTCCTGCGCACCGTAACTTCCGGTACTGTGACCTTTTTCGGGGCGACTGTTGGCAGGGCGACTGTGGACCGAGAATAATTTTTCTACCTCAGTGGCCAAAAGACTAGCTGGAATCGCTCCAGGGAGGCCGCTCCTGTCGCCAAACGTAGAACGTCCTGCCACGGCGCTGACGATCGGGGCAGCCGAAGGGGCAGCTGTCGCTAGGCCGCACTCATCTGGAATGTAGATGCCACCTTTGCTACGTCCAGACTTAGGCATGCCTAAATGCTGTACCCAATAGCGCCCATAGGTAGAATTGCCAGTGGTGTCATACAGCCCAAATCCTACCTCCGAGAATGACTTACTCAGCAGATTTTCTCGGTGGCCTTCATTGCTATTCATCCAGGCATCAAAGGCGTTTCGAGCGGTGAAGTTGCTACCCGCTGTCAGGTTTTCACCTGCAACTGCAAAGTCATAGCCCTTCGCAGCAATCCGCGAGTCGAACGTTGAACCATCCTTGCCCTTGTGAGAAAAGAAATTTTGAGTCGCAAGATCTTCGGCATAAGCTTGTGCAGATTGCCCTAGCTGGAAAGAGAACCTCAACGGGTCCGCATTAACTTCAGCGCGGGCTTGATTAGTTAGTTCCAGTAGCTCTGAGAAGAAACCACGTAGAGGTACGCAGCTATTGGATACTTTCGGGACGGGTTGACTACTTGATGTAATCTTTTGGCTAGTCTTTTGCGGCGATTCTTCGCTGCCGCTGCCGCACCCTGTTGCTACCAATCCAGCTAGGGCAAGACTGCACAAGGTAGTCCATCTCATTAAAATACTCCTAGGAAAGACAGTGGGAGAAACAGTCCGACAAAAAAGTTGGTAGCAAGGGTATTCAAGTTCTGTGAAAACACCTTGAGCCTGACGTTCATATACGCAATCTAATGCGTCAGAAAAAAAGGAGCCATCCGAGGTTGTGTTGATAGCGCTGCTAATCTTGATACCTGTATGGGTCGAAATACACGCAAACTTTACATAAGTCAGGTGCTTGTGATCGCCTGACAAGAAGCGATGTATCGAGTTTCACACTTACGTAACGATAAAAATTGATGTGTAATTTACCACAAGATATTTCGCCAGATGAGCAGTCGGATAGATGGGCGCTCGCAACTTTTGGCGCAGGCTGCTTTTGGCACGTAGAAGAAGCCTTTCGTCAGCGTCCGGGCGTCCTCTCTACGTCGGTTGGCTACATGGGTGGACACTTCGCCAATCCCTGCTATCTAGACGTCCTCTCTCGTATCACTGGTCACGCAGAAGTCGCTCAGGTCCATTACGATCCTGAACGCATCAGCTACTCAGACTTGTTAGACGTGTTCTGGAACTGCCACGACCCGACAACGCTGAATCGACAAGGGCCGGATAGGGGAGAGCAGTACCGGTCAGTTATTTTTTGGCACACGAACGAGCAGGCGATCGCTGCCGAGCAGTCAAAGGCTCAGCTTGACGCTACCGACGTCTATGCCGATCCAATCGTCACAGAGATCAAACCAGCAAGCGACTACTGGTTGGCTACCGCTGACCATCAGCAGTACCTAGCAAAGAAGAGAAGCTCTAAACAAATAACGCGCTAGCGACTTCCAAGATTGACTTGTCTTGGCGCTGACTAATCACTGACTATTTTTGGAGCTAGCTAGCATTTGGGAACCATCGCTCTCGAAGATGCTTTAGGCGAATGCGGCTAGAGATATACCAGGGCCAGTGGTGGTATTCAGCTAATAGCCAGCAGGCGATCACACCATGAGCCACCAGGGTCAGCTCTATCCACATCAGCGGAAAGTTGGAAGCTTCTAAAGGGGGGAAAATATAGTTAGAAAGCGCTATCAAGGTCGCTGGGACAACCGTTATCACAGCCGAAAAGCCCCATACCAAAGCCGCCGCCGTATCGCGCTGCTGAGCCGTTCGCCAACGCCTGCCATTCCAGTGCCAAACCCTAGAGCGAACCGTATCAGCAAGCTGTACGGACTGCGTTTCTAGATTAGCAGTGAACATATGCCGACAGAAATTACAGGCAAATACGTCCATCATGGCGATCGCACTTATTTCTCCACTCCCACAGGCCGGACAGCGATAGGTCAAACCATAGCTCAGCGGCGTCGGGCTCGAAGGGGCAGAGTTCACAGAGATAGAATTCAGAGGGGAAAAGTCGCTTTTTTTGGTCATTCGCTAATTTTCTATCGCTAATCTTCTACAGGCTTAAACTGACGCTCAAACTGGCGGGAACTTATCCAACCTCTAGCTCAGCCTTCACTTAAAAGATAGTCCGACAAAAACTGGACCTACGCTTCCCTGGCAAATTCTTAACAGGTAGCAATATCTGTTAACTAATTCAATCTGCTAGCTATAAATTAGCAGCTCACTAGCTTAAACGACTCTGCTAGTGAGCTGCTAATTTTTATACCGCTAATTCTCGTGCCGCTTAACCCTCTTGATGAGGAATTTCTCTGTTCGCAGCCCGTAGCTTGATTATCAAAGCATCTGCCTCTGCCTGAAGGTGCAGCAACTCAACTTGGTGGTCGGGATGATAGGGATAGCGCTTTAGCTCAGCCCAGCAGACTCGGTCGCTATCACTGGCTGGTTGATTGCCCTCCACATGTTCGTTAGCCGCCTTTGAAGGAGCCACGGACAAAGCCGTAAGCGACTGTCGGGGAACAGGCATAGTCTTACTCATGTACTTACTCACAACACATCACACAGCTGTAGGTCTTGCTGTTCTCTAGCTAGACCAATCACTCACAAGCCTGTTAGCAACGGGTTAATCACCAAATAAAATTGCTAACTAGTAACTTATACTCATTATTCAAGTGAAGCATATTCTAACTCGAATAACATAATATTGATGCTAGCTAGCAGCTAAGTGGACTGTCTGGCTAAAAAGTGTCAATTTACCAGGTGGTCATTTCTCGGGGTAAACTTGAGCAATATTACCTTGCCTTACATGCGGATCGCTCTTCCGTATGGATTAGGCTCATAGATAACACTGGTAGTTGGACAACATTGTGACTCTTAGCCTCAACAAGCCCCCTTCCTCCACTGTCGCTGCAGGTAACCATCTAGACCAGCGACCGACTACAGCTCACAGAGGCTGGCCAGGGCTGATTGAAACCTATCGCCGATATCTGCCAGTTAGCGAGTCTACTCCGATCGTGACTCTGCACGAAGGCAATACACCTCTGATTCCAGTGCCCTCAATTGCAAAGCGCATTGGTAAGTCGGTTCAAGTTTTTATCAAATACGATGGTCTCAATCCTACCGGCAGCTTCAAAGACCGGGGGATGACGATGGCGGTCACTAAGGCAAAAGAAGCTGGAGCCGAAGCGGTTATCTGTGCGAGCACAGGGAATACGTCGGCGGCGGCAGCAGCCTATGCCAGACGAGGTGGGCTGCGCGCCTATGTGGTCATCCCTGATGGGTATGTAGCGATGGGCAAGCTGGCCCAAGCACTTTTGTACGGTGCAGAAGTTTTGGCAATCAAAGGAAATTTTGACCAGGCACTGGCCTCAGTGAGAGCGGTTGCCGATCGCTACCCAATCACTTTGGTAAACTCTGTGAATCCCTACCGAATCGAAGGACAGAAGACAGGCGCCTTTGAGATAGTCGATGCGCTAGGCGACTCTCCCGACTGGCTGTGCATTCCGGTCGGTAATGCAGGAAATATTACTGCCTACTGGAAGGGATTTAAAGAGTACAAAGACGTCGGGAGATCTAAACAGCTCCCACAGATGATGGGTTTTCAAGCAGCCGGGGCAGCGCCGCTGGTGATGGGCCATCCGGTTGAATCACCTGACACTTTCGCCACGGCAATTCGGATTGGCAACCCGGCTAGCTGGGATAAGGCAGTTGCTGCTAAGAATGAAAGTGGCGGCGCTTTTAACGCGGTTACTGACGATGAGATTGCCGCAGCTTATAGCCTGCTTGCCTCGGGGGAGGGAATTTTCTGTGAGCCAGCTAGCGCAGCTTCTGTCGCTGGTCTACTGAAGGTAAAAGATCAGGTGCCCGAAGGTGCCAAGATCGTATGCATTTTGACTGGAAATGGATTGAAAGATCCTGAAGCGGCAATTGAACGTAGCGGTAATCAGTTCAAGGCAGGTCTTGATCCAGATGCTGATAGTCTGGCGCAGGTCATGGGATTCTAGTTAGTCAGAGATCACTTCTTGGTCAAAAAATCACTTCTCCAAATTTGCGGCGGCCCGCTCTTTGGAAAGCAGATCGACTGCATCGCCTAGGGCTGCGGTTAGGCTGTTGCGAGTCTGTGCATGGGCTACGCGTTCAGTTTCTATCTGGGTCTGGAGCTGCTTGCACTCTTGTTCGGCGGTCTCTAACGATGCTTTGAGCTGTGTTAGCTCTAGAATTTGAGCATCGGACTGCGTTAGGGATTGAACTGTAGGGCTGCCATCCGTAGGGCCGCCATCCGTATCCGCCTCGCGAGCCGCCTCGCGAAGGTCGCTGATATCCTTTTGCAGGCGTTCAATTTTGCCAGTGGCGATCGCACTATCCCGCCGCCGCTGCTGTGCCTCTTGGTCGTATAGCTTTCGCCAATTGTTCGCGCTTTCGTAGGCCCGCTCTCGCTCTTGTTGCAGCTCGCCAATTTGGCGCTGCAGTGCCTGAACTTCCGCTAGCCATTGAGCTGGGTTGGGTTGGGTCATTGCTCTAGTTGGGTCATTGCTCTACAAGCATCGCTGTCAGCCTACTGTCAGCTTTACAGTAGCAGTCCTTGTAGTGAAGCAGGCGCAGGCAGAATAATTACCACCAGCAATGCCAGAGACACTAGGCCGAGAAAGTCACGCGGACCGTTGAGTTCACTCACATCGTTCAACGCAGGCTGCGCGGCGGGGACAAACAGCAAGAAAAGCGCCCACACCAGAAATTCTTGGTATCTGTAAGCCAGTATTAGCATGACCACTCTAGCCACATGACTGATGATAATTGCCGTGCGCTGTCCGTACATAGCATGGACAATATGGCCGCCGTCTAATTGACCAACGGGCATCAAATTTAGCGCAGTTACGATTAATCCTAAACAACCGGAGATTGCCAGTGGATGCAGACTGATAGCACTGTCCGCCTGTAGGGCTGAACCGAGAGCGAGTTTGCTCATCACCAGTAAAGCTATAGAACGACTGGGATCGAGTGATTCAAAGCTCAGCAGTTGGGAAGCATCGCTTAGTGGAACGATACTAGATTGAGCGAGTCCCCAAACCAGGATAGGGAGACTAACCACCAGCCCCGAGAGTGGACCAGAAATGCCCACATCGAAGAGTGCGCGGCGATTGGGCATCGGCGATCGCATCTGAATAAACGCGCCCAAAGTTCCTAGGAAAAAGGGAATTGGGATGAAGTAAGGCAGCGTCGCCTTCAGCCGATGATAGCGTGTTGCTAGGTAGTGCCCGGTCTCATGAACGCCCAATATAAACATTAGAGAAAGGCTATAGCTCAAGCCTGAGAGCAGCAGCACCGGATTGTTCTGAAACGCCGCAGGATCCTCGGTTCCATTAACTAGGACGCTGCCTACTAGCGTCGTTGTTACCAGCGTTGCTAGCGCTAGCACCACCGCCAAAACGGGCCGAGTGACTTTCTTTTGATTGAGCTTCTGCTGACGCGCTATCTGCGCTATCTGAGCGGGCGTCGATGAAGCGGTAAGCGCATGGTCAAAATTCTTAGCCTGAGGATTAGGTACTAAAGCAAAGAAAGGCGTCCCATTTAAACCTGCCTGTAAAAGGACTAAGAAGCGATCGCCAAAGCTGCTCTCGACGTTCTTCTGCACTGTCTGGTAGGCTTGCCCCGGTGAAGTCTTGAGCTTACCTTTACAGATCATGGCCTGTGGCAAGTACTCAATATTTTGTAGGTAGTAAGTCGACCAGGGGAAACACCGCTGGAGCAAGGTTTCCTCGTCGCGGCTGAGTGGTTTGGTAGGCTCTTTTCTCGCCTGCTTATCTGGTGCTGCTTTTGTATCCTCTACTTCTGCGTTGGCTGCATCTTGCTTGGCTGCATCTATCGCTCGCTGTTTGGCTTTGGCATTGGAGACAACTAGCGTCGTATACAAGAACAGCGTCGACGCAGCCATTAGTCCGTATAGCAATATAGCGGGCGGCGGATTCCCATCACCAACATTCATCCACACCGTGAAGACTAAAACAGGGGCCATCATGACCACCCATATTAGCCATAACGGTACAGGCGTTTGAACCTTTGACAGACGGCTACTAATGACCCAATAAGTCATCAAGCCAAGAACTAGGGTAAGTAAAACGAGGGGCATGAATAGAGGTGCGCGCGAATATCGCAGGACAGGTGTGCTCGAAATTGAGAGCGTTATCCTCACAGGGGTTTGCCGTAGAGTGCAAAGTACAAGAAATACAGAATGGTGAAAATAATCAAAACGCTCTATTCATATCATTGTAAGTCAGCACCTTAAATTCGTTATTCTGTTTACCTGTAGGCAGGCTTTTTAATGATGGTTCAGTCGACTCAAACACCTTCTACTAAGGGTAAGCAGACTACAAAAGATAAACAGCCGCAGCCTGTTTTTGAAACTATCTTTGCGTTTGCACCCAACAGAGAAACGCTAGGAGGAACGGCCTACCTGATCCTAGAACAGCTAGGGGATAGCCAAAGTACCTCCTCCCCAAGCGCCAATATCCTGGTTGACTGTCCAGCGCTGACAGATTTTCATAGAGATTTTATTCACTCCAAAGGCGGTATCGAGACTCTGTTTATCACTCACCGAGGCGGCATATCGCAGGTCAAAGAATTTCAGCGGGAGTTCGATGCGAAAGTGCTGATTCAAGAGCAGGAAGCCTATTTACTACCGGGGATTGAAACAGAAGTGTTTCATCGCGATCGTATCCTATCCCCTACCAGTAAAGTCCTATGGAATCCAGGCCATTCTCCTGGCTCCGCTAGCCTATACCACAGTGACTATGGCGGTGTCCTCTTTACAGGCAGACATCTTCTGCCCAACCGCAGCGGCGCACCTGTTCCACTAAGGCTATCTAAGACTTTTCACTGGCCTCGCCAGCTCCGCTACGCCAAGCAGCTACTTGGTGATTTTACAGTGGATAGTCTGAGCTACATTTGTCCTGGCGCTAGTACGGGCTATTTACGAGGAGACAAAAAAATTAAAGATGCCTACCTTCAGCTTCAAGGCACTGATTGGCAGGCTCTAGCGGATACTAAGCCAGCACTATGAGTCACTGGCTTTGAGTCACTGGCTTTGAGTCACTGGCTTTGAGTTACTAATTCAGCTCAGCAGTTGGGCTACCGCAAAGTCACTATTCAACTGCTCGTCCTCCGGTAGCGGGCAAACGCCTACCTGAATCTCCTTTGGATAGATTAACCAGGTCCGCTGCGCTGGTTCTGACAATGTTTGAACCAGAGAAGATAGTTGTTTAATATCTTTTAGTCCGCGCGGCGTTTGAATTTTGATACCGCGCTGGTAGACGCTGTATCCCTTACTCCAGGTATGCTTTAGGCCGCTGTACCGATGCGCTTGTACCCCTTCGGCCAAGAGTTGCTGCTGTACGCTTTCTAACAAGCTCTCACGTTCTGCTGGTGTAGCGTAGGTCACTTCTAACACCTTTAGCAGCCTGCGGTTCAAGAATCGCTGGCAGAGATCGGAAAGCGCAGGGTCAGGGTGCCTTTGCCAACGCTGTAGGTGGTAGGTGAAGACAACATCATCTCCAGCTAGATAATCTTCTAGAGCAAGCTGCTCCGCGGGGCCGATCAGCCAGGCTTTTACTGTTTCATCCGCAGCTAGCTCGCCTTTGAGCAGCAGCTCTCTGGCACGGTGAAATGCATGCTCCAGAATCCATGTAGCCGAGAGATTTTTAGAGTGGTTATAGATCTGCGCGTACATAAAGGAGCGTACGACTAGGTAGTGCTCAACAGCCGCAAGCCCTTTTTTCTCCACCATCAGCTGCTGGCTAGTCGGGTCGTAGTTTAGCGCTAGGACAATCCGGTCTAAATCGAGCTGGCCATAGGCTGCGCCCGTGAAGTAGCTGTCTCGCATTAGATAGTCGATGCGATCGCAATCCAACTGACTAGACACTAGCTGCCATACGCACGGAATTGGGTGCTTGTGGGTGTACACCTGGGTAATAGCCTTCCAGAGTTCTGGATCGAAGGCATCTAACTGCTGCCTAATCGGGTGCGATCGCTCAACGATGGCCATCGTCCACTGCTCGTGGTGGGAGCCGAATACTTCCTCAGCAGTGTGGCTAAAAGGGCCATGACCAACGTCATGTAGCAGCGCCGCGCAGAGGACGGTAGCGCGGTGCGATCGCAGCTCCGGATGAAGGGCGGCTATGCGGTCAAAGGCTCGTCGGGCGATTGCCATCGTCCCCAGCGAATGGGTAAACCGCGACATTTCCGCACCGTGAAAAGTCAGACTCGCTGGGCCTAGCTGACGAATACGCCGCAGCCGCTGAAATTCAGGCGTATCGATCAGCGTCTTCAGTAGCGACTCAACCGCGTCTGAGCCATCTAAGGTGATCGCACCGTGCAGAGGGTCATGATACGTACGTACACTTTTAGACATCTCTTCAATGCGTCCTCTCAGATGAGGACAGATAGATATTCTTTAGTTGGCTAGATCTACTTCTAGATTTTACTTTTGAGCCACTTCAACTAATTGAGCAACCGATTGAGCGAGCAGCGCTACTGCCGCTTCGTACTGTGCATCTTCTGATGAACCAAACTGCTGACGTCGCTCGACAGAACTCGTGACCACCTGATCGGGATCAATTCCAAGCTTATTGATATCTCGATGACTCGGCGTCTCGTACTTAGCAATTGTGACTGCTAGCCCTGCACCATGCGGCAAATCAAATAGAGATTGAATCAGTCCTTTGCCAAACGTGGTCTCTCCTACTAGCTGCGCACGGCCATTGTCTTGCAGCGCACCCGCTAGAATTTCGCTGGCACTAGCTGTGCCTTTATTTACCAAAACGACCATGGGGTCGGCGGTGATTGCCTTGCCGTTAGCGTCGTAACTGCCTAGCGAACCCTGACGGTTTACCGTATATACCACTGTGCCCTGATCCATCCACATCCGAGCAATTTCAACGCCTGCCTGTAGCAACCCGCCTGGATTGTTACGCAGATCGAGGATGTAGGCATCCGCGCCTTGCTCTTCGAGGGTTTGTAATGAGCGTCTGAGTTCGTCAGCTGCATTGCCGTTGAACTGACCTAGGCGAAGATAGCCCATCTTTGGCAGGCCAGCTTCTGAGCGAAGTTCTGCGGAGACTGGGTTTAGGGTAATGCGATCGCGCTGTACGCTCACATCAAAGGGATCTGCCTCTGCGCGACCTACCGTCAGCGTCACCTGAGTTCCAATGGCTCCACGCATTCGAGCTGCTGCCTCATCCAGGCTCAGCGACTTTGTCGGTGTTCCATTGACTGCCAAAATTGTATCTAGCGGCTGTAGACCTGCTGCCTCTGCTGGAGATCCTTCAATCGGTGCAATCACCCGCAGTGAGCTAGCTTCGTCGTCCTTGGCAATCTGCAAACCTACGCCTAGCAGCTCGCCATTGGTATTCGTTTGCAGGCTCTGGTACTGCTGTGGCGGCAAGAACCGAGTGTAAGGATCGTCTAGCACCGCTAGCATCTCCGAAATCGCAGTGTAGGTTTCTTTCCAGGTTGGCAGCGACTGACGCAGTACTTTTTGACGCATGAACCACCAGTTTTGGTGATTAAATGTCTCATCTAGATAGCTGCGATTGACTATTCGCCATACTTCCATGACCAGCTGCTGCTGGTTGGTAAAAGCAGCGGCTGTCGGCATTCTGCCAAACTCTATGTGGCTTGTTAGGCGACCTGCTGTGCGACCTGGCTCTGTGCTGACAGATGTTCCTAGCCATATTGTGACTGACACCGTGATTGATAGTGCGATCGCCAATCCGATCCGAAAAATCCTTCTTCCCATCCGCTCTTCTTTGCAGCCTTTACCCTGCGATCCTGATACAGCTCTCATAAACAACATACAACCCTGCTTCACTTCAGTTCGTGACACAACCAGCCAGCACGCAACTAGCCAACACAAGACCAGCCATCTATACGAAAATGTAAAGTTACGTAAACTGCTAATAATATAGAGGTTTTCTTAAAGTTTTAGCCACTTACAGCGCTACAAGAGCTGAGTAGCGCTGTATCAAGCCTAGTTGTAGGGCGTTCAACCGTCTGGTCATGTTGCATAGTTCTCTCACAATCACCAAAAACCACCTCTAAAGCAGACCCCTCAACCCTTCTGCTGTGTTACATTTTTTAGTATTGGTATATAACCCTAAGACACAACCTTTTTTTGCTTCATGTTTACTAAGCAAGTCACTGATTCCCAGCCTTACAAGTGGTTCGATGAGCGACTAGAGATTCAGGCGCTCGCCGACGACATCTCTAGCAAATACGTTCCGCCCCATGTCAACATCTTCTACTGCCTCGGGGGCATCACGCTCGTTTGCTTCATCATTCAGTTCGCAACTGGGTTTGCGATGACCTTCTACTACAGACCCACTGTGACTGATGCGTTCGCTTCAGTTCAGTACCTGATGACAGATGTCAATTTTGGTTGGCTGATTCGCTCCGTCCATCGCTGGTCTGCCAGCATGATGGTCCTAGTGATGATCCTTCACGTTTTCCGCGTCTATCTGACAGGCGGATTCAAGAAGCCTCGTGAGTTGACTTGGGTGACAGGCGTTATCCTTGCTGTGATCACAGTCTCTTTCGGAGTTACTGGCTACTCTCTACCTTGGGATCAAGTTGGCTACTGGGCCGTCAAGATTGTATCTGGTGTACCCAGCGCAATTCCTGTTGTGGGTACTACTATCGTCGAGCTTATGCGCGGCGGAGAAAGTGTTGGTCAAGCAACCCTGACTCGCTTCTATAGTCTGCACACCTTCGTGCTGCCGTGGTTTATCGCAGTATTCATGCTGCTCCACTTCATCATGATTCGCAAGCAGGGTATCTCTGGTCCTTTGTAAGGGCGTGACCTCAATGCGGCCCTCCTTCGTTTTGGCCTGAGAGTTTTGGTCTGAGGTATGATGATTTCAGACCGAGCAGGAATATCCTAGTCAATGGCTGTCGATTTCAT
The DNA here is from genome assembly GCA_039111275.1 of Cyanobacteria bacterium P01_D01_bin.1. Classification (GTDB taxonomy): domain Bacteria; phylum Cyanobacteriota; class Cyanobacteriia; order Phormidesmidales; family Phormidesmidaceae; genus Phormidesmis. The sequence goes on along the minus strand of JBCCOH010000034.1, from coordinate 20,557 downwards.
TATTTCAGGAAGATAAAAGATGTCAATTCTTAAAAAACCCGATCTCAGCGATCCAATGCTGAGAGAGAAGCTTAAAAAGGGCATGGGACACAACTACTACGGTGAACCCGCTTGGCCCAATGACCTTCTCTATGTATTCCCAATCGTGATCATGGGAACTATTGCCTGCTGTGTGGCATTGGCAGTTCTAGACCCTGCTTTGGTCGGTGAACCTGCAAACCCATTCGCAACGCCGCTAGAAATCTTGCCTGAGTGGTACCTCTACCCAACTTTCCAGATGCTGCGGGTTCTACCCAATAAGCTTCTAGGCATTGCTGCGATGACGGCCATTCCTCTGGGGCTGATCCTTGTTCCCTTCATTGAGAACGTCAACAAGTTCCAGAACCCTTTCCGCCGCCCTGTGGCAACTGCAGTTTTCTTGTTTGGCACAGTGGTCACTCTTTGGCTGGGTATTGGAGCTACTTTCCCAATTGATACTTCCCTGACTTTGGGCCTGTTCTAGAGCGTCCCATTTTGAGTTCGGATTTCTATGAGGTGCTTCGAACTGGAAGTGCACTTGTGAGATCAACAAGTGAATCGCCCAAATCCTCGAACAGGATTTGGGCGATTTGATATTTATACCTAGATATCTGCTCTGTATACGTTTACTATCTACGCCGGAGATTCCTGTGCTATCCCTCTTCGAAGTTAGAATTATGAAGTGAAATGTATACTCTCATAAGGAAAGTGATGCAAGGTGATAGATTCTAAGAAACGATTCATATGATGATATTTTGCAAAGATTTCTGTGTTTCGGCCGTAGGGCGAAAGCCAATTCAAAAATGTCTGAGAAAGCCCATCTTACTGTAGATAGCCAGCTAGAAGAACTGGCCGTAGTGCAGCAGTGGTTTCGCTCACTGGTCGCTCGTTTATCTACAGAAGCGCCCTGGATCAGTGACCAGTTTGACAAACTAAACTTGGCCCTAGCAGAGGGCTTCACCAATGCGGTTCGTCATGCTCATGCTGATTTGCCTGGTACTACGCCTATCGAGATTGAGCTAGTGCTACAGACTGATAGGGTTGAAATTTTCATCTATGATCAGGGCCAGCCTTTTGATCCTGATAGCATCAGCGAACCAAAGCCAGGGTCGTTAAGAGAAGGCGGATATGGTTGGTTTCTGCTACGTCGCCTGGCAGACCAGGTCACCTATTCGCCGATGAATAGCCAGTCTGGTGGTCAATCTAGTAGCCAGGCTAGTAGCCGGACTAGTGGCCAGTCGGTCTCACCGTCAATTTCAGATAACAGTCCGTGGCGCAACTGTCTACGCATCGTCAAGAGTTGTGCTTCGTGAGTTGTTCTTTGACTTGGTAAAAAGCTATCTCTTTGCTGTAGAACATTCATCCAATTTTGTGAACCCTTATGCTGAGACAGCCGAGGCTGCTCGTATTCTTGCTATGGGTATAGATTTCGATGGCCAAAACTGCGCTGATAACTGGCATTACTGGACAAGATGGCTACTACCTCAGTCGTTTGCTGCTAGAAAAGGGCTATCGAGTTGTTGGACTAGTGCCTCCTCAAAGACGACGCAGTCTAGCCAAGCTTGATGAGATTGCAGATCAGCTAACGACATACTTGGTTGATCTGACTCAGGCGGATGCGATCGCCCAAGCAATGGATGTCCTGCAGCCAGACGAAATCTACAACCTAGCAGCTCCCAGCTTTGTTCCAGACTCCTGGAAAGATCCGTTAGGAACGCTTGATCTAATCACGGGAACGGCGACTCGGATGCTAGAAGCTACTCGACAGCTAGGATTGCAGACTCGGTTCTATCAGGCCAGCTCTTCAGAGATTTTTGGTGAGGTCCGTTCTTCTCCTCAGACGGCGCAGACTGCTTTTCGACCAACGAATCCCTACGGCGCGGCCAAGCTACATGCGCACTGGACAATGGTGCACCACCGAGAGCGCTACGGTCTATTTGCCTGCAGTGGCATTTTGTACAACCATGAGTCGCCCCGTCGTCCCCCTCAGTTCGTTACTCGCAAAATTTCGATGGCAGCCGCTGCTATCAAGCTGGGCTTGCGTGATCGCCTCTCCATCGGGAATCTTGACGCTAAACGTGATTGGGGCTTTGCCGGTGACCATGTAGAGGCCATGTGGCGAATGCTTCAAGCTGATGTCGCCGAAGATTACGTTATCGGCACAGGCAGACTCCATACAGTCAGAGACTTAGTCGCCACCGCATTTGAGTGTGTGAACCTCGACTGGCAGAAGTACGTTGAAACCGATCCGAACTTAGTCAGAAGCGACGAGCACTTTCAGCTAGTAGCCGATCCAAGCAAAGCGAGGCAAAATCTTGGCTGGGAGCCCAAAGTCAGTTTTGAGGAGTTGATTAGCGCTATGGTACAAGCTGATCTTAAGTATTTGGAAGCCGGTGTCTTAGTGCCCGCTGGAGTAGCGTAGCGCCGTGAAGCACGCATTCGTTTTTATTGAGATATTTGGCTGCGAGGGCGGCATTCAATCCTACATTCAAGATGTGCTAGATGCCTATTCTCAGCTTGCTGAGCAGCCTAACGACGCTGCTGACATCTTTTTGCTTAGAGATGCTCTGCCCAGAAATACTTGGCTTAAAGATACTAAAGAGACAAAGTACGAACAGCCTTTACAGCAGCATCCTTTTCGCTACCACTACTTCAAAAGTAAACATTCCACAGTCGAGCGAATACGCCTGACTACTGCATTTGCGGCCTATCTTGTTCGACAGCGCCCTAACCATGTTTTTTGTGGTCATATCAATCTAGCCGCTATGGTTAGTCAGCTTTGTCGCGCGCTGAGTATTCCGTACACCGTCCTTACCTATGGTAAGGAGGTCTGGTACGAGCTACCTAGCAAAGATAAACATGCTCTGATGTCTGCACACCGGATATGGACCATTAGTCGGTACAGCCGAGACTTGGCGCACAGTGCTAACAAGATTCCAAAGTCGAAGTTTGAGATGCTTCCTTGCGTCGTGGATGGCGATATGTTTTCGCCTGGTCAGCCTCCGGCTCATTTGGTAGAGCGATATCAATTACAGAATGCAAAAGTGCTAACGACAGTCGCTCGCCTCTGGTCTGGTGATATCTATAAAGGTGTGGATGTGACGATCAGGGCACTGCCAAAGATCCTGATGGCCTTTCCAGCGGTGAAGTATGTGGTGATTGGCCGGGGTGACGATCAGCCTAGGCTGGCAGAATTAGCTAAGGAACTGGGCGTGGCTGAGCAGGTAATTTTTGCTGGGTTTGTTGCAGACGATGAGCTAATCGATCACTATCGCCTGGCGGACGTTTATGTGATGCCTTCTAAGGAGGGGTTTGGTATTGTCTATCTAGAAGCGATGGCTTGCGGCGTTCCGGTAGTTGCTGGAGATGACGATGGTTCTGCCGACCCGCTTCAGGACGGAAAAGTAGGCTGGCAGGCACCACACCGGGATCCAGATGCTGTCGCTGCGGCTTGCATCGAGGCACTTTCTGGCAAAGATCAGCGAACAGATAGTGAATGGCTGCGGACTAAAACGCTGGCACGCTTTAGTGCTAAGGCACTTGTTACAAGGCTCAGCGAGCTTGTCGATAGGCACTAGGATAGACACAAGGCCCCAACCCCCAACCCGAAGGGTCTTGCTGAACTAGTCGGCTAAAAGAGCCGTAAGAGAGTGCCACAGTGAATCAACAATTTAACCAACTTCAGGCCCGTTTTCCGGGGCTCGGGTGCTGGCTATTTGTCTTTGTCGCGATCTGGATAATAGGCGCCATTGGTATCACTGGCATTCTGAAGTCTATTTTCGCCGTGATCCTGTTTTTGATTCTCGCACCAGTCTTGCTCTCAGTTGCGGCGCGGTTCTGGCTAAAGCGGAACTTAGTCACTGGCAACTGCCCTGTCTGTGAACAGTCGCTAGTTTGTCTTAAGCAATCGAAGATCATCTGTCCAAACTGTGGGACAGAAGTGACTGCAACGGACAATGGACTAGAAAGAGTAGCAGCAGATGGTGTGATCGATATACAAGCTGTAGATGTAAAGACTTCGACTGCAACGACTCTAGACACAGAAGCAGCTGCTAGTACTTCAACCAAGGTCGACGTACTCGATGTGGAAGTAGTCGATGTTGAAGTGCAACAGCTGCCTGAATCTGATTGATTGGCTGACGTTCTATTGGCTGACGGAAAGTGTGTAGGGATGGCTCTCGCCTTTGCGATCGCCTACAAAGACCTGATACTCACCCCTTGTGAGTAGACCAGGCGCCTCGATGCCACCGCCATCGAAGTTGCGGGCGAACACACACTCGCGAAAGCCATCGGGTCCGGTGATTAGCAGCGTATAGTCGCCCTCACTTTCCACTTTGAAGCTGAGGGAGGCGAAGGCTTCGGTCACCTGAATAGTTTGGCTAGCGTCGGGGTCAATATGACCACAAGCAGAGAGCCGTGGCCCCCCGCTCTGACCACTCAGCTCTAGAGTGCTAGATAGAGGCGTACGCGCTGCTTCTTGTGCGTTGGCTACAGAACCCAGTGACAGTGCTGCAAAGACAGCTAAAAAGAAAGGAGAAAAACGCATAGGAACACCTGCGAAAAACTTGATATGCATGACGATAAAGATTGCGCCGAGCTGATAAGTAAGCTAGCTAAGCTGGTTTAATCAGTGGTTTGATGTGAAAATGGACATCGGGGAGTTGGGGCAAACTGATGTGATCTTGGGCATAGACACACATTGAAATAGTAGCCTCAGATACTTATCATTTAGCTAAAAAGCTGTGACACTTCACGGAATGGCGTCCGTAAGATCAAGGAAAGGTGTCTTCGATTTATGCAGACAAGTCCTAGCGAACTTAGTTATTTCTATGCAAAGAACTCGATTAAACACTCTAGTAGATCAGAGCGTATTACAGTTTAGGCAATGGGTTTTTAATCCTTGGCGACGGCTGGCAGTGATTATTATTAGTCTGCTGTTTGGTAACTTTTTTGCGACTGCGATCTCGGCGACTGCAGGGCAGACAGCAAAGCTAGATGTGACGATTTCGGCAATTCTGGTACTTCTTGTAGAAGTGATTAGCTGGATCTACTACCGATATGCGCCGCGCCGTCCAAATTCTCCTGGCCCAGTCAATCAAACGCGCCTACCTGTTGACCCGATTTCTGCTAGTGCCGCTAGCTCGGTATCTGTAGATCTAGGCCCCGTGCGACCACGCTCCACACTATCAGAATGTCTGAATGCCTTCAAGCTTGGTATGGTCTATGGCCTGTTTGTCGAAGCTTTTAAGCTGGGCAGCTAAAGTCAGCAGCCAGCTTGGGGAAAAAGTCACTAACTTAATAGAGTTAGCAGATAGCGTGAGCGCGCTTCTATTGCCTTCCAGTCACCCCGCAGCACTTCATCTGCGGGGAATAAAGCCGTCGACAGTCCAACCGCGATCGCACCAGATGCGATCAAAGCAGGCGCACTCTCACTCGTGACGCCGCCTGTTGGCACTAGCGGAATCTGGCCCAAAGGACCTAGCAAGCTGCGGATGTAGGCATCGTTCCCTAGCGACGAAATCGGAAATACCTTAACACTAGACGCGCCTGCTTGCCATGCGGTAAGAATTTCTGTTGGTGTCATCGCCCCCGCTACAATTGGTGTCTGACTGGCAACGGATCGTGCAATCAGTTTGGGGGAAACGTGAGGGGTAAAGCAGAACTGGGCCTCGGCTGCGATTATTCCTGCCAAGTCGTTCTCACTCAGTACCGAACCGACTCCAACAACACACTTTGGCAGAGCCTGCCGAATCGCGGCTATCATCGCGGCGGGTTCAGCATTGTTAGTCCAAGCCACCTCTATCAGCCGAAAGCCCCCGGTTGCCGCTGCTTTTGCCATCGAGACTCCTTGCTCTATGCTATTGGCTCTGATGATTGCGATCGCGCGATATGTCTTCAGCAAAGAAATCCAATCAGCTTTAAGCCGATCAGCTTTGAGTCGATCAGTTTCAAGCCGGTCGGCTTTAGTCCGGTCGACCTCAGTCCAGTCAGCTTTGGCCCAATCGGCTTTCAACCCAGATGCTTCCTTTATCGAAGTCGAAACAGCAATTCAGACAATGGCTTGGACAGCAGCTTATACCTGGCTGGTGCAGTGTCAAACATCAAAACTAGAGCTAGGCCAATCGTTTTCGAAGCGAATCTGCTCTGCGCTTAGCGGTTTCGTTAGCAGGCTCAGTAGCCAAAGATTTTTCGTAAGTTTCTAGCGCCTGCGGCATCAGCTGCTTGCGTTCGTAGGTATGCCCTAGGTTGTTGAGCGCAGTGACATAGTCTGGTCGAATTTTCAAAGCTTCGTTGTACTGACGGATAGCCAGGTCAAACTGGTCTTGGGCAAAGTAAGAATAGCCTAGAGCGTTATGAACCAAAACTGCGTTTTCAGCTTCTTCCTCCGATAGCTCTTTTAATGCCTTCTTTAGGTAGACAGCAGCCTGAACGTAGAGCTTCTTATCTAACAGGAGGCTGCCTAGTTCGTAGTATTCGAGAGCGGTTCCTTTTTCTTTGGTTAGCTTAGTTTGCAGATCGGACAGCGTGACTTCTGTGCGGCGAGTCGTCCAAACCTGCCTGACAACAAAAAAGGCTGCTACGCTGAGCAGCGCTAGCAAAATTCCTAAATAAACAACTAGGTAGTTGCCATTTTCCATGTGATCACTTGGCCGTTAACAATAGCCGTCAACAATTTTACTCTGTTGGCATTTTAGAGCACTTTGCCCAGCCGAACAGCTTGTGGTTAGGGTTCTTAGCAGTCGCTTTATTCGAGGCCAGACTCAAGAGGACTAGGCTCAAGGAAACCAGAAAACACACCTTCCGGCAGTCCCCAGAATTCAGCCCTAGCCTGTAACCATTCTTCTGCATACCAGCGTTGAATGGCCGCGTTCACTTCTGCTTGCAAGGTGCTGTACTGCTGGCCTTTGGGGATAGCTATGGCCAAAGGCTCTACCGAGATAATGCTGGGCAAAAGCTCGTAGTCTGTCAACGCGCCATCTCTAGTCCATCCTGTTAGTACGGAGGCATCACCAGCAAAGGCATCCACCTCGCCGCTTGCGACCAATGCTTGACCTTCTAGGTAAGTGTCCACTCCGATGAGCTGGGCGGAAGGCAAGATATAGCGCACTTGAGCAACTGTGCTGGACCTATCTAGTACCGCGATGGTACCTAGCTGTAAATCTTGTAAAGTTCTAATCGCAGGGGAATTAGCAGTCGGTAGCCGAGGAACGAAGGCAGTCCCGTCTAGGTAATATGGATCGCTAAAGCTTATGATGCGGCGGCGGGGCTCTGTGATCGTGAGCGAGGCGATCGCCATATCCACCTGGTCTTCTATGACTGCGTTTAGCCTATCCACGTTAGCAGTAGGCACTAGCTCTATGGCGTTCTCGTCGCCGAGCAGTTCTGCCGCTAGGCGACGGGCGATATCGATCTCGAATCCGCTAAACTGCTCACTCTCGTCGAGAAAGCCCATCGGGGGACGGTTGTCTTTGACCGCGACGATTAGGTAGCCGCGATCACGAATCTCTGATAGTTCTGCTGCCAAAACAGGAGCCAACTCAAAAGCTGGGAGCAACAGCTGCGCTCCCAGCATCAGTCCGACTCTCGCTAACAGCTTGCGTACCATTAGACTTTGAACCACCTAGCTTTGGATCTCTATTTAGAAACTCTATTTAGAGGCAGTTTCTACCACTTTGGTAAAGCTACCGGGATCTAATACCGCTAGCTGGGCCAGCATCTTTCGGTTGATCTGGATATCTGCTTTCTTTAGATCGCCCATCAGGCGGCTGTAGGTCGTACCGTTGAGTCTGGCGGCTGCGTTGATTCGGGCGATCCACAAACGGCGAAAGTCACGCTTACGACGGCGGCGATCGCGATAGGCATTCCGCAGGGCTTTCATGACCTGCTGATTAGCGGTGCGGAACAGCTTTGAGTGTGAACCTCTAAAGCCTTTTGCAAGTTTAAGAACTTTTTTGCGGCGTTTGCGAGCTACATTACCGCGCTTAACACGTGCCATGGTCTAGTTTTCCTATTGGGTTGAATCCTGCTTCGAGTCAAGATCTGGGCTAAAGAGAAATTTCTTTCTTCCAGGACGTCTCTCTTCGACGTTTCTCTATTGACCTCTACAATTTTGGTGGCCTCTACGTTTTGACGGCCTTTGTTTTGACGGTCTTTGTTTTGACGGTCTTTACAGATAGGGCAACATCAGCCTTACGTTTTCTACGTCTGTCTCATGCACAGTAGCTGCCTTAGAAAGCTTGCGCTTGCGATCTTGATCTTTGCGCTCTAGCAAATGGTTTTTGAAGGCTTTGCGGCGCATAATTTTGCCACTGCCGCTAAGACGAAAGCGCTTGGCTGCCGCACGACGAGTTTTGAGCTTTGGCATAATAATCGAGGGTGGTTCCAGTTCAGCAGACTACTTAACAGATTAACTAAACAGGTCACTGGTGAAGTTAACTTCTGTTTCGCAGTCTTTAATAGTACTACACTTTTCGCCTGGGCGACGGGGGTATCTGGCAGAATGTGGAGGCAAATCTCCTCAGACATTTATCTTTAGAGCACTCATATGACCCTTTCCAATCAGCAGTGGAATCAGAGAAACGAGCTTCAGCATGCCCTAGAGACAGCTTCCGCCTTAAAGATTATCAGTGGGTTGACAAACCTCAATCATCGTAACGTCGCCAATGTAGTAATGGCCGCGCAAAAAGGAGGGGCTACTTTTGTCGATATTGCTGCCGACCCAGATTTGGTGCGACTAGTACGCAGCCTAGTTGAGCTACCTATCTGTGTATCGGCGGTGGAGCCCGAGCGGTTTGTCACAGCAGTCACAGCAGGAGCAAATCTAATTGAGATTGGTAACTTCGATGCTTTCTATGCCGAGGGTCGTCGATTTGAAGCGGATGAAGTGTTGGCTTTGACTAGAGAGACGCGATCGCTTCTACCAAATACCCTACTCTCGGTGACGGTGCCCCACATCCTGACGCTAGATGCACAGGTCACTTTAGCAGAAGCCTTAGTTGCAGCGGGCGCGGATATTATTCAGACAGAAGGCGGCACTAGCAGCGCCCCAGCCCACGGTGGCACGTTGGGTCTGATTGAAAAGGCCGCGCCGACGCTAGCAGCGGCCCATGCTATTTCCCGTGCGGTTTCGGTGCCAGTGCTCTGTGCTTCTGGCCTGTCTGATGTGACTGTACCGATGGCGATCGCAGCAGGCGCTTCCGGAGTAGGTGTCGGTTCAGCTGTTCACAAGCTAAACGATCCGCTGGCGATGGTTGCGGTCGTCCGTTCCCTAGTAGAGGCGCTACAAGGCGTTCAGAAGAAAATCTTGGCTCAGTAGAACTCTGTGCACTTCTTGCTGGAGCACTTTAAAGGACCAAAGAACCAGGACCAGAGAAAAGGGCCAGAACTCTCTGGTCCTTCAAAGGTTTCTCCTCGGCGGATTTCATCGGAATGGATTTCCATCGGAATGGATCTCATCGAATTAGAGAGAATCTACTACAGGCTAGCTATCTGCCGCAGCTTAACCAAGGCGGACTAACGTGATCGCCAGTAGGCTTTGATCTGCTCGATAGTAAAGATAGGCCGAAAGCTCAACCCTTTAGACTCATATAGTTCTCTACCCCCTTGCTGCCGATCGACTAAAGACAAGACGTCATTGACTACATAGCCTGCCGCCCGCAGCCGTTCAACCGCCTTCATCGCCGAAGCCCCAGTCGTCACCACGTCTTCTAGAATGACGACCGCGCTTCCCTCTGGCAGCGTCGGACCTTCTATGAAAGCCTGCGTACCGTGACCTTTAGCCTCCTTTCTAATGATTAGCGGCGTCACTGGCCTGCCCTCATAAGCCCCCGCAATGCTAACCGCGCTAACCATCGGATCTGCGCCTAGCGTCAATCCGCCTACGCCTACAGTCCCTACGGGCAGCATGTCCAATAGTATTCGTGCCACCATCAATCCCCCGCGCGCGTGTAGAGTTACCTGCTTGCCGTTGATGTAGTAGTCGCTCTTTTGACCAGAGGAGAGTGTAAAGTCGCCCTCTTTGTAGGCAACCTGGCAGATAAGATCGAGCAGTTCCTGACGAAGCGCGCTCAGGTCGACAGTAGGCAGCTCAGCAGATGAAATAGGCATAGCTCATTTTTTAAGCAGAAAGCTAGATCAGTGTATCGGGTATCAAGATCTTATTTGAGTCGGGAATCTTAATAGAAATGTTGAAGGAATTGACGAAAATGGCCTACAGACAGCTAAATTTATCAGATGCTTCTAAAAGCCGCCTGGGGTTGATTGGGACCCTAGCAGCAACCACGCTGGCCATAACTGCCGCGCTAGCACCTGCTGCCAGTGCGCAAGAGCCTCAGACAGTACTTAACACATTAGAAAGCATCATAGAAAATCGTTCTGGCGACTACTTTCGCAGTCGCTCGGTAGGCGGTCAGCTCAGCCTGATTGTTGGCCTAGGCGGCTTTCCAGAGAATCGACTCAGCCGCGATACAGCGTCAATATCTAGTGCGTACAGCGAATTGCTAATCTTGCAAACTCAAAATACGCCGACGCTGCGTGTCCCTGACTTGCCCAATCCCTACACCACCTCGGTACAGTTGCTGCCAGCTTCTCAGTTCGATAGCCGCGTTGTTGGTAGCGAACTTAACTTTGAACCGCTGCCTAGAAGATAGGCGATCGCCTTTTGGCTCTGCTTAGTTCTGCTGGCTCTGGCTACACGGCTATCAAAAATCTCCCTCTCTTAAGAGTACAGTCGAAAGAGAGAGATTTTTTATTGGGCCCTACGGAAGCTAGACCCCATGGCAAAATCCAGGGTGCAGGAGTTGAACCTGCCTGGGGCGAATTATGAGTTCGCTGCCTAATCCGCTCGGCCAACCCTGGTCATTGCCTAATATACTATCTCGACCATCATCTGATTGACGCGTCAGCTCAGAAAAATGTTGATACACTTAATCTTTCAAGCAAGGTTTTCTTCGCAAGTTAGCTTAATGCAGTAGAGAGTGTGAGCAGTAGAGTGTGTGCTAGTAAAAAATGTCATGGAAGTATTAAAGCCGAGTTCTTATGAAGATTAATCCAGCTGTTGCCTTCACGCTGATCTTGTTAACGTTGATGTTCGGTTCTGGTATTGTTAGTTCTTCTTGGGGCTATGCCATCGGTCGCCAGGCCCTAGGCGGTGTCCGACAGCCAGAAACTAGACCGTCGAACGCCATCACTGCTAACCGAAGTGGTGACCAAAAGCACGGGCTGGTCTTGCTGGACGAAGATAAGATCATTAGCGACGTAAACGCACGCATGACCGACGGTGGCAACTAGCTTTAGACATGAGTGAACGAGTTCGTTGGAATTGGCCTTTCTGCGCTGTTTGGATTGCGAGCTGACTGCTATTGCCTTTTGCTGTGCTACTTCAGATTCAGCCTTTTTTGACTTGGACGGAGATTATTGTCCGGTTGCTATCAGTAGTGGCCTTAATCTTTCTGAATGCTTTTTTTGTGACAGTAGAATTCTCTATCGTGTCGGCGAGGCGATCGCGTATCAATCAGCTGGCTGCGACCGGAGATGTACAGGCCCGAACAGTCCAAAAGCTTCAGCAAAAGCTCAATAGCTTGCTTTCGACTACTCAGTTGGGCATCACGCTCTCTAGCTTGGCCCTAGGTTGGATAGGCGAGCATACAATGGCAGCGCTAATCATACACTGGCTAGCTAGACTGCCAATTTCCGATAGCTACACTCAGTTCCTCTCACATTCCATTGCCTTGCCTTTAGCTTTTTTGCTACTGGCCTATCTACAGATAGTGCTTGGCGAGCTTTGTCCAAAATCGGTTGCCCTTAGCTACCCTGAACACATTTCGCGTTTCTTAGGTCCACCGAGTCTGACGATTGCTCGGCTGCTCAATCCATTTGTATGGCTGCTCAATCAATCAACCGCTTTTTTACTTTCTGTTGTAGGTATAAAAGAGAACAGCATTGGTCGATATGGTGGCGTCACTCCCGAAGAGCTTCGGTTGATCATCAACACTTCTACAGAAGTCCCTGAGCTAAAGAAAGGAGAGCGTGAGATTCTCAGCAATGTTTTTGAATTTCGTGCGGCCTTTGTCGAAGAGATTATGGTGCCACGAACACAGATTGCATCGCTTCCCCAAGAAGCAACCTTTCAAGACTTGCTAGATGAGGTTGTTGATTCTAACCACTCTCGATATCCAATAACAGGCGAGTCCTTAGATAACATCTTAGGCATAGTTGACTTTCGCAATTTGGCGCTACCGCTCTCTAGAGGAGAATTAACGCCCCAATCCTCTATTACATCCTGGATTACGCCTGCTAAGGTGGTGCCCGAAACGCTGCCGCTCAACGACTTGCTCACGCAGATGCAGCGCTCAGCCAAAGAGATGGTGATCGTAGTCGATGAATACGGTGGGACTGCGGGCCTGGTAACCCTTCGAGATTTGACCGCCAAAATTATTGGAGATGCTGTAGATGCAGACTCTAGTGGACAGGTTATCTATAAAGATAGTCACACTGTTATCTTTCCGGCTCAAACTGATATAGAGGAAGTTAATGAACGGCTCTCTTTGACCTTGCCAACTAGTGAGAACTACCTAACACTAGGCGGCTTTGTGATCTTTGAACTACAAAAGATTCCACAGGTCAATGAGCAGCTTGTCTACCAAGATCTAGAGCTGACAGTGACTGCGGCAGAAGGGCCAAAGCTCACTCAAATCAAGATTCGCCGTCCTGGAAGGGCGCTGGTGCTCAGCAACCTGAGTGAACCGAACACTGTTAGAAGAGTAACTCGGCCTCTGTTGAATGGTAGGAGTGAATCAGAAAGGTAAGAAGCCGAGTCTAAGCGGTAAGCGCGAACGCGATTTGAAAGTTGTCTGACGATCTTTTGACAAGTCGTCTAAGGCAGCAGATGAACTGTCCAGGGAAAGACATCTTAATAAGTACTTCTATAGTAATGTTTACATTGTGGATAGTTCTGCGCAATGCCCCTTTGCACTAGAACAATTGCCATGATTGTTAGAAGGTGCAGGCCATGCAGAGTCAGTTATTATCCCTTGCAGACGCTAGACCCTACCGTCGCGACCAATCCGACCCGATTAGAGTCGGGGTGATCGGCATTGGCAATATGGGACAGCACCATGTTCGGGTGCTGTCGATGATCAAAGATATTCGGCTAGTGGGTGTTGCAGATATTAATGCTGAGTTAGGTATAGAAACAGCGAGTAAGTATCAAATTAACTATTTCGACGACTATCACAAGCTGCTACCCCATGTGGATGCCGTCTGTGTCGCAGTTCCTACCCGAATGCATCACTCTGTAGGCATGGCCTGTTTGAGAGCTGGTGTGCATGTGCTCATAGAAAAGCCAATTGCCGCGAGTATTAGTGAAGCAGAATCCTTGGTGAATGCAGCGGCGGATTTGAACTGCATTCTACAAGTCGGACATATTGAGCGTTTTAACCCAGCGTTCAAAGAGCTGCACAATGTCTTGAAGACCGAAGAAGTGCTAGCTATCGAAGCGCGAAGAATGAGCCCATATTCTAAGCGGGCCAACGATGTCTCGGTCGTGCTCGATTTGATGATTCACGATATTGATTTGATCCTAGAGCTGGCTAACTCGACTGTTGTAGAGCTGACCGCTAGTGGAAACAAAGGGGCGAGTTCACCCTATCTAGACTACGTAACGGCAACGTTGGGGTTTGCCAATGGAATTGTGGCGACAGTGACGGCTAGCAAGGTGACTCACCGCAAGATCAGAAAGATTTCTGCTCACTGTCGTCAGTCTCTAACAGAGGCAGACTTTTTAAACAACAAGATTGAGATTCATCGCCAAACAACAGAGAATTGTATGGCGGACTATGGTCAGGTTCTCTATCGTCAAGATGGCCTGATCGAACAGGTATACACTAGCAATACAGAACCTCTACATGCCGAGTTAGAGCATTTTGTCCACTGTGTGAGGGGAGGCTATCAGCCTTCTGTCGGTGGAAAGCAGGCGCTAAAGGCGCTGCGGCTAGCAAGCTTGATTGAACAAATGGCATTAGATGGAAAAGCTTGGAAATCTTCGGCTGATCTAAGAATGGCACTAGAGCCGTTAGCACCTATTGCTGCTAGTCACTGATCGCCGTTTGGAAGTGCCGTTTGGGGGACGGCCGCTTGGACAATTGCCGATTAGAAAATCGCTATATAGGAGATATCTGTTTCAGGGGAATAGTCTAGGGGAATAACAAGTTGATCTCTGATACTATGCTGTTGGCGACAAGCTGATTTCCTGAGAGGCTTAAGTGAATGTGGTCTCTGTACAGGCTATCTACGGTTGGGTGGTTCTGGAAAGTAGGAAGGAGATCTAGGTATGAGATGTTGTGTTCTGCTGCCCAGCTTTGTAGTCTCTCTCTAGCTTCTATTTCGTAGTTTCTAGGGGTAGGAATCTCTCTTTTTAGAGGGGAGAGTACCAGTAAGAATTTGGTATCTTTGGCGGCTGCCTGTTGATAGATTAGGTCAATGGCGCTAAGGTTTTTCCCCACGCGATCGCCCGCCTCATTCTGAATCTCTTTCAATCCAGGAATAGGCGAGTTGCGCTTGATCAAACGATTGAATAATTCGGCTATAGCGAACGGTGGGTTGCGATCTGGGTAGTTGCGATCACGCCCAACTTGCAAGTCGGTCGGCTGTGTGCCAAACAGGTCGTCAGTATTGAGCAAAAGTACCAAGGCCGTCGCACCGAAGGTTCCATAGCGCTGCAAGTAGGCTAGCTGATTGCGCGGTCCCCAAGAGTTTGCAGAGGCGTTAAGCGGCTCTACTTTGGTGTATTGTGCTGGCAATACTGACTGTAGTTTGTGAGCAATCAGCTCAGAAAGAATGTCACTTTGGTCGGTCCACCAGTTACCGTTAGCTAGAGAATCCCCTAGCAGCAGCAGCCGAAAGTGCTCAGGCGCTGGCAGTGCTGCAATCTCATCCGCTCGCATAGAGTGCTGGTTGATAAAAATTCGGTTGCCAAATCGGCGAATTTTCTGGTTTGGCGCTAGCCTGTACCCTATAGTCGAGTCGGCTACGTACAGCGGCGGACGGCCAAAGCCAAACCCAAAGCGGAGGACAATTTCAGCTAGCGACGCAGTGGCTAATATGCCAACTACTGGTATCCATATCTTCATAGATTGAATTTATAGATAGATTGATAGATCTCTGGTCCCATCATCAATACTCCGTAGACAATAAACAGATAATAAACGAGTGAGTTATTTGGCAATAGAGATGGTTGATATTTTGTATCCGCTGCACGTCGCTGTACAGGTGAGCGATCTAAGCGCGTCCGATCGATTCTACACAGAGGTGGTCGGGTTACAGAAGGTGGATCGGCAGCTAAGCTTTCCAGGTAGCTGGTACCAAATTGGAAACTTTCAGCTGCATTTGATCTTGAGCGAGTGGGCCGCTAATCCAGATCGAGAGGATAAGTGGGGAAGACATCCACATGTGACTTTTGCGATCGCCGATCTAAGCACTATCAAACAGTCACTCATCGAAAAAAAAGTCCCCTATCAGATGAGCTCATCAGGTAGAGCCGCTCTGTTTGTTAAGGACCCCGATGGGAACGTAATAGAGCTGCTAGAAGTGAAGCCTGATACCACCGAATAGCCGCAGCCTGTAGCGCTTGACACGACAATTCTTGTTTACTTCTATCAGACCACTGGGCTTACTGAAAAGAGATAAACCCGTTGGCTTTGTGCACTGTACAGCCAACTTTTCAGCGACACCCTTTTGGAACAGGCAAGACCATATGAGCATTCTGAGCCCCTTGACCCTAGCTAGTCGTCAGCACTCGAAGAAGCCTCGCATGCTAGTTGTCGACGATGAGCCAGACAACCTAGATCTACTTTTTCGGACCTTTCGCCGCGACTTCAAAGTGTTAAAGGCGGAAAGCGGCATCAAAGCGCTCGAAATCCTATCAACCGAAGGAGAAGTAGCGGTAATTATCTCTGACCAAAGAATGCCAGAGATGAAAGGGACAGAGTTTCTAAGCAAAACGGTACCAGAATTTCCAGATACTGTTCGGATAATTTTAACTGGATTTACTGATGTGGAAGATCTAGTTGAGGCCATCAATGCAGGACAGGTCTACCGATACATCACTAAGCCGTGGGATCCTGACGAGCTAAAGTTTGTGGTCGACAAAGCGTCGGCAACTTATGACCTGCTTAAGGGACAGAGCGCAGAGCTTCACAAAGCAGAGAAACAGTCGAAAATGATGATAACGGTAGGGCAAATCGCCGCTCAGTCCATGCAAAAGGAAGCCGCTCTACAATATCTGGCAAACGGGCTTGGTGAGATTTTGAATGCAGACGCCTGTGCACTGCTGTTAACAGAGGAGAACAGCGCGGGTAGCTACGGCTTAGCAGATATCGAAAAAGTAAGAGCTGACCAGACAGTGATAGAGACGATCGCCTCTCAAAGCAGTCAGGCCCTTACCGATATACAGTCAAACGAGAGCATATCTAGTAAGGCACTTTACCGCGACGGTACCCAGTGCCACCTAACAGCACCTGTTGTGTACCAGGGAAATACTTTGGGCGCATTTTCTTTCCAGTGGATAACCCCCTACAAGACGCTTGACGATGTCGTGCAGATTCTAGATCTGATCGTGCCTCAAATTGCACTTAGTCTAAAGGCCGCCGTCTTGTAACCGTCCTGTCACTTAGCACCGGAAAATACGCTCATTCTAGAAGTCGCTTCTAGCAAAATTGTCCTTGGTGAATTCACAGGCCAGTCACGGTAGCGCTTATTCTAGAAGAAGACTTTGTGTTTGGGTACCAGGTTGCGGCTGGTGTAAATGAATGACGACTGGTAATAGTTCGCGGCCCCTAGCACCTTCGCCTTTAAGTTCGCCGACTCAGCCCGAGGCGGATCGGATTCGGCTGCTGTTTGATCGGATCGCGCCGCAGTATGACCAGATGAACCAGGATATGAGTCTGGGTTTGCATCGGGTGTGGAAGCAGATGACAGTGCGGTGGAGTAAAGCCGCTGAAGGAATGCACTGCCTGGACCTGTGCTGCGGCAGTGGCGATCTGGCGCTATTGCTCGCTAGGCGGGTGGGTGAAAGCGGACGGGTGACAGGTGCGGACTTCTCGGCTCAGCAACTGGCGATCGCATCCCGAAAATCTCCCTACCTACAGCGCCGTATCGACTGGGTAGAAGCAGATGCGCTCTCGCTTCCTTTTGCGCCTAGCCGCTTTGATGCTGCCACAATGGCCTACGGACTGCGCAATTTGACAGATATTCACAAAGGACTGAGTGAACTGCAAAGAGTGCTAAAGCCAGGCGCTACGGCGGCGATTTTAGACTTTCACTCACCGACTAATCCACTAGTGATTCAGTTTCAAAAGTGGTACTTGGAGACCGTTGTCGTTCCGGCGGCAGAGCGCTTAGGGATGAAGGAAGAGTATGCTTACATTGGGCCTAGCGTCGATCGCTTTCCGCCAGGGGCTGAGCAGGTAGCGCTAGCCAAAGCTGCTGGATTCCCCCACGCGGTCCACTATCCGATTGCAGGCGGAATGATGGGAGTCCTAGTGGCGACTCGGTAGAGGATTAAAAAATCATATGGCAGGGGTGAATTTGTGGGTAGTGCTATTACCGCCAGTGCTGGGCGGGGTGATTGGCTATTTCACAAACGATATTGCAATCAAGATGCTGTTTCGTCCGTATGGGCCGAGGTATCTATTTGGCAGACGGCTGCCGTTTACGCCTGGGCTGATTCCGAGCAATCAGCAGCGGCTGGCGAAGAAGGTGTCAGATGTGATTATGCGATCGCTCCTCACGCCAGAAGAGCTACAGCGACTAGCACGTCGCCTGTTACAAACTGAAAGAACCGAGAAAGCGATCTACTGGCTACTACAGCTTGCCTTAGAACAGGTACAGGGTGAGACGCAAACCAAAACTGCCAAGATCGTCGGTAATGTTCTACAGGATTTAATCGGACAGTCATTGCCCAGACTGCTACGGGTTTGGTCTAGGCGCGACGATTTTTTGGCAGCGCAGATTAACCAAATTTTTGACCAGGTACTGCTCGACTTTCAGCTAAAAGAAGAGCAGGCAGCCCAAGTCTCTGACTGGATGGTCAGTGGCGTGCTGCCACCAGATAGAGTCCGTCAGCTACTGGTGGACTTCCTCACCGATTACAACATTCAGGTGGTTGACGAGACCCTACGTGCTAAGACAAGCGGCACCTATTGGGTGGTCGCCAATATCTTTGGCGTTCGCAACGCGCTTACTCGACTGCGTACAATCTGCGTAGAAGAACCTGAAAAAAGCAACGCCCGCATTGCCGAACTGATAGCGGCGCTAGGTGTAAAAGTACGGCTGCAAAGGTGGCTACAGCAGTTCTCTTTGCAAGAGCTGCCGGTGGCTACGGTCAGACAGCTAAGACGAACACTAAGACAAACAATCAAAACCTACCTGAAGGAGAACGGCGCCGATCTTTTACAGTCGCTGAGTGCCTCTATTAACTGGGAGAGCCTAGCACTTCAGTTGCTTAACCGACTACAGTCCTCCAAGGTAATGACCAGCTCCCTGGGCTTGGTTAGTCAGGAGCTCGCTTCGATACTAGAGCGCTACCTGGAAAAGGATTTAGAATCTATAGTGATGCAGGTTATTCCTATCCTGAACATTGACCAGGTAATTATTGACCGGGTAAATGCTACTTCGCCAAAGGAGTTAGAAGGGGCAATCCAAAACATTGTCCGCAACGAGTTGCAGGCTATTGTCAACATAGGCGGGGTGTTGGGATTTGTAATTGGTAGCTTCCAAGCAGGATTTTTGCTCTTGCAGCGATAGAGAAAACTCAAAGCTAGAGAAAGCTCAGACCAAAAATCTATGCAAACCGCCGTACAAACTGACTGTACAAGCTGACTGTGCAAACCGACTTGCGCAAATAGACAAGAAAAAAGAGACACAAAACTTTGTGCCTCCTGATCTGTCGACTTGAAACTTCTAACGCTCAACCAAACAAGAGTTAATCAAACAAGACTTAACCGAAGCGACCAGAGACGTAATCGCGAGTGTATTCTTCCTTAGGATTGCTGAAGATAGACTCGGTTTTGTCATACTCGACGAGATAGCCCATCTTACCGCCTTTATCAGTCGCAACCGCGTTGAAGAAAGCCGTGCGATCAGAAACCCGAGAAGCCTGCTGCATATTGTGCGTCACGATCACAATAGTGTACCTGGACTTTAGCTCATGCATTAGCTCTTCGACCTTGATAGTAGAGATCGGATCTAGCGCTGAGCAAGGCTCGTCCATGAGGATGACTTCGGGTTCGATTGCGATCGCCCGTGCAATACAAAGGCGCTGCTGCTGTCCACCCGACAGACCCAGTCCACTTTCCTTGAGCTTGTCCTTGACCTCATCCCACAGCGCCGCACCGCGTAAAGAGCGCTCTACTAGCTCGTCATAATCACCCTGGTAGCCGTTGATCTTCGCCCCAAAAGTAATGTTGTCATAGATAGACTTGGGGAAAGGGTTGGGCTTTTGGAACACCATTCCTACCCGTCGACGCAGCTCTACAGGGTCTACTTTTTTGCCGCTGATTTCTTCGCCATCGAACAGAATCCGGCCTTCTACTCTGGCAATAGGAATCAGATCGTTCATCCGATTGAAACAGCGCAAGATTGTACTTTTACCACAGCCAGAAGGCCCGATAAATGCCACGATCTCGTGCTCAGGAATATCGAGATAGACATCCTTAACCGCTAGATTGTTGCCGTAGTAAACCGAGACCTTTTCAGCTTTGAGGGCAATGCTTTTGGAGTCGGCAACCGCTGAGATTGAACTAGAAGGGGAAGGCGAAGCCATAATCAGTACTGGAGTAAGAGACAGTAGTTAAAGAAATGAACTGTTGAGACCAACAAGCAAAGCCAGAGAACGAATTCAGAGAACAAATCTAGAGAACGAGGCTCAGCTTGCGAGAATGCGATCGCGTCCTACAGCTTTTCCTGCTGGAACCGATTGCGTAGATAGATGGCCAGCCCATTCATCACCAGCAAAGCTGACATCAGCACGATGATGCCTGAAGCGGCAATGTAGTGAAATTCTTCTTGGGGGCGGCTAATCCAGTTGTAGATCTGGATAGGCATTGCCGTAAATTGGCTGCCTAGTCCTTCTGGTAGAAAAGAGATAAAGACCGCTGCGCCCACTGCAATCAGCGAAGCCGTCTCACCAATGGCTCTAGAAAGCCCTAAAATCATGCCAGTGAGGATGCCAGGCATCGCAGCAGGCAATACGTGGCTACGAACCACCTGCCAGCGAGTCGCACCCAACGCGTACCCTGCAAGTCGAAGGCTCCCAGGAATGGCCCGCAAAGCTTCTCTAGTTGAGACGATAATAATAGGCAAGATCAGTAGGGAAACCGTTAACCCACCCGAGAGAACGCTTCGCCCACCGGTGATAGGCTCCATGATTCTGACGAAAACAGCTAGCCCTAGTAGTCCATAGATAATAGAGGGCACACCTGCTAGATTACCGATGTTGATCTCTACCAAACGGGTAAACCAATTATCTTCAGCAAACTCTTCT
>JBCCOH010000033.1:0-42279 GCA_039111275.1 Cyanobacteria bacterium P01_D01_bin.1 | reverse complement strand
TTCTCACCTACTCGCTTCTCACCTACTCGCTTCTCACCTACTCGCTTCTCACCTACTCGCTTAGAGGACTTCTGACTAATGACTCAATCTGAAATTCAAGCACCTGCTGTACCCCGCAATGACGTTGGTGCTGAGGCAGTGATTGTCGCCAAGGACGTGAACAAGTGGTACGACAATGGCTTTCATGTGCTCAAAGGCGTGAGTATGAACGTGTATAGGGGTGAGGTTGTTGTCGTTATGGGGCCTTCGGGTTCTGGTAAGTCGACCTTTATTCGCACTTTCAATGCGCTAGAGCCTTACCAGGAAGGCAGTATTGAAATTGACGGCGTCCGCATCGCCAATGATCTAAAAGATATTGAAGCGGTGCGCCGAGAGGTGGGAATGGTGTTTCAACAGTTCAACCTGTTTCCCCATCTGACCGTATTGCAAAACGTGACATTAGCCCCAATTTGGGTGCGCCGTTGGCCAAAAGCCAAAGCGGAAGAAATTGCCATGCGGCTGCTGGGCCGAGTTGGGATTGCAGAGCAGGCGTATAAGTTTCCTGGACAGATGTCGGGTGGTCAGCAGCAAAGGGTTGCGATCGCCCGCTCTCTAGCCATGCAGCCCAAAGTGATGCTGTTTGACGAACCGACCTCCGCACTCGACCCAGAAATGGTGCGTGAAGTGCTCGACGTGATGCGTAACCTAGCCAAAGATGGCATGACGATGGTCTGTGTGACTCATGAAGTCGGCTTTGCCAGAGAAGTCGCCGACCGCGTGGTGCTGATGGATGGCGGCGTTCTGGTCGAAGAGAATACACCAGAAGAATTCTTCAACAATCCCAAAGAAGAAAGAAGCCGAGCGTTTTTGTCTCAGATCCTGTAAGTCGCTTGACTGTTTGCTTGACTACCGTCCCCTCAGTAGGTTATTACGTGCGATAAATCAATTGAGATTGTTGGAATGTTTTGTCATTCTACGTCTGTGCTTGGTTTGCCATAAAGCATAACTGTGAGGACTTTTGGATGATCACTCGATTCGGCAGCCGCCTGACTAAACTGTCAGTGACTAGATGGGCAGTAGCTAGATGGGCAATAGCTAGATTGTCAGTAGGTGCGTTAGTCGGTGGTCTGGCAATCGTCTCAGCTCAGGCCCCTGCACAGGCCCAGGCCGCTTACGGTAGCTACATCGGCATCGGTGGTGCCTTTGGCGATGGTGAAATCGGTTTTGCGGTGAATGGTCGCTACAACATTCTAGAGCTGCCTATCTCTATTCGAGGCGCAGCTTTTCTGGGTGAAGGCTCTGCCTTTGCACCGACCGTTTCTTATGACTATCCCATCAACTTCAACTTAGAAGCCTACCTCGGTGCCGGTGTTGCTTTTGCCAGTGAGGGCTCTGTGATGGGAGATGGCACCAGCTTTGTGCTACAGCCGGGCGTAGACTATTCTTTCTCGCGTAATCGACTTGTTCTCTATGGCAATGCGCTCATCCCGATTGGAGGTGACACCAACACCGCAATCCAGGGTGGCGTCGGCGTTCAGTTCTAACAGACCCAACGAGAAAGAACCTATGTACTAAACGGACGCTTTTCCGCTACCATAGGCCCATCATTTGGATCTCATAGATCTAAAGCTGAAGGGTCAAAGGGTTTCAAGACATGCTAGAGCTGCGTCCGTTAGGGTCGGTGATTCAAGGCTCTTTGAGTAAGGGGCTAGAAGTTCGACTGCATCCAGATGTGCTAGTCGAAGAGATGCGGGTAGGTAAGTTTCTGGTCGTGCAGGGTGTGCGATCGCGTTTCTTCTGCATGCTGACCGACGTTGCCCTAGGCATGGCTAGTCAGCGCATTGTCGCTAGTCCGCCCGATCCAAACAATATCTTCCTGCAAGAGGTTCTAGCAGGTTCAGGTACTTACGGGACAGTTGATCTGACGCCGATGCTGATGTTCACACCAGACTCTGATCCTACGCACGAAACGGAGTCGAGTGCGCCCCTTCAGCTTTTACCCGTTAAGACGATTCCTGGGCACTTCAGCCAGGTTTATGACGCCTCAGAGAGAGATTTCCGGGCGGTGTTCGGCTGGGAAGATGATGTGCATCGGCGGAACTTTGCCATTGGTCAGCCAATTGATATGGATGTGCCTATCTGTATCGACCTCGACCGGTTTGTAGAACGCAGTAACGGCATATTTGGTAAGTCGGGAACAGGAAAGTCTTTTCTAACGCGCTTGATTCTCTCCGGCATTATCCGCAAGCAGGCAGCCGTCAATCTCATCTTTGACATGCACTCAGAGTATGGCTGGGAAGCGGTCAGCGAAGGCAAGCAGTTCAGTACAGTGAAAGGACTGCGACAGCTATTTCCGGGGCAGGTACAGATATTTACGCTTGATCCAGAATCAACTAAGCGACGAGGCGTGATGGATGCGCAGGAGCTGTATATCAGCTTCGATCAGATCGATGTAGAAGACCTGATGCTGATTAGTCGCGAGCTGAATCTCTCGGAAGCTAGCTTAGAGAACGCGATTATCCTACGCAACGAGTTCGGCAGCAGTTGGATAAATCGATTGTTGCAACTCAGCAACGAAGAGATACAAGAATTCTGCGAAGTGAAGATGGGCAGCAAGTCTTCGATTATGGCTTTGCAACGCAAGCTAACTCGCCTAGCAGAGCTAAAGTACATTCGCAGCAGTTGTCCATACAACTACGTGAATCAAATTCTCGAAACCATTGATGCTGGAAAGCATGTCGTGATCGAATTCGGCTCTCAGAGCAATATGCTCTCCTATATGCTCGCGACTAATGTGATTGCCAGACGGATTCACGCGAGCTATGTACGCAAGGCCGATCGCTTCTTACAAAGCAAGAATCCAGTCGATCGTCCTCAACCTTTGGTTATCACTATTGAAGAGGCTCATAGATTTCTAGATCCTGCAACAGCAAGACAAACAATCTTTGGCGTAATCGCCAGAGAAATGCGCAAGTACTTTGTCACTTTGTTGGTCGTAGACCAGCGACCTTCAGGAATTGACAACGAGGTGATGTCTCAAGTAGGTACTAGAATTACTGCCTTGCTCAATGATGAAAAAGATATTGATGCAATTTTCACTGGAGTTTCAGGTGGGCAAAGCTTGCGCTCTGTGCTGGCAAAATTAGATTCCAAACAGCAGGCGCTGCTACTTGGCCATGCAGTGCCGATGCCAGTAGTCGTCAGGACTCGGCCCTACGACGAACAGTTTTATAAGGATATTGGGGATACGGATTGGGGAGAGATGCCGGATGAGATGGTATTTCGGGCGGCGGAAAGTGCGATCGCTGATCTGGGCTTTTAGGGTAACGCAAGTCTGAACCTGCCACTGCTACAGGACAAACACCACCCACGTAGCAGTCAACCAGCAGCGTATACTATGTTTGTATGCCGCTTTCTATACTACAGGCTATATCAACGAGTACCACGGTCAACCTTCAAATTCCAATTGAATCCCTGATATCGGCCATCAACATGCTGGCGTCAGAAGACCAGCAAAAGCTGCTCGAAGTGCTAGAGCAAAGAATCTTCGAAGCAGAAGAAGCTGCCTATCAAAAGGACGAAGAAACCGCTGCCGAGATTAAAGCGGTGCAAGCAGAATACGTGCAGGTGAGTACTCCACTCTCGATGATTACCTTGCTAACCGTTCTCAGAAAGCTTCGTGACGTATGCAGTTGTCATATCAAAATCTGTAAGCTGAAAGGCTACGACAAGGCAGTCGTTAAGCCTCTACAGTGCAAACATCGCAGAGATGTCTACAAAGATAAAAAATGAATATAGCGAAGCGCGGACACGTTCGTGCATTCGCCATGCTCTTTGCGCTGTACGACGAGGATCATAGCCTTTTGCTCTGTAGCAAGCAAAGAGCGGAAAGCTATAGATAGGCGATAATCGCCACAGATTGCATTCTATTATTTGCTATTTTCCAGGGAGATGTGTCTGCGCACACCACACGCTCACATCCAAAAAAAGACAAAAAAAAGGAGAGCCGCTCTGGGCTCTCCCTACCATCAGGGTGCATCTACATGCATACATTATGGCATGAGGGATGGGGGGTGTAACCCCCCTTTTGTTCCGATTATAGAATCTTCATGTTCGTAGTTTAGAAGTGAAGCACAAAAGGTCAGGGTTGTTAGGTAAAGTTGCTTCATATTAGCGCAGGTCTCAGCTTCTACAACATGAACCACCATGCTTTTAGCTGTTGAGTTTTCTGCCTAAGAGCTGATTGGTCAGCTTAGGATCGGCCCGCCCTCCAGTACGCTTCATCACCTGACCGACAAAGAAGCCCTTGAGCTTAGTTTTTCCGGCTTTGAACTTGGCTAGTTCATCGGGATGAGCGGCAATGACTTCATCAATCATTGCTTCGATCTCGGCGGGGTTAGAGATCTGGCTGAGCCCTCTACTCTCCACTATTTCTCTTGGGGATCCGCCATTTTTTAGGAGATCGGGCAGCATATCTTTACCGATCTTATTGCTGATAGTGCCGTCTTCAATCAGCTTAACCATTTCAGCAAGGGCTTCTGCTGATAGTTTCGTTTCGGTGATACTGAGCTTTTCAGCATTGAGATAGCCTGCAATGTCGCTCATGATCCAGTTGGCAACGAGCTTGCTGGAGGCTCCGGTTGCGATCGCCTCTTCAAAGTACTCAGCAACCGCGCGGTCATCCACCATCACCCCGGTGTCATAGGCCGACAGTCCGAGTTCATCTTGATACCGCTGCCGCTTTTGCGCAGGTAGCTCTGGCAGCTCACCTTTCCATTCATTAAGCTGGTCAGCAGACACTTCGATTGGTGGCAGATCTGGCTCAGGAAAATAGCGATAGTCGCTAGAGCCTTCCTTTAGCCGCATGCTTTTGGTGCGCTGCGGCCCTTCTTCCCACAGACGCGTTTCTTGATAGATTGGCTCGCCTGCTTCTACCGCCGCGATCTGGCGTTCGATTTCGTAGTCTATGGCTTTGGCGATCGCGCTAAAGCTATTCATATTCTTGATCTCGACCTTCGTGCCAAATTCCTTTTGACCCACGGGCCTGACCGAAATATTCACGTCACAGCGCAGCGATCCCTCCTGCATATTGCCATCGCCCACACCCAGATAGCGAATAATCCGGCGAATCTCCTCTGCATAGGCTGCCGCCTCTTCTCCAGAGCGCATATCTGGCTCCGACACAATCTCCACCAGTGGCACACCCGCCCGGTTGTAATCCACCAAGGAATAAGCCGAGCCAGCAAGACTGTCGCTGCCGGCATGAACCAGCTTGCCCGCATCTTCTTCCATGTGCAGACGAGTCACGCCGATCCGCTTGCGCACGGGTTCACCATCTTTGATTAGCTCAATTTCTAGCCAGCCATGTTCAGCAATTGGCAGGTCAAACTGCGAAATCTGATAGTTCTTGGGCAAATCAGGATAGAAATACTGCTTGCGATCAAACTTACTGTACGGCGCAATCTGGCAGTTCAGCGCTAGCCCAGCTTTGACCGCATACTCTAGAACCTTCTCGTTTAGCACAGGCAGCACGCCTGGTAGGCCCATTGTCACTGGGTCAACATAGGTATTCGGGTCTGCGCCAAAAGCAGCCGAGCTAGTCGAGAAGATCTTAGTTTCTGTACTTAGCTGACAGTGGGTTTCTAGACCGATAACAGCTTCATACTTATTTTCTACAGAGGTCTTCGCAGGTGCAGCAGCAGTCATAAAAGCTTCGAGTGTAGGTAGGTGATTTATGAAACGATGGGATTACAGAGCAATTGTATCGCTATCGCCTGTACTTAGAGCCGATATCGAGCGGGGCTCACTCAACGGACGCTAGAAACTCACAGAAATTATTGAGTTGCTGAACGATTGACTCGTAGCAGTTTTCCAGAATACGGAAATTTTCCTCAATCTTGTCAGGTTCTAGTCTGTAGGCATAGTGACTACGCACGACGTGCCGAAAGGCCAGGTATGCTTCGAGTGCCTCAAGCGTCTGAAAGTCAATAACCGCAGTTCTTACACCTGTAATCTCCATTGCCATCTGCTCCAGCAAAGCTTTGTGCCAGCGCTCGCCTTTGTCTAGATTACCGTCTACACTCCGAGCAATCTGCTCAAAAATCTTCTCTAATCCGGTATAGATAGCATGCAGACTGAGGCTAACCGCCATCCAATAAGCATTTTGACCAGTCGCTTTGGCCACCGTCAACTGCTCTTCTGTCTCACCATATTGTGCTGAGATATGACCTAGCTCCCGTTTGATTCGTGCAATCAGAACAGTATGATTTCGCATAGAGGCTATATCCCTAGACGGCTCGCCACTTTGAGGAACAGCTTCACCTAGCAACAATCCATCGCTATCTATATAAGTCTTCAAACTAGGTGGTGCGTCTTCGATACGTACCAAATCCACACTGAAATTTCCAGAGCGAGCCATCAGCGCAGTAAGCGCTTTTATATATTCATTAGAAGCGAGATCCCATACAGCCAGGTCAATATCTGAACGCATATGAATGTCATCAACCGAAAGCATAGAGCCAAACAAGACGACTTTTGTTGCGCCAAATTTTGTTTTAAGAATATCCGCAAGTTCTTTGGCTTGTCTGAGACCGTCTTGGTGGCGCTGCTTTAGACGCGATCGCCTCTCCACCTTACGCTGCTGCCAGTGCGCCACATAAGGCTGATACTTTTTTGGGATAACTTTCTGCCGCTGCGAGCTAACCATACAAAGCAGTATACCAACGAAATAGAAAAACACTTGTCAAAACGAAGTCATTACGAGTATGATTAAGAGAGCGAGCGGAGCGAGTAGACAGCCAAATCTTGAGTTGATCAAAGGCCATTCTCTAGAAAGAAAGATCCGCTTGTATCCTTAGTAAGACTCTGAATAAAACACGACGAGTTATCACTTCCTACATTCACTGGAGGACACCATGATTGCAACCACATCCAAATCTGCTTTCTATCCCACTCGGATTGATCTACCCCTAGACACCCGTCAGGCTGTCGTTGCCATGCTGAACGCTACCCTGGCTGCGACTACTGATCTGCGCACGCAGACTAAGCAGGCCCACTGGAACGTCAAAGGCAAAGACTTCTATCAGCTGCATCTACTGTTTGATGAAATGGCAGACGAGCTAGAAGAGTACAGCGATATGGTCGCCGAACGAGTCACTGCTTTGGCGGGCAGTGCAATGGGCACTGTGCGCATAGCTGCTGGCGAGTCAATTTTGCCAGAGTATGACTTTGACGCTGTCGGTGGCATGGAGCATGTCGCGGCACTTGCAGATCGCTACGCGGCATACGCGAAGCACCTACGTCAAAGCATCGACAGAGCGGACGATTTAGGCGATCAAGACACCAACGATCTCTACGTAGAGATTTCTCGCACTATTGACAAGCGTCTGTGGTTCTTAGAAGCGCATTTAGTTGGATAGCCGGCTGGTAGCTTGTGAAGAAACTGAAGCAGTTAGTCTCTCGTTCTGCTTAGCTAGTCTAGATGGACTGAATAGTCTCAATCAAAAGCAAGGATGTTCTATCTAAGGACATCCTTTGACATGGCCCACCAAAGTAGGCTCAGCCCGGAAAAGCTAGAGATCTTTGAGAAGCGATAGCAGCTTATTCACGACTACCAAAACTCCTTTCCCAAAAACTCCTTTCACCAAAGCTCTTTTCTTAGAGTGACTCTATCCCGACATAGCTTTTGCTACGTCTCTATCGTTTGTCGCTACTCGTGTGACTTCATCGATTTCACTGGTCTGAATTTCCATAACCAAACGCGGTATGACGATCGTAACGGTTGTTCCTTTGCCAGTGCCTTCACTATCTATCGAAATGTCACCCTGCATTAGTCGCATAAAGTTTTGAGAAATCGCTAGGCCAAGTCCAGTCCCTTCGTAAGAGCGGGTGTGCGAGCCGTCAACCATAACAAAGGGTTTGAAAAGCTTGGGCAGGTGCTTGGGGTCAATGCCGATGCCAGAATCTTTGATAATGATTTTTACCCACGGACCGGGCGGCATGAAGATCTCTGCGACACTTTCTGTTGTTTGTTCGAGCGACTGATTGATCGTCTGATTGGGGCGTTCGTCTGTGGCAATCTGAATGCTGACCTGCCCTTCGTCCGTGAATTTGATCGCATTAGAGAGTATATTCAGCAGCACCTGCTTGAATCGAAAGTGGTCCACTTCAATCATCAACGGAGCCAAAAGCTCTGGCCCAATCAGCGATATCCCTTTTTGTTTGGCCTGTAGGGTTTCCATCTCTATTACATCTTGCAGTACGGTACGCAAGTCGATAGGGGCAATTTTCATATCTAATGTCCCTGCTTCGATTTTGGCAATGTTCAAGATATCTTCAATCACTGAGAGCAGGTGCATTGCCGCTTTGTCTGCTTGGTTAAGGAACTCTCTTTCTTCTTCTTTGGAGTCACATAGTCCATCTCTAATGACGCTGATAGAGCCGATAATTCCATTCAAAGGGGTTCTAAGCTCGTGAGAAGTATTGGCCAAAAATTCATTCTTGAGCTGATTAGCTGTCTGCGCGTCTTGCCAGGCCCGGCGTAGCTCATCCGATTTTTTTTCTAGACCGCGTAGCATTCGTTCGATCACAGTTCCTAGATAGTCTAATTCCCAGATTTTAGAGCTGCGAGGAGCGGACTTTAGCTGCGATAGATCTTTGACGTCTTGGGTGTAGCGAATTAATCTTTCGACTGGTAGAGATAAACTACGAGAAACATAGATTGCCAGTAAAATGCTGGCAATAAAGAGTCCTATATTTAAAACGAAGAGCACCTGTCGAATCTGCCTAAGACCGTACAGTGCCTTGTCGGCAGGGGTCGCTGCTAGGACTGTCCATACGCTGTCTTGCTTAGGGCTAACGGGTACATCAAATCCGCTGTAGCCCGCCAGCCAGTTCTCTCTTTTGCTAGAGAGATGAGCGGCTTCTACAAAGCTACTTCTACCTGCTTTTACGTTTCCAACAATGTCGTCAAGCTGGCTTGCTTCTGGTAGATCTGAGATGCTTTTACCAACTTGGTCAGGATCGGGATGGGAGACGATGATTTGGTTTTGATCAATGACAATTGTTTTACCGACAAGCGACTGAGGGGTGGCATCTTGTAGTTGCAACAATCCAACTTCCATTGCTAAGGTATATCGCAAACTATTGTCTTTGCCATAGACCGGGCTGGCCACAATAAACTTAATTAGCGCTCTATCAATTGGAATCTCTTTTTCTTCTGGTGCGTTGGTGGCACTAGGTGGGTCGGTTGGGGTAGAAGCAGTGGCTGCGTCAGCGCCAGGAGAGAACACATAAAAGTCTGCTATTTCGACGCTGCCACTCTGTAGCCAGGGAACTTGTTTGGCACTGGGAATGATGGTGCGATCGCACGTATTGATCAGCGCCTGCTTTGCCTGAGGCGCCTTTAGTTCAACGCAGCTGATATCGTATGGCTTGGTATCACGAATCACCCGGTCTAAAATTAACTGCACTGCTTCTAGATCGTTCGATTGAAAAGCTTCTGTCTGGGCTAGCAGGTCAATATTTGCATCGATAGCCTGAATGCCGGTTTCTAGCGCTTCTGCTTTGCGAATGGCGCTGCTCGTCAAGTTTTGCTGAGCGCTTAGCAGCAGGCTGTTACGAGCCTTGCTAAGGGCAACTGCCTGGCCCACAAATAGGATAGGCAAGCTAAAGCTAAGAATCTTGACTAGTAAGTTGTGCCGAAAAGATCGCCGACGAATAGCCATAGCCAGAAAAAGTGCTGCCACTAGTCTATCTGTCAATTCCGTATGATCGACTAGCAAAGCATTAAAGTTGTGGTTTGCTTTTACAAAGATAAAGACTCAGGTATGGTTGTCAACTATATTTGATGCGTCTAAGTATTTGATGCGTCTAAGTCATTTTTGCTGATGCTGCTTGCTATCTAGCTGTTTTTTGTGCCAAAACTACCTGCTCATGAACTTAACCGCCCTCATGTCACAGTCGTTCTGGCGATGAGCGCGGATGGCAAGATTGCTGATGCTAGTCAGGCTGCTGCTCGGTTTGCTTCTGCTAGGGATAAAGCTCATCTAGAATCACAGGTGGCTAAGGCGGACGCCACGTTGTTCGGGGCTGGGACGCTGCGGGCATACGGGACTACTTTGCCTGTGACCAATCCAGCCTTGATCGACCAGCGGCGATCGCGTCATCAGCCCGATCAGCCTGTTCAAATTGTCTGCTCGGCTATCGGCAAACTCGATCCTCAGTGGCCTTTTTTTCGGCAGCCGGTTCCTCGCTGGTTTTTGACCACTTTGGAAGGAATGCAGTCTTGGCGCACCTGTGAGGATACTGCCAGCCAAGCTAGGGCCAGCGGCGAAGAAAAAAACAGCGGAAGCAAAAGTGAAAAGAAACCCTTTAATCACATCTTGATTACTGAGCGCCCGTTCAATTGGCACAATGTGATGCAAGATCTGTTCAATGGCAAATCAGCCCTCTCGGCAGCTGCCAACCGTTCTCCTATCAAGGAACTGGTGGTCATGGGTGGCGGTGAACTAGTCGCCTCTTTACTTCGCGATGGGTTGATAGATGAGCTGTATCTGACAGTCTGTCCACTGCTCATCGGTGGAAAGACGGCGCCCACGCCGGTTGGGGGACTGGGGTTTACGCTGCCTCGTACGCCGCATCTTACTTTGCAGTCTTGCCAGGTAGAGGCAGACGAGATTTTTTTGCACTACAGCGTCAATCGCTAGCGGCTTACAGATGCTGCCAATGTAGCTGGTTGCCCGATTGTGACCAGCGCAGAAGCTGGGCGGGCTGGTGCACTTCGATATCGGGCAGACGAATGGCTCTGCGAGGATGGGTGGTGACTAGTGTGATCGCCTCCTGCACGCTACACAGTCCCCAGCGCACCAGGTTCTGTGCGCCTGCTATTAGCGGTAGCGTCGTTCCTGAGAGGGTTCCATCTGGTAGCCTAGCGGTGCCCTCTACTACGTTGATTTGACGGCTGTCCCACGGATAGACACCATCGGATAGGCCCAGCGGAGAAAGGGCATCGCTGACTAAAAATAGTCCATCCGTAGTTTGTCCTTTCTGTCCTCTGCCTACTCGAAGTAATAAATCAAGCATCGTCTTACAGATATGCTGACCGTCCGCGATGAAGCCGCAGTGGACCTTTGGATCGGCTAGCGCTGCGCCAAGCAGTCCTGGTTCGCGGTGGTGATGGGCTGGCATGGCGTTGAAGGCGTGAGTCACCATTGTTGCACCCTGGGAAAAAGCGACGCTAGCCTGCTCCTCGGTAGCTAGCGAATGGCCCAGGCTAACGGTGATGTTCTGTTCTGTTAACCAGTGAATAACACCTGCTTCTGCCTGTTCTGGCGCTAGGGTAATAATGCTAATAGTGTCTACGAATTCTCCGACGACCGCTTTGAGCGCTGCTAATGTCAGCGGCTGTAGATATTGGGCTGGGTGAGCGCCTCGTTTGGCATGGTTTAGGAAAGGACCTTCTAGGTGCGCGCCTAGGAGAGCGGCGCTGTTTGGTCTAGGCTGCTGCCTTCGCTGCTGCTGAAAGGTTTTGATGGCTGCTAGGCTCCCGTGAAGATTTTCTAGGGAGGTGGTGACTATTGTGGGACAAAATCCGCTGATGCCCTGCTGCCAGAGCAGTTCACAGATGTCTTGCAGTTGATCTAGCTGTGTGACTCGCAAGTCAGGAAAAGCTAGTCCCAACGCGCCGTTAATTTGTAAGTCGATCGCGCCTAGTGAGACCCAGTCGCCTTTGATGTCAGTCACGTTGGTGAAGGTGGACAGGCTACCGGGTTGGTTGGCTTGGGGCGTAATCACTTCGGTTTGGGGCGTAATCGCATTGATGCGCCCCGCTTCTATTGCAATTTTGTACAGTCCCGGGCGCTGCGGCAAACGAGCGTTGACAATAACCTGGCGATCGGCCATAAACAAAAGCGCTGATTAATCGAACACAACTCAACTATTAAACCAAACCAGACAGCTGAGGCTATGACAAATCCTATGGCAGCGCTTTCTACAGATTCACGGGCCGCAGATTCACAGATCACAGATTCACGTAGTGGTCCAGTTGACGTTGGCATCATCATGGGCAGTGATTCGGATCTGCCGACTATGATGGATGCGATCGCCATCTGCGAAGACTTTGACATTGCTCACGAGGTCGCCATTGTCTCGGCTCACCGCACGCCTAAGCGGATGGTCGCCTATGCCGAATCGGCCCATACTAGAGGGCTCAAAGTCATCATTGCTGGCGCTGGCGGAGCGGCGCATCTTCCGGGAATGGTGGCTGCGCTTAGTCCTTTGCCAGTCATTGGCGTTCCGGTCAAAACCAGTACCCTCTCAGGTGTGGACTCGCTGTATTCCATTGTTCAGATGCCTCGAGGGATTCCAGTGGCCACAGTTGCCATTGGCAATGCTAAGAATGCAGGACTACTTGCCGTACAAATGCTCGCTGCCTACGACTCAGAAATTCAAGAAAAGATACTGACCTATCGCCAGACGCTAAACGCAACAGTCAGCGACAAACAAAACCAGCTTTCTGCTCTGGGGGCACGCCAGTACCTAAAGCATATGATCAACACTTAGGACAAGCCAGCGGATGAAGCTTTGAAACCCCTGCTGAATCAACTTCTGCTGATGTTTAGAAATGCTACAACTAACCTAATACTGAGTGCGAACTAAACTCAAAATTTTAAAAGATACGTGAAAACCCTCTGTTCCTAGAACCGCATCGTAAAACTTTTTCTAAAACCAGACGAGAAAACCGGTAGAACACTTCCCGTTCTCAGATAAAAAGTATCAGGCGATACAGAACGACTGGCTCAGACTTGGTGCAATGAGACCCATCAGTTTGACAGGTGTAGAGCAGGTAGCTTTGTTGTTTCAACAACTGTTTTAACGACTACTGTTTTGACGACTACTGTTCGAGCGACTGCTTGTGACCATTGATGGCTGTCGAAATTGCGTTAGGAAAGCCCGACGAAAATGTCTAATTTCACGATGAATAAAAGAAAGCACCGGGGGCGCAGCGCGTCGCCTTGGGATGCAAATGTACCTCCGTTTACAGAGATGGCAACTCGCACACTAAGCCGTGCGTTTGGCCGTCGCTTTGCCTGGGGCTGGTTAGCCTGTATTCCCCTGGCGTTCACGATTGTGGCTACCTGGGGAGTTGCGGCTCACGCCCAGGAAGTTGTTGCCGACGATGTTCAAATAGTTTTAGACAACATCTGGATTGTAGTCGCAGCGATCTTAGTTATCTTTATGAACGCTGGCTTTGGCATGCTGGAGACTGGCTTTTGCCGTCAAAAAAATGCGGTCAACATTCTAGCGAAGAACTTGATTGTCTTTGCGCTAGCAACGCTGTCCTTCTGGGCACTAGGCTTTGCGCTAGCGTTTGGTGAAGGCAACGGCTTGTTCGGCCTTAGCGGCTTCTTCTTAGCAGGCAGCGATGCGACTACGCCTATATACGGCACGCTCACAACGCCTGTATTTTTCTTGTTCCAAGCTGCGTTTGCAGGGACTGCGGCCACCATCGTATCGGGTGCGGTTGCAGAGCGAGTGAAGTTCTCTAGCTTCATTATCTTTAGCGTGTTGCTGACGGCTATCTCCTATCCCATCACCGCTCACTGGGTTTGGGGTGGTGGCTGGCTCTCTGATATGAGCTTCCTCGGTGAAGGCGTTGCCTTTAGTGACTTTGCAGGTTCTACAGTAGTTCACTCTGTTGGCGGCTGGGCTGCGTTAATGGGCGCTATCTTCCTTGGCCCTCGGATTGGTAAGTATCAAGATGGTGCTGTCAATGCCATTCCTGGCCACAACATGAGTATTGCTACGTTGGGCTGCTTGATTCTTTGGATCGGTTGGTTTGGCTTTAACCCTGGTTCTGAGCTAGCAGCTAGCCTGAACGTTCCTCAAATTGCCTTAGTGACTAACCTAGCAGCGGCAGCTGGCGGCATCGGTGCCACCTTTACTGCTTGGTCTCTAAGCGGTAAGCCTGATCTATCGATGGTGATCAACGGTATCCTAGCTGGCCTAGTCGGTATCACTGCTGGCTGTGGCGGCATTGGCTACTGGGGCGCGGTGATTGTCGGTTTGATTGCTGGCATCATTGTTGTCTTCTCAGTTGGCTTCTTTGACAGCATCAAGATTGACGACCCTGTAGGTGCGACTTCTGTTCACCTCGTTTGTGGCATCTGGGGCACGCTAGCCGTTGGTCTATTTGATGGCACTGCTGGCCTGTTCTTTGGCGGCGGCATCACTCAGCTAATCGCTCAGATCGTCGGCATTGTTGCAATCGGTCTGTTTACCGTAGTGGTTACTGGCATCTTGTGGGTGATTATCAAATCTCTCATCGGTCTGCGCGTAACTTCCGAAGAAGAGCTCAAGGGCTTGGATATCGGCGAGCACGGTATGGAAGCCTACAGCGGTTTCCTCAAGGACACTAGCGATATGGGCGGCGTCATCTAATTTCTGTAGGGGCATAGCATGCTGTGCTCCTACAAAATATGGGATGCGGATTTGTCCGCAACACCCTGAGTTCATCTAAAGAACCGCCTTCGATAGAGCACGTCGAAGGCGGTTTTTCGTAGCGTCTATCCAGCGGAAGCGGCTACAGTCGGCCAAGTTGTCCACAAAAATACAGCGACAGCTGTGAACGCTAGCAGCCCTTCAAATAGCGTACCAACCACAGAGCTAACAACAACTGCTAGCGCAACCTTGCTAGAAAGCTTAACCCTCTCTGCTATGCCTAGCTCTCTGGGGAAGAGAAACTCGCCCAAAAACGCTCCTAGCATAGAGCCCGCTATGATGCCTAGCAGCGGCCCACCCACAGGCAAGGCAGGTAGCAGACCCAAAAACCCGACGACTAAGCCAATGATTGCTCCTGTTTGACCCCATGGGCTCGCGCCTACTTTCTTGGTGCCCATGTAGGTGGCTAGATAGCCGGTGGTTAGGCTCAAAATAAAGGCGGCGATCGCAACAACTAAAGGCAAGCTACTCGCCGTCGGGCTAACGACGGTCCAAACTAGAATGGCCCCTGCAATTAGGCCAGTTCCAGGAAGCACTGGTACAAAGGCACCGATAATGCCGATTCCCATCAGCGCTACCAGAAACCAGTAGAGTAGAGTTAACGAAGATATGGCCATACGACGAATAAGCAGGGTAAGAGATTAGTTGAGTGCCAGGCGCGTCTACTCGCTGAGCGCGTCTACTGGCTAAGCGCTCTGAGAAACTGTTGAAGTTCTGCAAGGATGCCTTTCTTTCTGCCCTTATTGCTACTACTTTGACTGCCGCTTCGATCCTCAGCCCCGTCAGCAGTCGCTTCACCTTCGCCGTACAAAATTCGATCGATATCCTCGCTAGAAGGCCGCGTGAGCAGATCCTGCACATGCTCGTACTCATCGGGTGCGGTTTCCTTCCAGATCTGCCAGGGGCCTGGATAGGCCCGGTAAACAACGCCTTGGTCTACTGGGCGAACGTAGTAGCAGGTCTCGATTTGGCTAAGAAAGCGATCGCGTAGTTGCCGAGCCGCATAGCCAATGCCCACTACAGCCACGTCCTCTAGCTGCGGATTGAGCAGCACAACCGGTTGGTCTAGCGCTTCATTGCACAGTGCTTCTACCTTAGCGACCTCCACAGCAGAGGGATTGACGACTAGATAAAGATCGTCTTCTGGATCGACCGTTTGGACCAGCTCACCTAGACCGCGAATCACAAAATCTGGATTTTCCCAGTCTCTTCTGGCCAGAGCCGCCGCGCCTGCATCTGGAAATAGTACTTTGAACTGCTGCCCGTCGAAGAGGTCTAGAAACTGCTCAGCAATGGGCTGCTGCTTTAGTTCAGGAATGACCATTTCGATCTGAAGACGAGAGACACCTGCGTCGAGAGCAGCTCTGGTGGCGGCTTTAGCCTGTTCGGTGGCGATAGGAATGGTGGTGGGGATGGGCATAGGGGGAAAGTAGGAAGTAGGAAGGCGGAATGATGAGTGAAAAATAGATCATCAAAAAGTCAGAGAGTTAGAGAGAGTGAGGACGCTGTCCTGGCTATCACCTGCTTTAACACCAGCGCGCTCCAGTCGACGTCTGCTTCCGTCGTATGGCGGCCTAGGGTGATGCGGATGCCGGTTTTGGCGGCGTGATCGCCATATCCGATTGCTTTTAGGATTGGGCTGGGACTGAGCTGGCCGCTGTGGCAGGCGGACCCGGCGCTGATGCCAATGCCTGCTAGATTCATCTGGCGGACGAGGGCTTTGCCAGTGATGCTGGTATAGGGCAGACAGAAGCTAATGTGATGGGGCAGACGCTGGCGCGGCTCGCCTGTGGGAACTAGTTCTGGGGTGTCGGCCATATGGGCGAAGAAGCGATCGCGCAAGTAGATCAATCGGAGGGTTTCTGCTGGCATTTCGGTCGCGGCAAGTTCGGCTGCGATGCCAAATCCCGCTAGGTTGGGGATTGCCTGAGTGCCTGAGCGCAGTTCGTTTTCTTGGCCACCGCCGACTAGTAGTGGCATAAGCGAGAGGCTAGGTCTGATGTAGAGCGCGCCTGCGCCCTGTGGGCCGTAGATTTTGTGACTAGAGAGGGAGAGCAGATCGACTGGAAGCGCTTGTACGTCGATCGGTAAACGGCCTGCAACTTGAACAGCGTCTGTGTGGAAAGGGATATTGTGGCTACGGGCGATCGCCCCTAGCTCGGCAATAGGCTGTAGCGTTCCAATTTCGCTTTGAGCATAGATTACTGAGATCAAAACGGTATTGTCTTGGATAGCGGCCTTTAGATCTTCAGGGTTGACGCTTCCATAGCAATCAACGCCTAGACGAGTGATCCGCCAGCCAATAGCTTCAAGCTGGTGGATAGGGACTGTGATCGCCGAATGTTCAACCGCGGAGATAATGATGTGCTGTGGTTTGACATGCTGACGAGCAATACCGAATATCGCCAGGTTGTCGGCTTCGGTGCCACCTGCTGTAAAGACTAGATTATCAGAGCTGTAGGCATTGATTAGACCCGCAACCTGGCTTCTAGAACGCTCTAATACGGTAGCGGCTCGGCCGCCCCAATCATGCAGGCTAGACGCATTTCCCCAAGACTGGGTCATGGCAGCTTGCACTGCTGCGATCGCCTCTTGCCTAGGGGGTGTAGTCGCACTGTAATCTAGGTATATCTGCATGAGCGAGGGTGTGATAGCGGCGCAAAACTGGCGTAGAGACAAGCTAGCTTCCCTATCAGGATATCGTGCTCTGTAGCTGAAGCGTGGACTTGCGGCCGTAAGGCTACTTGAGCTGACAGTCAGCAATTCCTATTATCTTCGTTCAGATACGCTGCTTATCTTTAACAATCCCTCATACTTAGTTGCAATTAACTACGTAATAATGTAGCCGATGGATAAAGTTGTGCATGGCAGAAACATCTGTCTCTGAATCTGCCAGTGGATGACAAATTTTCAGTGAGACAGAGTTTGAATCAGACATAGGGTCAGGGGCCCTTAGCATGGTTCCGACGGCTTTGGTTCGGCTTTGGTTGCCCAAGCAAAAAAACTCCAAATTTCGGTAGGACTACACCTAAGCGGTGGCCTTTCTACTGCGGCTTTCTCTTCGGAGATGCGGTTGTCTCGCTGCAAGTGCTCTCTTCAATTGTTTCCTTGGTGCCCGCCGTACTTACCATGTCATTATTTTCTAGTACTCATCGGCTAGGCAATCGGCTAGGCAGCTTCCAAGTAAGTGTGAGGGAGCGCTTCTCTATTTACAGCTGTGGCTATGGGTTGCTTTTACCGGGTATTACAGTCTCTATTCCTGGTATTGCAGTGTGCGCGAAGGTCTCTAGCATTATCAATGCCATTCAAAGAGATGCTGTAGTTGCCTACCATCCCTTTGCTGAGCTGTGGCGAGGGAATGCACTAGCGTTCAGCTACCCTGCATTCGGCCTGGGCTTGCTGACTGGGTTATTTAGTCTGATGTTGGCGTTGCTGGGTCTACGTGTCCGTCGCCTATCTTCCTTGCTAAAAGGAAGAGATCAGCGCATCAAGTCTATTCTGTCAGTGGATCCGTTAACGGGTCTGGTCAATCGTACAGCGCTCTGCGCAGCTGGTGACCAGCTTTTGCAAGCGCAAACCAAAAGCGAGATATCACTAATTGCCTTCAACCTCAACCGTTTCAAGGCGGTGAATGATGCTTTTGGTCATGGGGTCGCCGATGAGCTACTTAGACAGGTAGGCCAGCGGCTACAAACGCATCTGGGGCTACAAGATGTGCTGGCTAGAACGGGCATTGACGAGTTTTCATTGCTGCTAAATCCGGGTGACGAAGCGCGCACCTATCGCATAGCAGAGCAGACTCTAGTCTCTATTCACCAGCCTTTTCGGATTCAGTCGCAGCTAGTGCGAGTTCAAGGACGAGCGGGAATTGCGTTCGATAGAGAAGATCAAGGCAGCCAAACACATGACCAGATACAAAGACGCCTGTCGGCAAAGAGCGTTTCTAGCGTTAGTGATTTGCTAATGCACGCAAACATTGCGATGTCTCAAGTGAGTGATGGTTCGCTGCAAGAACATCAATATTCTGTGTTTTGCCCTGAGATGAAAGAGGCGATCGCCTTCAACGTAAGTTTGCAGCAGTCGATGGCAGCCGCTATTGAACAGCCGCAGCAGCTAGAAGTCCGCTATCAGGCGATTGTGAATATCAAAACAGGTAAAACAGTCGGATTTGAGGCGTTGGTACGGTGGCAGCACCCCGAGCTGGGACTAATGAGTCCGGATGACTTTCTCCCAGTCGCAGAAGAGCTAGGGCTAATCTTTAGAATTGACCGCTGGGTACTGGAGTCGGTTTGTCAGCAGCTAGTCAGCTGGCGAAAAAAGGGACTGTCACCTTCTGTGAGCGTCAATCTAGCCGGTAGCCACCTGAGTAGGGCTGATCTGGTGGAATACATTCACAGTTTGCTAGTCAGCTATGCTGTCGAGCCAGAGCAGCTAACTCTAGAAGTCACCGAAAATGTGATGATCGACAATCCAGAGCAGGCCATCTTAACGCTGGTGCAGCTACGGGATCTAGGCGTACGCATCAGCCTAGACGACTTTGGTACGGGCTATTCTTCCTTAAACTATCTACAGCAGCTTCCAGTAGATGTTCTGAAAATTGACCGTTCCTTTATCCGCTGCCTAGGACAGTCGGATAGAGCCTGCCCGGTCGAAGGCCCAAAGCAGTCAGCAAAAGGACTGGTCAAAAACTATCCGACCGAATTTTCCAAAGCCTCGGCAACCTCTCGGCAGGATGAACTGATTGTGAAAGCTATTTTATCGCTGGCATCGGCGTTAGAGATTCGCGTGATCGTTGAAGGGGTTGAGTGTTTGGCTCAGTGGCAGTCTTTGCAACAGATGGACTGTGCCTATGTCCAGGGAAATTACTTTTCGAAAGCGGTGGAAGCGGATTGTGCATGGGCTCGGCTGCTAGATGAGCTGTAGCTTCGACTGCGTTCGGCTACCGGGTGGGCGTTAAGAAATTATAGACAGGGGCGAATTCTGGCTATGGCTATGGCGATTTCTGCTTGGTTGAGTCCTCCGAATCCGAATATGAACTCCCCATTCACGCTGCGATTCATACTGTGAGGGAATGGGCAGAGCGGAGCGGGTAGGTAGTATGGCTGAGCGCTAAAAAGCTTTACTGCTTGTTTTTCTGCTTGGGAAACTAGCTGATGATCGGGTTTGGGTGCGGTGTGTAGGTTCACCATGATGTGGAGTCCGGCTGGTTCACCGACCTGAGATAGGCTACGCGAGCTGGCCGACTCTAGGGCGACGATTAGAGCTTCTCGGCGCTGAGCGTATAGAGTTCTCATGCGGCGAATGTGTTTAGAGAGGTGACCTTTGGCGATGAAGTCGGTGAGCGCAGCTTGGTGAATAAGGCAGCTCTGGCGATCGCACATCCATTTGGCCTGCGCAAAGACTGAGACTAGCGACGGGGGCAGGACAACGTAGCCTAGCTGTAGCCCAGGGAACATTACCTTTGAGAAAGTGCCGATATACAGAACGCGCTGATGGGTATCGAGTCCTTGTAGGGCAGGAACGGGTCTGCCACTGTAGCGAAATTCACTATCGTAGTCGTCTTCAATGATGAGTGCGTTGGTCTGATGCGCCCACTGTAGCAAAGCCAGCCGACGCGATAGAGACATCAAAACGCCAGTTGGAAACTGATGTGAAGGGGTGACATAAGCAAGCTTGATCCGTAATCGGGCCGACTGACCAACCAGACCATCTGGTTCGTTCACTTGCATGCCCTCATCGTCTACGGCAATCGGCACTAGGGTTGCGCTGTGACTGCCGAATATTTGTCTGGCGCTAAGATATCCGGGATTTTCGAGAGCGATCACATCACCAGTATCCAGCAGCACTCTAGCTATCAGGTGCAGCGCCTGCTGAGTGCCTTGGGTGATCAGAATCTGGTCTGGATGGCAGTGAACGGCTCTAGTCTGAGCGACATAGCTAGCGATCTCATTGCGTAGTGGTTCATATCCTAACGAGTCCTGGCTGTAGTTCATCCAGTCTGTACTATTCGCCCGGTAACGGTTAATGCATCGCTGCCATTGCTCGATTGGAAATAGTGAAACGTCAGGTTGCCAGTAGCGAAAGCTAAGCACTGGCTTGGACTGGGTTCTCGCTTGGAGCTGGGTCGCAGTAAATGCGCTAGCGCGTTTTGGTAGGCGGCTGAGGCGATCGCCATAGGCTGAGAATAGATCTGCAAGCGGTGGTTGCGCGGCTGTTTCTAGCGCGGCTGTTTCTAGCTCTGATGCACTGTCTCTGGCTATGTCATTACGAGTTGGATTGATGCTGAGCAGTGAATCAGGTACTTGAGCGCAGACGAAGGTACCCGCACCGGGTTTGGTCTGTAGATAACCTTCGCTAATTAGCTGGTCATAGCTTTGGGTAACGGTGGTACGAGAAACGCCAAGGCTAATGGCTAACTGTCGGCTAGCTGGAAGCTTCTGGTGCGATCGCACTCTACCTGTCAAGATCGCTACTCGAATCTGCTCATAGATCTGTCGATGCAGCGCCATACCAGTATCTGGCCTGAGATCTATCACCAGATCTAGCTCAGAGGAACTACCCATATCTATGCTGCAAATTGGACTGGTCGGTTGATCAGGAATTGGCTCTTGGAAGTGTCCAGTTTAGCGCTTACCCTGACGGTAATTCACTTTCTCTAGATCGCCCTCTAAACTTCTATGACATCACAAATTACCAAAACACCTAAAACGAAAATCAAACGCGTGCCCAAACGCGGCCGCTACGACTTCGACAGCATTGCAAAAATTCTAGATGAGGGCTTGGTATGCCAGGTTGGGTTCGCTCTCGACAATCAGCCGTTTGTCATTCCGACTGCCTACGCTCGCGTAGAAGACTGCGTCTATATTCACGGTGCGGGCGCTAGTCGTTTGGTCAAAACGCTACAGACGGGTGTTGACGTTTGCTTTACGGTAACGCTGCTAGACGGACTAGTTCTAGCGCGTTCTGCGTATCATCATTCCATGAACTATCGTTCTGTGGTGCTGTTTGGTCAGGCGCAAACCCTAACAGACGCCAAAGAGAAGATAACGGCGCTGAAGGCTTTTACAGAGCATGTGCTTGAAGGTCGGTGGGACCAGGTGCGATCGCCAAATCCACAGGAGCTAGCCGAGACCTGCGTTCTCAAGCTACCAATTATCGAAGCCTCCGCCAAAATCCGCATGGGTCCGCCTGTAGACGCTGAAGCTGACTACTCGCTGCCTGTTTGGGCCGGTGTCTTACCTCTGTCGTCTACAGCGGATGAGCCGATTCCAGATCCTCGGCTTCTAGAAGATCAGCCGCTCCCAGACAATATCCGTACTTACGCCCGTTCTGGCTGGTCGCTAGGTCGATAGTCATCGTCCAGCTTTGGCGCTTCACTGTAAGGGCGAACGTTCAAGGTGCGATCGCCGTTTGGGCTTTGTCCACTAGAGGAACGGGTTGTTCCGTTGGGA
The DNA here is from genome assembly GCA_039111275.1 of Cyanobacteria bacterium P01_D01_bin.1. Lineage (GTDB taxonomy): Bacteria > Cyanobacteriota > Cyanobacteriia > Phormidesmidales > Phormidesmidaceae > Phormidesmis. Next base: position 20,350 of record JBCCOH010000033.1, on the reverse strand, counting down.
CTTCTATCTAGCTGATTGTCCGATCTGACGTTAGGTCTATTCTCAGCGGGTCTATCTTCAGCAGAGCGGTGCTGATAGGTTTCAGCTCGTCTCTCGACTGGGTAGTCGGCAGAGCGCTCGGATGCCCTCTCAAGAGAAGGACCCGTTGGGCGAACAGGGGGACGAGGAGCCGGGGGCCGCTGACCGTATTGAGCGTTGTCTGTGTATTGATTGCTGGGAGGACCGTCAAATCTGTCGCTGGTCCTAGCATCAGGTCTGCCGTTGCTAGGGGCGTTATTAACAGGTGGACTTGGCTGCAATCGACCTGCTGGGCCTCGATATTCTTCGTAAGGTTGGCGAGGTTCGCGGCTTCCAGGATAGTCATCTGGCCAATAGGCAGCTTGGGCCGGATTCATTCCAGGGTTCATTCTGGGGGCGCCTGCTCGGACTGGTGGCAAATCGGCTGGGGGGCGATCACGAAAGGCAGGTCGGTCGTCTAGCTCTGCTCTGTAGCCTCGGCGCACAGGCGGTCTATCGTCGTAGCGCGGTCTAGCAGGCGGACGTCGATCTACCATCGGCTCAGTTGGCGGTCTTAGCGGATCTGATTTTGGCAGTCGGTTGCGAATGCTTTCAATCAGCAACGTTGTCAGCATGCCTGCCATCAGCAACTGCTGAAAAGAGGCCAGTAGTTCCATATCCAAATGAGCTAGCAAAAAGAGGCCGGAAATCAGCAGCAAAACGGCATAGACCTTGTCCGAATCACGCTCATAACCGGGCCTGACCTTTTCTAAGAAGAACAGCGCTAGCGCACCAAGAATTAAAATAATGCCTATTAATAGCGGAACAGGTGTTCCAAAATTCACAGCTGAATCCTCTGATTTACTCGTTGAAAGTCCATTCTCTTACCTTTTGCACTGTCCCTTGAATGACACACCCTTGCGAGTCGCATACCTGAGTTGCATACCTTTGAACTGCATACCCTTGGAATGGCATGGGGACAGCTGCTAGTTCTCTATTCTAACCCTGCCTCGGTCAGCAGTGCAGAAAGTCACGCTGGCTGCTTGGTTGTAATTTGCCTTTGGTGATTTCTCTGGCGAGCATCCTTATTGTGATCATAATAACAACACACAAAAACTGGGAGGACATCACTTCTGTCCTCCCAGTTTCAAGCACTGGCCAAGATTACTTTGAAAGCTGCTACTTTGAAAGCTGCTACTTTGAAAGGCGCTAGGTCTAACCGCGCTTGATCTGGTCGCGCTGACTGATGAAAATAAGTGCGATGGTTGCAGGAATGACAAGAATCAGCAGACCTGCTAACAGGCTGAGTAGAAAATTAGTCAAAGAAGGAGTCATAGGATCATGCCTTGGCTTGAGCGCAAGGGGCAGCAAAGAGATTCTGTTTATTGATCTTAATAATATCGGCAATTGCCGCCCTTGAAAAGCAATAGCGCTCGGCAGTGGAAACAGGCAATGGCTAGCTAGAGCCCTTTTCTTGAAGCCCTTTTACAAACTTTTACGAACCCCTAACGAGGGACTAAGCTATAGCTACAGCTTCGCTGATCTCATCTATTCGTTTTGTCTATTCACTTTCTGTCCACTTTTCACTTTCTGTCCACTTTATCTGCCTTCCCATGTCAAATGTCTTCTCTACGGGCTCTGCCACATTGGCTATTAGCCTGCTGCTGGGTCTTTATACACTGCTATTCCTCTTTCGCATTATCCTTACCTGGTATCCCCAAATCGATCTAAGCAAACTGCCTTGGGCTCTAGTTGCTTGGCCGACGGAGCCATTTTTGATTCCTGTGCGTAAGCTAGTACCTCCAATTGGCGGGGTTGATATTTCGCCGATTATCTGGGTGGGGATCGTTAGCTTTCTGAGGGAAATTTTAGTTGGGCAACAGGGTTTGATGAGAATGGTTTGAAAGCCATGCTCTGCAAGCCATGCTCTGCAGCGGAGGCATAGTTTGAAACGGAGTCACAGCTATAGCTGAGTTCCTGATTCTGCTGGATTCGATAGTGCTAGCCGGACAAAAGACAGCGCTAGAATAATCAAAAATAGAACGAGACCAATTGTGCAGGCGTAGCTCATGTCCAGATCTTTGAAGGCGGACTCGTAGACGTAGTAAACAACGGTTTTGGACGCGCTGCGTGGTCCACCCTGGGTCATGATAAAGACCTCTTCGAATACCTTAGTAGCTGCGATCGCGCTAATCACTCCCACCAAAAAGATATACGGTTTCATCAGCGGCAGCGTAATATCCCAATGCTTGCGCCAGCCGTCGGATCCATCGATTGCGGCTGCTTCATACAGATCTGCAGGCAGTCCTTGCAGCCCAGCCAGATAGATCACCATGTAGTAGCCCAGTCCCTTCCAGACAGTCACTGCCATCACGCTAAACAGTACCCAGTTCGGACTGGTCAGCCAGGGAATCGAAATTTCTTTACCGGCAATGCTAGAGGCGATCTGGTTGAGCAGACCGTTTTCTGCGTACAGCCATTTCCACGCAATGCCTGCGACCACCATCGAGACGACGACAGGGGTGTAGTAGGCGACCCTAAACCAGCGAATGCCTTTGAGCTTTTGGTTGACCAGGATCGAGAGTAGGAGCGGTGCGATCGCCAGCACCGGTACTACGCAGACCAAATACAGCACCGTATTTCTCAGGGTTTGCCAAAACAGTTCGTCTCTAAACAGCCGCTGAAAATTCTGTAGTCCCACCCACTCAGGTGCCTGAGTAACATCGTACCCGTACTCCATAAAGCTAAGGCGAAAGGCTTGCAGCGCGGGCCAAAACACTATCAAGGCCAGCACAATCAAAGCGGGTGCTAGAAATAGATAGGGCGTAAGAGCTGCTCTACTGCGCATTACCAAAATCACTTACTGAAACTAACTGCTACCAGAACTGACTGTTCACAAGAACTTGTGAAAGTCCTCGCCTAAGAACAATAGCCTTTCTGCCTTTCGTCTGCGCGTAAGTCCAGCTAGCGTTCTGCCCCCGGCTTTATCCCAGCGCAGTAGTTCGTCTGCGGCTCCTCGAACATCGCCTGCATTGAGCTTCCTGAGTAGGGTCGAACTGCGAAACGCCCCCGAACCGACGTTGTAGGTAAAGCAGGCTAGTGCCGAGAACTGGTTGTCGTTAATCGCTACTCGCACGACTTCGTTGATACTTTTTTCAAAGCGAGTGAGATCTTCTTGTAAAAACTGCACCGCCTGCGCCTCAGAGATCGTTTGCCCAGGCCGGACGCCCCTAGTGGTGCCATAGCCAATCGTCCAAATGCCGACTGCGTCTTTATACGCTTTTAGCCGCAGGCCCTCAAAAGACTTGATCAGCAGCAGTCCGTTCTGGTTTGTTCGCTTTGGTTTTTTAGCGGCTGGGCTATCGGTAGCAGGCTTGGTCGCGGGCGAGGCTACCAATTCAGGTTTGGGTCTAGGCTCTGGACTGGCACTGCCTCTAGAGACCGTCATGCCTCTAGGCGAATCCGGGCGATTGAACCAAGCTTTCATTCCCGCTACGTTTAGCACCTGTTCAGCAGGATTGGTCTTGGAGGGGTATTTCGTGATCTTAGAAATATAGTAACCGCCTTCCATCAGGTAGAAGGCAGCGTCCGTTTCTTTAATCCATGTTCCCACAGCGATCTATTCCTAATGACAACACCAAGCCCTATATACCTCTATTTTGGCTATCTTTAAAGCGGGTGTAATAGATTTATTTAATTTCTCCACTACAATACGAGCAAAGCATTTCTTAAACAAAAATCCCGATTTATATGGTCTCTTCTGCCGTTCCCGATATCACTTCATTCAGCGCCGGATCTGACGATTCTGTATCGGCCGATGATGCCTCCACCCAGATCATTTCCCCAACGATTCGCCGTCTCCCTAACGGGCTGACTGTGATTGCTGAGCAGATGCCGATTGACGCGGTCAATCTCAGCATCTGGCTTAATATTGGCTCCAAGGTAGAGTCCGATGCGATTAACGGCATGGCACACTTCCTAGAGCATATGATTTTCAAGGGAACGCCTCGGATCGGTTTTGGTGAATTTGAACGGCTGATTGAAGAACGGGGCGCCTATACGAATGCTGCGACTAGCCAGGATTATACGCACTATTACATCACTACTGCACCGCAGGATTTTGCAACGCTAGCGCCGCTGCAAGTAGAGCTAGTCATGAATGCTAGCTTGCAAGATGACCACTTCAACAAAGAGCGTCCTGTGATCCTAGAAGAGATTCGTCGAGCGGAGGATAGCCCGCAGCGACGGACGTTCTACCGCTCTATGCAGATGAGTTTTGATAGGCTGCCGTATCGTCGCCCTGTGCTGGGACCCACAGGCGTGGTCGAAGCACTGAGCGCCCAGCAGATGCGAGCATTTCATCATACCTGGTACCAGCCGCAGAATATGACGGTGGTCGCTGTGGGCAATCTGCCAGTCGAAGAGCTCACTCGGGTGGTCGAGGAGGGCTTTGATCAGGCGTTAGCTCGTAGCGATCGCGGCTATGCCAGCGACGAGATGAAGCTACAGGTGCCGTCCTCTCAAGCCGAAGCGCCTTTTGCAAAAATCCACCGGGCAGAATATGTAGATGAGTCTTTGCAGCAGGCGCGGCTGGTGATGGACTGGCGAGTGCCTGGGATGCGATCACTAGAAGAAACCTATCCGCTAGATGTCTGTGCTTCTATCTTGGGCCAGGGTCGCACGGCTAGACTGATTGACGACCTGCGCGAACAGCGGCAACTGGTCAACAGTATCTCGGCTAGCAATATGACCTTTAGCAACCAGGGTATCTTCTCGATTTCGGCGCGGATGCCAGTAGAAAAGCTCGCTGAAGCTGAGGCTGCGATTTTAGAGCACTTGCAAAGGCTACATGATGAACCCGTGACTGCCGCAGAACTGAGTCGGGTGCAGACCCAAGTTGCTAACCGATTCATCTTTGGTAACGAAACGCCGAGTGATCGCGCTGGCCTTTACGGCTTCTACCAATCGATCACAGGTGATATTAACCATGCTCTGAGCTACCCACAGTGCATCCGCGATGTCAGCGCTGACGCGATTCAAGCTGCGGTGCGGCGCTATCTCCCCACCGACGCCTATGGTGTAGTCATCTTCAAGCCTGGCCAAGGCAATGGCCAGACCGATACCCAGAGCGACGTCCAGACAACTGAGTCTGTATAGAGCGGCGTAAAAAAATGGCACCTTTAAGCAGTTCTATCGCCGCTCAAATCGCTGAGCAGATCAGCAAAGTAACAGGCGCACCTTTTCAGATCGATACTCAGCAGTCTGTGGGCGGCGGGTGTATCAACCAGGCCACTAAGGTCTCGGATCAGCGCCGGATCTTCTTCGTTAAAACTAACCGAGCAGATCAGCTAGCCATGTTCGAGGCTGAGCGAGATGGCCTACAGGCGATGTATGATAGCCGATCAATTCGAGTCCCACAGCCACTGTGCTGTGGCGTGGCGGATTCGGTTAGCTATATCGTGATGGAGTGGATAGAGCTTGGTGGCAGACGCAACAGCTGCGCTTGGCGACAGATGGGTGAACAGCTAGCGGCAATGCATCAAGCGGCTAGTTCCCAGGGCTACGGCTGGCATCGAGACAATACAATTGGCGCAACGCCGCAGCAGAACCAGTGGAGTGAGAATTGGATGGAATTTTGGCGTGATCGCCGCCTCGGCCCCCAGTTCTCACTCGCCCATGATAAAGGTGGCCATTTCCCCCGCCGCGACGAGTTAATGAACGCCATTCCAAAGCTCTTGAAAGGTCACAGCCCGACCGCCTCGCTGCTTCATGGCGACCTCTGGTCTGGCAACGCCGCCATCACCACCGCTGGAGAACCCGTCATCCTAGACCCTGCCACCTACTACGGTGACCCCGAAGCAGATCTGGCCATGACCGAACTTTTTGGCCGCTTCCCCAGCGAGTTCTACCAGGCTTACGACGCCGTTCTTCCCATAGACAACGGTTACCGCCAGCGCAAGGTCTTCTACAACCTGTATCACATCCTCAACCACTTCAATCTCTTTGGCGGCAGCTACGAAAGCCAGGCAAACAGAATGATTGATCAGATTCTGCTCTAATCCACTACTTCGAGGGTATCTCTAGGCTCTCTTGTAATCTTTGGGCAAGAGGTCTCGAAAGTTTGATATATTAGTGCTTCAGCGGCGGCATGGCCAAGTGGTAAGGCAGAGGATTGCAAATCCTTTATCCCCAGTTCGAATCTGGGTGCCGCCTTTTTAGTTGAAGATGTGGCACTATCCAGCTGGAAATCTCATGATAGATGAAGAACTCAGAGAACTAGTGGCTAGAACCGCTCAAACTACTGAGCAAAACGTGAGAGCTATAGAGTTCCTCGACCGGAAAACCTAGAGTATTGATCGGCTAGTAGAAGCGACGCAGCGTCAAATTGGCCTGATGTCTGAGTAGGTTCGTTCGCTGGCAGAGAATCAGGCTAATGACGAAAACAGAGCTGTTAGGGTTGACCGTCAAATTCAGGGCATATATGACATTCTGCGCGCAAATGCTGAAGAACAGGCTGAGCGCTCACGGTTTATTGATCAACAGATTCAAGCGCTGATTGATGAGAGAAGACGCTCATAGTAGAAGACAGCTACATTCAGCATGACGTGATCGTTCGAGGCGCTAAGATGACTGTAAGAGTGGAGATGGTTGCAAGATACTGATATGACAGACGAAGAGCTGAGGGCGCTGGTCGCTAGTAATGCTGTGGCGATTGAGAAGAATGCTGCGGCGATTGAGAAGAACGCTGTGGCGATGGAGAACAACAATAGAGCTATCGATAGACTTCAGCAAATTGTTGCTAGCAACGACCAGCAGCTAAGGTTATTGACTCAGCAGGTTCAGACCATGGCGAATAGTCAGGCGGGTAGTGACATTCGTCTAATCTCGGCAGAGCGAAATATTCAAGGAATATACGATATTTTGCAAGCTTACGCTAGAGAGCAGGATGCGCGATCGCAGCTAATCAATCAGCAGATTCAATCTTTGATCGACGAAAGACGAAGCGCTTGAGACACAAAAACGCAGAAGATATCTGTTACTTTCTAGTTTACCTTTCTTCTCCTGCTTCATCCCCTGGCAGAATCTCCGTTTCGGCTTTACCAGCATCAACCCATTTTTTTAGAGTGGAATCTTCCAAGAAAAAGTTCTGATATCGAGTTGCAGATTCTGATAGAACAGTCCCGTAAGTCTTGAATCGCATCACTACAGGCGCATAGAAGCAGTCTGCAATCGAAAATTCACCAAATAGCCAAGTGTCTGGATTACGAGTCATGCACTTTGACCAGATGGCATCAATTCTGGCAATATCTCGCGAGGCGGCGACCGAAGGGCTCACTTTTCGACTGGCGCGGCAGTTCATCGGTAGTTCACTACGCAAACCTATGAAGCCTGAATGCATCTCAGCACAGATAGATCTAGCTTCAGCTCTTAGAGACTCTTCTACAGGCCATCCTTTACCTGATAGATACTTTTCAGAGACATGCTCACAGATTGCGAGTGAATCCCAGACTGTTGTTTCTCCGTCTATCAACACAGGTACACGGCCAGTTGGAGAATATTGCTGTAATCTTTCGGTGAGCGTCCCTTGTGAATTTTCGCGTTCGAGAGATTCTAAGATTTCTTCAAACCCAAGCTCGAATTTGGTTAGCAGCATCCAGGCTCGTAGAGACCAAGAGGAATAGTTCTTGTTTCCGATGATTAGCTTCATTTGCTATTCCTAAGAAGAGAAATCTCTACGGTGTGTAGTCATAGGGTGAGGGAGGATAGTCGTAGTAAGAAGGGCGACGAGGTGGAACCTGCGTGGGGGGAAGCAAGGCGGGATCGTAGTAGCGGTAGTCTGAGGCGGGTGGCATCGGCATGGGTGGCATTGGCATGGGACGCACGGATCGCCTTTGGCTTTGCAAAATTAAGAGTATAGAGCAGAGAATAAGGCCACCGCCACCGAGACCCAGAATGATAACAACCCCTGCCCCTAGCCAAATCAATGAGGTAGACGGACCAGAGGATTGTGTAGCTGCGTCTGTGGTAGGGCGGACGGCAGCAGCAATTTTGTCTTCTAGCTCAATATCTTCTACGGATCGCTGATAATCTTGAATGCGGCTGAGCAGATCTTGAGTTTTTTCTGACTGCTCTTGTAGCTGAGTTTCTAGACTGGCGGAGAGAGTTTCTTGTTCGCTGAGCTGTTCTTCTAGCTTTTGAGTGAGGGTGCGCTGTTTATCTAGCTCTCTGCGGATCTCGGTCTCTAATGCCTGCTGAGATTGGGCGTCGGGCTGTTGGCTAGAGACGATGGATTCTACTTGGGCAAAGCGATCGCTCTGCTGATCATTCTGACGATTTGCTAGGTCGAGTTCGCTACCGGTAGACACCATGCCTACTCGCGCTACCAATAGCACTAAGGCTGCAACCCCCGTTGTGGCACAGCCCGCCAAGTATGCAGTGGTATCGCTCATTGGCCCAATACCCTAGCGAACAAACGTTTTGACACGCTCTCTCTTCTCAATATTACTTTTTCTACAGCTTTAACAGCTAAAGACTATCACACAAAATCAATAGCTAGATCAAGTAGCGACTGTTACTGCTAGTAAGCGCGAACACCTTTATGCCAGACAGCTTGAACGTATAGCTCTGGCTACTCATCTTGATGCATAGGGCTCAATACATAGGCAACTGCTAGAAGCAAGCGGTACCGCAGGCCAAGTAGCGCCTGTACCAAGAAAACCTAAAAAGGCGCTGTCAGTGATGTATGACAACGCCTTTCTATAACTATTGTTCGAGCTTGCTAGCAGTCAACGTTTCTACCCTAGGTGAAGCGCTTGTCGCCAATAAACTCAGATATGAAACCTACTCGACAATAACTTTACCGACCATGCCAGCACCCCGGTGAGGAGCGCAGTAGTAGGTATACTCACCGGGTTCTACATCAAAAGTGCTCGAGTAGGACTCACCGGGGGCAAACGTAAGCTGCTTGTTAGTCAATTTGTCTGCAACCGGTTTGCCGCCAGGAACGTTGTTCGCATCGAAGATAACGTTGTGAGGCGCCATCTTATTGTTTTCCCAGGTAACGGTGTCACCCTGAGCAATTGTAATAGTGGAGGGTTCAAAGACAAGCAATCCACCGTCTGAACCCATCTTGACGGTTTGGTCAGCGGCAAGCGCTGGAGTCGCTAGCACTGCGCAACTGCTGATTACGAGTGTAGCCATCATTAGGAAGCTACCTAAGCTACGGAATGCTTTTGCTAAAAAATTCATAAGACCTCTGGGGCTAAAACGTGTGTACTTTCTTTGCACTGCATAAGAAGTATAGATCGCCTAATGAACGTTTCGACGCTTTGTAGAGGTTCGGATTTGACGACCTGTCTTATACGGCTGTTTTTGCGGAAGGATCGAAGGCTGACCCTTGCTGTGGCGGGTGAGGCGGAAAGGTGAGGCGGAAAAATTAGGCTGCGTATTATAGCTCAGTCTTTGCGTAAGTTTTTTTTGGCGAAAGGTTAAATGATTTGGTTGGTTCGGTGATCAACTGCTGTCCTTATTAATAGGATTGGGAGAATCAATGATGCGACTGATTATAGCTATGGATGTTTTAGAGAAGCAGGTGATTGAGCTGAGTGATAAGGTTGACTCGCTCCACGGCTTGATGGCGCAGTTGACCGAGAAGGTAGATGCAAGCATCACTAACGGCAACGGTCGATCTTTTAGTAAAGATATCTTGCCGGATGCTGGCGCGGTTAACCTACCTCCGACAGCGATGCGACGCGCTCCTAACCCAGCGATGACGCACAAAGATATACTTAGCGACGATGCCTATTTGGATGGAGAATCGTCGAGCACCACCCGGACGCTGTCGCCAGAGATTCAGATTCAGCGACTAACGGCTCAGCTAACGGCTGCCTATAACCGGATAGCTGCTCTAGAGGAGCAGATCATGGCGTACCGAGCCTATTAGGTGGTTAGCCATCTAGACGCAGCTGCGCTTCAACAGCATGACGAAGCTGCGATCGCGTCCACTCTCCATACAGATAAGCTGCGATCGCGCATCCTCCCGCGCCTACGCCTTCTTTCACAAATCCCTGCTCGTACGCCCGTAGCTTCACGTAGGGTGACTGGCTAAAGTCAATCTCGCTGGCTAGGTAGGTAGCGCCTATTTGCTGTGCGATCGAGGTGGTGTCAGCGATCGCATCTTCTATCACCCAGCGCGTAGTGCCGACAGCTATTCGATCGATTCGCCATTTCATTCCTTGCTCTTTCGCTAGTGCCTGGCTCAGCGCATAGACAGCTAACATCTGTGAGCCACCCGCTAGCAAGACCCCACAAACCTGGCTGGCTGTTAGCGTCATTGCGGCCGCTACAATCTGCATCGGATCGCCCACTGCGGATACTAACCCCAGCGCTGAGCCTGACTGCTTTTGCTGGCCCTTCCATCGGGCTAGTCCTTGGCTGACCAAACGCTGCTTTTGCGCGTGGTTACCCAACCGCAGACTACTCCCCACTCGGTTGGTCACGCTGTAGCCCAAGCCTGCGAGTATGGCCTGCGCGGTCGTCGTACCCCCAACGACGCATTCTCCGATAATCAAATAGCTGCCTACACAGCGCTTGGTGAGCTGCTGACCCAGTTCCTTGCCTGCTTGCCAGAGTAAATTAACCTCGGCTGTCGACATGGCTCGTCCTGATTGAATGGACTTGGCGGTAACTTGGGCTATCGATAGGTGCGGGACGCTCAAAGGTGTAGGCAGTCCGGTGCTAATTAGCTGACAGTCGATAGCTTGCTTGAGGAGGATTGCTCGAGTAATCAGCGCTGGAGAGATGCCTGCTGGCAAGTAAGGCAGTGAGGTTCCTTTTAGCAAGTATTCGCCATCGGCGGCAGCGGTCAGTCGCCGCTTTTGTGGAGTTTCTCCGGCGGCGGATATATCTGGGATGAGAGCAGTTTCTGTGAAGCTGAGAATGCAGGTGAACAGCGGCCTGTTGCCTCGATGCTGGTTGAGCCAGCGATTGCCCTCTCCAGCGGTTGCCTCAGCGCAGAGTCTGATCATCCTATTCGTCCATTAGCACCTGCACCCAGCCGGGGGGCTCTGGCATGACAATGCCCAGCCGTTCAAGGATTAGCCAGGCGGCGAGATGGACGGTAAATAGATAGACGATACTGGCAAAGATAGTCACGAAGACAGCCGCAATCGCAATTACTTCCATCCCTGGCTGACCCAGCGTCCCTAGCCCAACCCAGCCCCAGTTAGTCAGTATCCGCGTGCTCCAATCTATGAGTTGAGTAATCTGCGCAATCAGGTATCCCCACAGGTCTTCCCCCGCCAGTAGAGACAGTAACCAAATCCGAAAGAATGTTCCGAAGGTGACGATTAGCCCTCCGGTCATAATGGAGATGCTCCATTCTGCTTTTCTACGCCACAGGTAGCCTAGCTGCATCCCTAGAAACCCATAGGGCATGACGAATAAGATACTCCGAGTCGGTCCTAGCAAAATCGTCAGCAACAGGCCAGATACTGTCGTTCCCATCCACGCAGCCCTAGCGTTCCACCTTAGGTAGATCAAGGTGATCGGTAAGGGAAAGAGGATGCGCAGCAGCGGACCAGGGGGGAAGTAGACGTTGACTAGCCACATGAGACTAGCGGCGCTGGCGAGAAAGGCGGTTTCGACGAGGGGGAGGGGGACCAACTCCTTCGGAGACGCTTCGCGTTGGCCTTGCCTCGCCTTCGGCGTTACGACTGCGCTCAGCTGCTGGGGGGAGGAGGAAGGAGAGAGTTGAGTGTTGAGGGGTGAGGGGGGTATCGGGGGGGCAGGGTCGTCTGATATCCAGGGTTCGTCGTCTTTTGGTGGTTCTGGTGTAGGTGGGTGATTGGGCGCGGTCATGGGCAAGAGGGCTATACCAGAAGTTTTTCGAGGGCTTCGACATCGACGATTTTGAGGATATCGCGATCGCGCTGAATCAAGCCTTTTTTCTCTAATTTGCTGAGTACTCGGGTGACGGTTTCTCTGGCGAGGCCGCTGAGGCCGCTGAGTTCTCTGTGGGGCAGGTTGGGGATTTCCATTCCTTTGCCGATGGCCTTGCCCTGACCTTCTGCCAGGAACAGGAGAATGTCGGCGACACGAGACTGACTATCTGACTCGCGCAGCCGCAGGCGGCGATTGACCTGCCTTAGACGCTTGGACATCAGCTTGGCTAAACAAAGGCCCGCCATGGGTTCTGTATGGACTAGCTTAACGAACTGAGGAGCAGGCATGCTGCCAATAATGGTCGGCGCTAGAGTGATGACATCGGTTGAGCGGGGAATTTCTTCTAATGCGGCCATTTCGCCGAATACTTCGCCTTTACCTAGAACATTGAGCGTGACTTCTTTGCCGTCTATGTTGTAAGTGCGAATTTTCACCCACCCTTCTAAAACAAAATAGACCGAGTTGCCCCAGTCGTTCTCTAGCAAGATCACCTGATTCGCGGGATGTTCGCGTGTAACGAGTTGACTGGCCGCCTGTTCAGCCTTGTCTGTTTCCAAGTCTTGAAAGAAGGGAGTGACGCGGATGAGTTCGCTAATATCGAAAGAATGTCCGTCCATGAGCAGCTATTAGATGCGTATAAAGATGTCTGATGGTGAGTGACGAGATTACCTTAGATAAACAGTTCTGTTGGTAAAGTAAGCTCGTGAACAGGCGCAAAGGCGCTTTCATCGGTAGACAGTACCCTTACCCTCTTTGCAATTAAAAGCGTAAAGGCGCTCTGTGATAAATCGGCCGGTGTGATAAATCGGCCGGTGTGGTAAGTCGGCTGGTCCTGGTGTTGAGACGATTTTGTTGCTAGTAGCTTTTGATACTAGCGGTATTTTTGCACTATTTGGCACTATTAGAGCCTAGCTGAAGTTTTGCAACTTATACCATCCTTGGCTGTTGTTTAGGATCATTGCAAAAAAACTAGGAATGGTATATTTTCCGGGGTATTCATTTGCACAGCTACGCTGTGGCTGACGGCTAGTTCCTGTTTTTTCGGTTATCGGTTGTAACCAGAGTAAAGCTGGGTTTTTTGACGGGGCTAGCTTAAACTTTGGGCACCAGCTCACTGACTGTTTTGCCGACTGGTTCACTGACTGGCCTACACTAGCTGACCTGCACTGGCTGATCTGTTTAATTGTCCTTTTGGGTCTGGCGATAGGCTCTTGGTGTTAGCGCAGAGCAGCTTTTGGGTACAGAATCATTTGACTATACGTAAGGCATCCATGGTGACTTCTCAGAAGGAACAAATTCAATCGCTGATTGCTGATATAGAACGAGTTCTAGGCGCAGTGAAGCCAAGAACGCCGTGGATTAAGGCCAGTGAGACCGAGCCGCAGCGGCAAATGCTAGCGCAGGCTCAGACCTATTTGATATCACTACAGCAGCTATTTGAAGCGCCAGGCGGCTGGGGCCCGGTCGATCCGACAACAGGGCAGCTAGATGCCCAGCTAGTAGATGTCCAGCCAGTTGACTCTCAGGCGGGCTCGACAGCAGACCAAACATCTGACCAGGTGTCTGGTCTATCTTCGACTTCGGCTTCTAGTCCTGCTGAGGGAGATGCCAAGGCAGAGTCTGCCGAAGATTTGCTACAGGCGCTACGGACTGAGATGCAGTTCCTCAAGTCGAGTGCGCTGCAGCCGCTACGTCTAGAGATAGATAGTTTGCAGTCGACTAGAGAAGCCCTACAGCAAGAGGTAAGGACGTTAGAAGAGCAGCGATCGCATCTCGGACGGGAAATAGAACGCGCTGACCAGGAGCGGTCTGAGATTGATTCTGCCACCAATCGCGGCGATGAAGGCTATCTAGACATTGATGAAGCGCAGTTGAATCAATTCTTAGCAGTGCTGATGGAGCGCTTGCAGGAGAATCTGTCTGTACAGGTAACGCAGACACTAGAGCAGATGGAGTCGGACCATGCGGCGGCGATCGCGACGATTTCGGCAGCGGCGGAGTCTGAGCAGTTGGCTCTGCGGCCTAGTCGTGAGCAGCAAATAGAGGAGATGCGTCAGCTACAATCTCGCTCTGATCAGCTGCTAGTTAATATTGATTCGACTTTGCAGCGGATGTTTGGAACGCTGCAAAGCAATATCGATACCTATCAGATCTCGCTGAATGAGGGGATCGAAAATATGCACAGTCTGGGCCGTCAAGGCGAGGTGATTGTGCGATCGCTAGTGGATCATCTGACAGCGCAGCTTGGGCAGACGACGCCCCCAGAACCAACTTTTTTCTCGCCGCTCCAGCCGTCCTCTTTGCCAGTTGCGGGACTAAATCTAGCGCCTGATTCTGTAGATGCGCCAGCCGAGAGTACAGCAGCTACGCCAGAAGCTGCCAGTCCAGTTGCTGATACGGTGTCTTCTCTTGATGAGATTTTGCCAAACGAGAGCTTGCCGGACGAGAGCCTGTCAGACGAGACTTTGCTAGACGAAACGCTTCCAGACGAAATCTTGTCAGACGAGAGCTGGCCAGTTGCCGACGGTGTCTCTGCTAGCACTGAGGAAATTCATGCTGAAGACATTTTGGCTGCTGATCGCCCTGTAGAAGAAGGCAGCAGTCTAGACGCAGTTGCGGAGGTGGAGCCAGAGACGTTCATCCGTGAGGATGGCACAACTGATGTCGACTTGCTGAAGCTAGATATCGACCGGAGCGATCAGGAGGACGAACTGACGCCAGACAACATGATGGTGAACGCTGCGATCACAAATGCACACGCAGCCCAAACCGAAGTCCAAGCCGAAGCAAAAGATCCTGATATCGAGGCAAAAGTTACTCCTACTGCTGACGCCGCGTTCTTGTCCGAGCTGACTATTGAGGATCTGACTGTAGACACCCTAGAAATAGATGACTCGAACATAGATGAATTGAACACAGATGAATTGAACACAGATGAATTGAATACAGATGAATTGAATACAGATGAATTGAATACAGATGAATTGAATACAGATGACTCGAGCGCAGATAATCTGACTGCAGAATCAGATGAAAGCTCTGCTAGCGTGACACACGCAGAATCGGAAATCTACAGCGTAGGTGCACAGGCTAGTCCTTTCTCGGAAACAGAAACATTAGGAAAAACGGAAGTAGTAGAAGGCGATAGCGAGATAGAAGAACCAGTAGAAGAGATAGAAGAAGATGATAATGATGTAGAACTAGCTGCTGTATTACCCGATTTAGGTCCGCTTAGGGCTCCTGTACCGTTTCCTAACGTGGATGAATCTGACCAAGTCGATGCTGCTGAAGTCGACGCTGCTGAAGCCGATGCTGCTGAAGGAGATAGAGAATTCAGCTATCTCAACCTGAATGAAGTCGATGCGGAGCAGACCGACCAGGTAGGTACGGAAACAGAAATAGATCTGACAACATCAGAAGATTTGCTAGATGGGTTGGAAGCTGACAACCAGACATCAATACTTCATGCTCTCGAAGACCCAGGTGAGCCCGCCGATGGACTCATTACGGATCTAGAAGAGCCCACCGTTTCTAGTTCGCCTGATGGCAGTAGTCGCTTTGGCTCGCGGACTGCTTCGCCTGTGACTAAAGACCCTCTAGAGTCAGCCTTGGTCCCAGATGAACCGGGCGACGAGTCCACCGACGAACTTGCGTTTGGACCTGTAGATAAGTCTGATCAGGAAATAGAAGAAAGAAATGAAGCAGATAGCTATTTCAACCTACAACAGTCAAGAGACGCAGACGCGAATCAAGGCTCAGAAATAGATAGTGGTCTAGCAGATAGTGGTTTAGCAAATAGTGTGCCAGCAGACAGCGTGCTAGCGGATGGTGTACTGGACGAAACAGTAGATAATCAGACAGAGGTCGTTTTAGAATCGGCGCTGACACCGGATTTGCCAGCGGATGAAGAAGAGACTGAAGAGACGCAAGATGTTCTGGCAGAAGATGCTCTGGCAGAAGAGACTTTGTTGACAGAAGATGATATTCCTCTAGACGATGAGCTAGTAGCCACATTAGAAGCGGACAATCAGGCGTCGGTTCGCAATGCTGCCGAGTTTCAGGTGGATCCCGGCGAGCTGGTTTCTGATTTAGAAGAGCCGATTGTTTCTGAGCTATCTGACGATGTCCTGGATTCTGAGGTCTTTGGCTCTCGCTCAGCCGCCTCTACCGATGCCGAACGGGTAGAATCGGCCCTTATCCCAGATCAACCAACTGGTGAGATTGAAGATTCAGGCAACTCAGATGATCTGGTTGATGGATTTGTCAGCGAGGAATTGTTAGCGGCAGACGACTTTCCAACAGATGATCTTACAGATGACTTTGTAGATAATGAGCCTACTGTTGATCTACTAGAAACTGATCTGCTAGAAGCTGGTTCTCCAGCGGCTGACTTGTCAGAAGATAACCTGTCAGAAGCTGCTCCGACAGAACCATCTACTGATACCGCTGCTGCTGTTACAGATTATGCTACTCAAGAATATCCCGTAGAAGATTTTTTCGTAGAAGACTTTTCTACGCTGGGTGACCCAGCTGGGAACCTGCCACCGACGGGTGTAGAGGATCTGTTGGTTGATGATACAGAATTGCTCTTGAGTCTGGGACAGCCTGAGAATGATCGCTCTGCGCTACTTAGCGACGAACTCGATTTCTCTGAGATGAGTCCAGCTGCCGATAACCCGCTAACAGAGAATCAGCTAGTTGAGGATCAGCCAGTCGAGGATCCGTCGGTAGAAAATCAACCAGTAGAGGATCCGCCAGTCGAGGAGCACCCAGTTGAAGGGCTAGCATCTGAAGATTTGGCAGTTGAAGATCTACCAGCAGAGCCTCAACCAGATGAGGCAGATGATTTGATTGATTCGTTATTCAACGCTTCGACACCAGCAACTTCATTGCTGAGCGATTCGCCCGAACAGCCAGACGACTCTGAGTTGGAGAGTTCTGACAATTCTCTTTCTAGTTCTGTTGTAGAAGAATCAATAGAAGCAGAAGCATCCATGACAACAGAATCGCCTAGTCTTCTATTGGTGGACGATGGAACAGATCCTGATGATAGCGATCAGCCTGCGGACTGGTTTTTGGGTATCGATTTGGGTACAACAGGCTTGTCGGCAGTCCTGATGGATCGGCGCAGTCACCGCATGTATGAGCTGTGCTGGAGCGTTGCGGGAGATAGTGAAGCTAGTCGCTTTCGGCTACCGGCTGTGGCCTCTATCGATACGCAAGGGACAACACAGATGGGAATTGATGTAGTGGGCCCAGCGGCGCTACAGCACGAGGATGCGCCATTGCTGCGATCGCTAAAGCCAATGGTCAAAACTGGCATTCCTGATGATTTTTCGGGAGAGCCCTGGGTGCAGTGGTCTGACCAGATGTCATTGCCTCTGATGATGCTGCAAACAGCAATCTCTGACCTGTTGCGAACCTTAAGTGGTAGCCATATGAGCTGTCATGCGGTGGGTCTAAAGGACGCTGTATTACGCCGTGCGCTTAGTGGTCTGCGAGGTGTGATTATTGGCTATCCGGCGAACTGGCCAGATACGTACAGCTTCAATATTCGTGAAGCGGTGCTATCGGCTGGACTAGTAACAGTGCCCGACCAAGTTTTCTTTGTAGAAGATGTGATTGCAGCGCTACTTTCTGCCCTGCCTGCGCCGGGCGTGGATATTCCTGGTGATAATCAGCAGCCCGGCCTGTACAACTGCAACTGGAGCGGCGGGACCGTCGTGGTGAGTGCGGGCGCAACTTTAACAGAGGTGACGGTTGCGGACCTGCCGAGGAATCTAGCGCAGCTCAGCTACTTAGACTTTGCATCACGTAGCTATACCTATGCAGGTGACAACGTAGATCAAGACATTATTTGTCAGCTGCTGCACTTACCTACTCAAAGGGAGGAGAGCAGTGAAGAAAGTAATCAGAAAAGCGATGAAGCTCAAACTCCTGCTCAGCCTACCGATACTGACTGGGCGAGTCTAGGGCTTAATCAGCTAAAGCTCCCTCGTCCGGGTGAAGCCGATCGCATTATTCGTCATCGTTTGCGTCAGCGGTTGAATGACTCTGCCTTGGGTCGGCAGGCGCTAGCAGCGGCGCAGGATCTAAAGATGATGCTGCAAGACGAAGACGAAGTAGATGTGCAGCTAGGCGATCGCACCTGGGTAATCACTCGCAAAGATCTAGAAGCCAAAGTCTTTGCTCCCTACATTCAACGCCTCAACCGTCTGGCGAGCGCTCTACTGAACCAAAAATCACTCTCGGCGCAGTCAATCAAGCAGGTGATCTGTACGGGCGGCGCGGCCTCGTTGAGCATCATATCCGACTGGCTCAGACAAAAATTTCCCAATGCCACCATTATTCAAGATACCTACAGCGGTGAATATTCTAATAGCTGTAGCCGCGTGGCCTATGGCCTAGCAAACCTCTGTCACTATCCCGATGTCCTGGATGCCAATCGCCATCGCTATAACGATTACTTTTTGCTGCTAGAACTGCTCCGGGCTTTGCCAGAACAGCCGTTGCCCGCAGGTGGCATTATGCATTTGCTGGCTCAGCGCGGAATAGATGTGCAGGCTTGTCAGACGCATCTGTTAGCCCTGATCGAAGGTCATTTGCCCCCTGGTTTAGTGCCGACTGAGGGCGATCGCCCGCTGATCAGCGCCCAGTCTTCAGATATCGAAAACTATCGGCTATTGGCAGAGCTGCCTTTGTTTAGAAAGCAAAGTGGTCAAATCTATATCGCCGATCTTGAACAAGGAGAAAGGCTGCGCGCTCACCTAGAATCTTTGCTGACGACCAAAGCGCAGGCTTTGAATCAGCCGATGGCAACTAGCGCAATCGAAGTGGCATCGGAAGCTAATTCTGTTTAATTTGCTGAAAACTCAAGCTCGAATCTTGAGCTGGGGAATATCGCTGCCTTGTAAGCCGCCGACATCAATCGATATCAATCCCATTTCAAAAGCATCTTCGTAAGAGCGGCCTGCTCCGAGCGCGTCATAAAAGCCGACGGCGAATTTGATAGCGGTGTGATCACCCACCGCCGCATTCATCCCTACCACACAGTCAATATGCTGATGAATAGCCGCCGCCTGCTCTTCCGAGTAGCACGCGTTAAAGATAACGCATTCAATTGATTGTCTAAAGAACTTAAACAATCTTGTAAGCGATTCGGTTTGTACAAACTTCATATTTCCATTGTTATCTTCTAGGACCAGACCAGGAGAGCCACCGCCATGTCCAGAAAAGTGGACAATTTCTGGTTCGATATCAAGCATTGCTCGGCGCATGTCATCCGGGCGCTGGGCAAAACGGGGAATTAGCTCGAAGCGATCGCGCTGCTTTGAGCGTTCTAGTCCAGCCAAGATTTCCCTAGATTCTTCGCCTAGCCGCAGCTGATTAGTATCTTTTGGATTAGCGGTGAGCATTAATATTTTCTTAGAAGTCATGAATCATACCAATATATTTAGTTAAATTTACGGAAGTATTCTCTGCAATCTGATATTGTCTTAGTGAGTCTGGAGCTCGTTATCTATAAAACGTATTCCTTCACGGAAAAGTTTTCTCTATTGTTACCTCCCATATTTAGTAATGTCCTTTCTACAGAACGGGCAGTCTGTTTGTCCTGATGCAGCGTTTGTTGTATCGGCCAGTTTTCTGGAGGCTGCATGGCGTTATCACGTTATTTAGTCGGTAGAGCTACGGATTTTTCCATAGCTTCTGTAGCTTCTAAAATCAATTGTATTGTACGAGGCAGTCAGATTAGAAGAAAGAATCTCTGTAGATACAGAAGATTTGTTGTGCTGGCTGTGTTTCTCGCTTCGGGAATAGCTGCCACCCAGTCCACGTCGGCGCAGACGCCCCTGCCGCCGCCTCAGGATATTCTTCCAGCGCAGCCCCTGCCGCTGCCAGAGCCTGTGCCACAGGAGCCACTGCCGCCAGCTGACGAGCTCTTGGAGCCCCTTCCAGACGAGCCAGATTTGGGCGAATCAGACCAACCAACTCTAATTGAGGGTGGTGCTGAATTCTCTATTAGTCGGTTTGCATTTAGAAATAGCACCGTGTTTGCTGAGGATGCATTGCAAGCTGTAACTGCTGACTTTGTTGGACCTGATAAGACGTTCCTGGACGTTTCCGGAGCGCGAGCAGCGGTTACTCAGCTTTATATAGATGCGGGCTACGTGACTTCTGGGGCGATTGTGCCGCCTCAGCAGATTGTGGATGGCGTAGTGACTATCGAGATTGTAGAAGGCAGCGTTCCCGATATTGAAGTAGTAGGAAGCGAACGGCTAAATTCTAGATATATCAGTCGTCGTGTAGCGTTGGGTGCAAAGGCACCTTTGAATGTTAATCGGCTAGTCGAGCGGCTACAGCTTTTGCAGAGCGATCCGTTAGTAGAGAATATTACGGCTGATTTGCAGGC